>DATKYV010000296.1:0-2855 GCA_035528275.1 Terriglobia bacterium | reverse complement strand
CGGGGGGGTTCGAAACCCTGGTCTCCTATTTGAGCACCACCGCCATGTTTCAGTTGGGACTTCTGCCCGGACCGGGCGGTGAGCGCATTTCGCCGGATTTGCCCAACGCCCATCGGACGATCGATCTATTGGACGTTTTGCGGGAGAAGACCCGGGGAAATCTCAACGAGAACGAAGCCAAGTTGCTGGACGATGTCCTCTACGAACTTCGCATGAGCTACGTTGAAATCGAGAAGCGAATGCCCGCAAAGGGAAAATGAGGCTGACCTTTCTGGGAACGGGAACCTCCACGGGCGTCCCGACCGTGGGATGCCGCTGCCGCGTTTGCACGTCCGAGGATCCCCTCGACAAGCGGACCCGGCCCTCCGTGGCGCTGGAATTCGACGGGCGCGTCGTTCTGATCGACACCACCCCCGACCTTCGACAGCAGGCGTTGCGCGAGGGATTGGAACGGCTCGACGCCGTGGTGTTTACCCACGGCCATGCGGACCACGTGCTGGGGCTCGATGACACACGCGTCTTTTACTTTCGCCAGCAAGTGCCGCTTCCCCTCTACGCTGACCCTCGCACGCTGGAAAGCATCCGCAGAATTTTTGCTTACGTCTTCGACGGATCTTACAAGTACGGAGGCGTTGGAAAACTCGACCCTCACGTCATCGATGGGCCTTTCGAACTCTGGGGGCTGAAGCTGGTGCCGGTTCCGGTGTTTCACGGCGACCTGCCGGTTTTGGGCTTTCGCTTCGGCAACGCGGCCTACGTCACGGATTTCAGCACCATTCCCGACGATTCCATGGCGCTGCTCGAAGGCCTCGACGTCCTCGTCCTGGATGCGCTGCGGCATAAGCCGCACCCCACGCACTCCACCGTGGAGAATTCGCTCAAGCTCGTGGAGCAGCTGAAACCGCGGCGGGCGTTCTTTACCCATATCGCCCATCAATTAGGACACGCGGAGACCAACGCCGCACTGCCGCCGAACGTGCGGCTGGCACATGATGGACTCAAGCTAGATTTGACGGGCTAGCGAATGGAGGACCGAATAGAGGGATTCGAAAATCGAAACTCGAATTTCGAGTTTCAAGTTTCGAATTTCGCTTTTCGAATTTCGGTTTTCCAGTTTGGACTCTGACCGTATGCAACTGATTCGCGACCTAAGCCAACTCCCGAAAGCGCGTGTGGGCACCGTCGTCACCATCGGCAATTTCGACGGCGTCCATCTGGCCCATCAGCGAGTCCTGCGCAAAGTCGTGGAGACGGCGCGACCTCTGGGGGCGCTCGCCACGGCCGTCACTTTCGAGCCGCATCCCGTGAAATTTCTGGCGCCCGACCACGCGCCCAAGCTCCTGACGCCGCTGCAGCGCAAGGCGCGGCTGATTGAGGCCTTGGGAATCGATCTGCTTGTCGTTTTACCCTTCACCAAGGAACTGGCTCGCCTCTCGCCTCTGGAATTCGTGCGGGACATTCTGGTCGGCAAGCTGCACGTAACGTCGGTCCACGTGGGGCCGAGTTTTCGGTTTGGCTACCGTCAAACCGGCGACATTGAGATCCTCGGAGAGCTTGCCCGCCAGGAAGGGTTTCGCCTGGACGTTGTTCCCATCCTGGAAGTGCGCGGCACGCAAGTTTCGAGCACTTGCATCCGCGAACTGCTCTCGCTGGGAAGGGTTGTTCTAGCCTGCAGACTCCTTGACCGGCCATTCTCGCTATTCGGGCCCATCGTCGCCGGCCTGGGAGTGGGGCGAAAGCACACCGTCCCCACTCTCAACCTCGCGCCCGTCGAAGAACAGGTGCCCAAGATCGGCGTCTATGTGACCCGAACCCGGCTGGGCGCGAATCTGCACGATTCGGTCACCAACGTGGGACACAAGCCCACTTTCGGCGACCATCGCTTGACGGTTGAAACTTACCTGCTGAATTTCGCGGGAGAAATTACCGAGGCCGAGGTGGAAATCGAATTCCTCTATCGGCTGCGCGACGAGATGAAGTTCCAGAACCCGGCCATCCTCAAGATACAGATCCAGGAGGATGCGCGCCGCTCACTCAAATTCTTCCGCCTGCTCAAAGCTTTCCGGCAACGCCACAGCGCAAGACTCGCTCCTCAGTCGCGCCCCATGTCCTGAAAAGATTCCTCATTGCAGGCCCAAGGAGCTCAGTGCAGGTTGAAGTCCTGCAGAATTGGCTCGGGACTCTGAACCTTGAGGAGGCCCAGCGCCGCGCCGAGGATTCGGTGCTGCAACTCCGGTTGATGCGGTTTGCCAAGCGGGTAGCCGTGGGAGAAAGGTACGAAGAGGCATCGCGGCGGTTTCACCTTCACGGCCGCCTCACGCAATAGCGAGAGGCAGACGGTGGGAATCCCGGTCTTTTCGATGACGCTCGAGATCAGTCCCACGGACTGATTGCAGATGGGTCAGACGGGGACGAGGAAAACGGCGTCAACGCCGTCATCCCGAAGCTTCTGCGCCACCTGGGGCGCGGTCTTCTCGATGAGTCTTCCGGGCGCGCTGATCGAACCCATAAAGCTGAAATGCCGGCGGTTCAGCGCACCCAGCTCGCCCCGCTCCACAAGCTCGCGACATCGCTCGAGAGGAAAAACCAGATTCCGGTCCCCGCGCGCGCCCGTGCGCTCAAACGCCGTGCTACGGTGCGAGATCTTCAATTCCCTGACGCTGATATCGCCGGGAATCTCCCGGAAGGTGAAGTCGCCCCCTCGGATGGACGCGTCAAACGGCGGCTGCGACGAGAGGTGCAGCCCGGCGGTGGTAATCAGCGCCAGCTTGCATTCGCGGAGCGGCTTGCTGAGCCGGGCGCCGGGTGACCACGCCACGGACCGGTACCGGTAGGCCTTCATGAAGAGCCGATAG
>DATKYV010000295.1:0-2443 GCA_035528275.1 Terriglobia bacterium | reverse complement strand
CGGGTGTGTCTGGTTCGGACGATGCCGGTACGGCCCGGTTATTAGTCTTCACCTTACGCTCGTGGGTGTTTCCTGTCAACCGTCAATATTTCGGAGGGCGGATGGGGTCGTCGGAGCCAGCTCTGAGGCGGCCGGGACGCTTTACAGCGCAACCTCGGCCGAGTATAGTTGGCCGGAATTTTCTGAAGAGAATGGGGGGCGAGCTTCGGTCCCGTTCAGGCGCGCGAGTTCATGTTCCTGGCATCGGCAGCGTTGGTCATCGTCGTGGTGGTTTTTGTCGTTGTGGCGTATAACGGCTTAGTCCGTTTGCGCGTTCAATCGGGCTCCGCCTGGGCCGACATTGACGTGCAGCTCAAACGCCGCCATGACTTGATCCCCAACCTCGTAGAAACGGTCAAGGGGTACGCAGCGCACGAAAGCTCGACGTTCGAAAAAGTGACCGAGGCGCGCACCCAGGCCCTGTCGGCCAGAAACCCCGCCGCTCGTGGCCAAGCCGAGGAGGCTTTGACGCTGGCGCTCCGGCGGCTGTTTGCCGTGGCGGAAAACTATCCGCAACTGCGCGCCGTGGAAAACTTCACCCAGCTGCAGACCCAAATCAGTGAGATTGAGGACCAGATCCAGCTCGCTCGCCGCTACTACAATGCGGTCGTCCGCGACTTGAATATCCGCGTCGCTCAGTTCCCCACCAATCTCGTCGCCAGTTTCTTTAGTTTCCAACAGCGCGAATTCTTTGAAATGGCCGTCTCGGAACGTGAATCACCGGAGGTTCGGTTCGAAAGCCCCGGCGCCTGACGAGCCGCGGCGGGGTCCGACGCCGATGTTCACAACAGGCTGGCCCGGTATACAATAGGGAATTATGCGAAAGTCGGTGCTTTTGACCCTGAGTCTAGTCGGCCTGTGGGACTCAGCCTATCTCTGGTGGGCTTACACCTCCTCCTCGCGACCCATGGTTTGCCTTGGAGGCGGCTGCGACGCCGTCCGCGCCAGCCCCTTTGCGTACCCTGGGGGAATTCCCATGCCGGTTTTCGGCGTGGCGATGTATGCCGTTCTCGTTTTATTGATTTTCTTCGAACCGCTCCTCGGCAGCCGCTTGGCGCGCGCCAACCGATACGCGGTGGCCGGCGTCTCGGGCGCCGGATTCCTCTTCTCGCTCTATTTGACAGGCATCGAAGCCTTCGTCCTTCACGCCTGGTGCACTTGGTGTGTGTTGTCCGCCGTGGCGGTGACGTTCATATTTGCGTTAGCAGTTCTGGACGTGCTGCGGCCGCAGCCTTGGCCGGAATCCGCCGCCGGCCGCGCGCTCCTCCGGACCAATCTCACGGTCGCTCTCGGGGCGATCGTCGTTGGGGTGCCCGGATTCGTCTACGTCTCTCGACACGTGGCGCCGCCTCCCTCGCAGCCCGCGTCCGCCCACGCCCTCGATGAGCGGCTGGTGCGCAGCGACAGTCACATCACGGGAAACCCTCACGCTCCAATTACGGTCGTGGAGTTCGGCGACTTCCAGTGTCCGGCCTGTGGGATGGCTGAGCAAGCCGCGCACCAGATTCGTCTCAAATACGGGAGTCAGATCCGGTTCGTATTTCGCCAATTCCCGCTGGAGCGAATCCATTCCAGGGCGCTGAAGGCCGCCGAGGCCAGTGAATGCGCGGCCGACCAGGGCAAGTTCTGGGAGATGGTTGAGGAGCTCTACAGTGGCGATCGCAACTTGAGCGACTCGGCGCTGCTTCGCAACGCCCGCGAGCTGGGCCTGGATGTCGGGCGCTTTAAGCAGTGCCTTTCGAGCGGCGCGACGACAGAACGTGTCCGCCGCGACGTCGAGGACGGCCGCGCGCTCGGGGTTCGCGCCACGCCCACCTTCTTCGTCGGCAGGCAAAAAATAGAAGGCCCGCTCCAGGTGTCGCAGTTTGGACAACTGCTGGCTCAAGAGTTGAGGAGAAGTGGCACAAAGCTCAGTTCCGCTGAACCGCCGCCTGCCACTCCACCCAAGACAAGCCGGACACCCGAGCAGAAGCCGGCGCCGGTTCCGGCCGCTGATTTGCCCCCTTCTTCCGGCGACCTCTTCGCCAGCGGCGGAACACTTTTCGGCACGTCATTTCAAAGCTCGGCGACCACGTGCAGCGAAGAGGAAGCCCTCAAAGAACAACCCACACTGATCCGCACGCCTGAAGCTCGCCAGGTTTATGAGAAAGGGTCGGCAGCTTTGTTCGTGGATGTTCGTCCCCAAAAGGAGTTTCAAGCAGGGCGAATTCGCGGCGCTATCAATCTCCCCGTCGATGAGGTCGAAAAGCACTGGGAGCGCCTACCCATAGACCGCGACATCGTCCTTTACGAAAGCGGGCGCACGCCGGGGGATGTCTGCGCCTCGGGCCGCGCCGCGGGCCGCGTCCTGCTCGAACACGGCTTTGAGCCGGCGAAAGTCAAGGTCTATGAAGACGGCCTGGCG
>DATKYV010000294.1:0-2835 GCA_035528275.1 Terriglobia bacterium | reverse complement strand
GGTCCATGCTACCAGGTTGCTGACCCTGGGCGTGGTTTTGGGTAGGGGAGGGCCGTCCAATTTTGGATTGCCGATTTGAGTGCTGATTGAAAATGTCCCTCCCCCGAATCCAACTCACGCGGGCGCACGGTTAAGGTGCGCCCCTACCACAAGCACGGACCGCGCAGCTTCCCGTCCAAAAACTCTGCGGCTCGTAATCATCGAAAAAGCCGCCCCGATGAATCGGGGCACTAGCCGCTGGAGATCCCGGAGCGTGTGGGACTCCCTCACCGCCACGAGCGTCAAGCAGCTTGGGTGTGGGAACGGGCCGGGGAGGGAACGAGATCAAGAAGACGGTTTTGAAGGGAATTAGGCAGGGCGGGAGGCCTACCGACCGGTCGGTCCGGCCGTCCCACCCTCAGCCCATGAGAAGGTGGAGAACAGTGAGAACGGTGAGAATCCTGCCTAAGTTCTTGTAAAGCCTTCGCTACCAACCAGTCTTCTTGACGTAAGTCTTCAAGTCAGCGGAAAAGTCCGGCGTGCCCGGGATGTTCGGATTGCGGGCGACCTTACCCTCCAGCGCTTCGCCGAGGTGGATGTTGTGCTTCTCCAGTGTGGTGCCGGTGGACTGCGTCAACTGGGTCAAGGCCTTCGCGTAGGCGGAGCGCGCCTGGACCTCGCGGACCTCGGCGGCCACCAAGTCCCGCTGCGCCTGAATCACCATGAAGACCGTGGACTCACCCAACTTGAACTTCTTCTGCTCGGCGTCGAGGGTCTGCTGAGCCAGCACGACGGCCTTCTGCGCCGCCTCGATCTGAGCTTTCGTCTGGATGAGGGCGATCTCCGCATTGCGGACTTCCTGGGCCACCTGATTCATGGTCCGCTGAAGTTGGGTACGAAGCTGCCGTCGCTCGAGCAAGGCGCGCGCCGCGTCCGCCTGCGCCGAGCGGTTGCGGATGGGGAACTGGAACGAAAAACCGACCGAGTAATCAGGGAACTGGCCCTGGATGGTCTGCGTCAGCGACTGGAGGACTCCGTTGGGGTCTACGTCGACGACTTGGCCCGTATTGTCGCGTAAGAGGCGGTTGCCCGAAAGCCCTGAGCCCGAGTAGCTGGCGAAGATGTCGAAGGTGGGGAGCAGGCCATTGCGATTGGATTTCACCACCAGCTCCTGATTCCGCAGGTTCAAATCGGCCTGTTCGAGCTCCGGCCGGTTCTGGAGGGCGAGTTTGAGGGCTTCGTCGACGGGCGGGATATCTTCCGGCTTGGGTACGGGCAGCGGGTTGGTCGGCTCGATTTCAACGGCCGCCAACTGCTCGTCCACCTGCTTGGTGAGCGCCGTTTTGAGCACGTTTTGCTGCTGCCGCAGATTGGTCTGGGCAACGATCAATTCCTGCAGGCGAGTGGCCACTTCGGACTCTGCGCGCACCACTTCGATGGGCGCGAGCGTTCCGATTTCGACCTGCCGCTTGTTGTCGGAGAGGGTCTTTTCAGCCAGGGCGAGCGACCGCTGCGCCACCCGGACATTATCGCGGTAGAACACAAGATCCCAATAGAGCGTCAGAATTTGGGAAACCGTGGTGATGACTTGCTGGCGGAAAACACTGTCGGCGACTTTCTGGTTATTCTGTGCCTGGCGAATGAAGATTGCATTCGAGCGGTAGCCGAACCCCCGCAGCAGGGGCTGGTTGAAGCCCACAAAGAAGCTGGAAACTACCTGGGGGTTGAACAGCGCGGTCAACGAGGTGGTGGACGATCGCGACCCGTTCAGGCCTAACACGTAGCTGGTCCCGGTCTGGAACCGCTGTCCCAGGAAGCCGGAGTAGCTGGTGGACTGGCTGGTCAGGAAGGGCACACCGGTTACAACGGTGGTTCCCAGAGGAGTCGTTCGCCGGTCCCAGCCGAAGTTGAAGCCGGCGATGGGATCGAACGATCCCACCGAGCCCACGTTGGTGGCGCCGCCGCCTCCGAACGCTCCGCCGGCGCCGGTCTGGCCCCCGCCGCCCCCGCCGCTGATGCCCCCGCCGATTGCCCCGGCGAAAAGGGCCGAGGACTGGAAAGCCCCCGCCACACCGCGCGCCGCGCCGCCGCTCCTGGTGCGGACGATGTCCGTCTGGGCGAAGGAGGGCCCGTAGCGCGCCACGGCGATATCCAGGTTGTTCTCGAGCGCCAGGGCGACGGCGTCATCAACGGAAATCTGGAGCTTGCCGTCGCGGATGAGAGACTGCAGCCGCTGGGAATTGCTCATGGGTTCTTCGGGAACCATGGGACTGCTAAAGGGTTCAAAGAAATTGGGAAATATGCTAGTGCGCGTATAGTCCACGACACTTGGTCTTTTGCGTTCGGCCTGCACCTGAGCGCCGAGCTTGGCCGGACAAAGACTGACCGCGAGAATAGACGTCACGGCCAACCAGGAAAGAGTTCGCGTTTTCATTTGAGTGTCCATCTCCCTCCGCATCTAGATTCCAGCTACTTCGGACTATCAAATACACTTACGAAATTCTGGGACGCAGGGTTTCAAGGAAAGGATAGGCAGCGGCTTTTTGTCCGCGCGTGCCGGTCTTAAGCCCCGCCCCGAATACTGCGAGGGTCCAAAGCCTGTGCGGGTCAACCTCCTGCGACTTCGGCGCCTCGAAATGCCAGTTCTTGCGGGCAACACAAAAGAAAGCAGTTTAGCACCGACCGGACTGCTTGACAATCAAGCCCGTCCCCGTTTGTCAAAGCTCTTTAGAAATGTCCCCTTTCTTACCTCATTAGAAGTGTCCCCTTTTTCTTTTGGTTTTTGTTCTTGTCTTTGTCGTTGGCCTTGCCCAGAGCGAAGCCCTGCGGAGCCCGAAGGGCGGAGCGTTTAGGGCG
>DATKYV010000293.1:0-3004 GCA_035528275.1 Terriglobia bacterium | reverse complement strand
TGCCGGATGATCCCTCGGCACCCAATCTTCCAAACACTGCGGTAGCATATCGATCTGATCGTAGTTGGCGCGAATCTCTTGGCTCATGCCGATTCACTTAGCACTCTGCCTTCCACACTCCCAGTTTTGAGACAGCCTCCTGGAGGGCTTGCGTCACCTGGTCCGCAGAGCTGTTGATTTGCTCCCGGTCCTTTTCCCAAGCTTGGGCGACGCGAAGCAGGATGGTGCGAAACCCAGCTTGGCCGCCGCGGTCCTCGGGCGGGAAGTAAGTGCCTCCCAGGAAAGGTTTCAGGTCGGGAGTGAGAAAGACCGACATCGGCCAGCCGCCGTGGCCCGTCGTCGCCTGGACAAAGGTCATGTAGATGCGGTCCACGTCGGGACGTTCCTCGCGGTCCACTTTGATGGAGACGAAATGCCGGTTCATGATCTCCGCGATTCCGGAATCGGAGAACGATTCGCGCTCCATGACGTGACACCAGTGACATGTGGAGTAACCCACGGAAAGAAAAATGGGCTTCTGCTCGCGGCGGGCTTTCTCAAACGCCTCCTCGCCCCACGGAAACCAGTCCACGGGATTGTGAGCGTGGAGAAGCAGGTAGGGACTCTTCTCGTGAATGAGCCGGTTGGTGTATTGCTGTTGGGCGGTTGAGCTTTGAGTGTGTTCCATACTTGTCGACTGGCTCATCGCGCGGCAACGCGAGCTCCAGTACCATATCCCCGCAACCAGCAAGCCGATTCCGACGGCAAGGATTCCGAACTTGGCGAATCGGCTCGGCACAATTCTTCCGCCCCGGAATGGAGGACGGTTCATTTAGATTCTCGACGCCCCGAACGGTGCACATTCATTCTACAACGCATCGGGTCCCTGACTGGTTTTTTCCGGCACGTGCTCATCACGGCCAGGCTTCTTGAAGTATCCTTCGTCGCGGCATGAAGCGACGCGCCTTGACACGACTGCAGCCGGCTCCTACACTCTGCTTTCATTTTCTCAGCGCACTTATACCGCGGCATGGACCCCATCACTCACACACTGACGGCCGTGGCGATCAGCCAGGCAGGCTTGAACCGCAAGACGCGCTTCGCCACGCTGGGGCTGGTCATAGGCGCAAATCTGCCGGACGTCGACTGGCTCACGCGTCTGGCGAGCTCGGCCACGGCGCTGAAGTATCATCGCGGCATCACCCACTCACTCCTGGGAACGACGGTCCTGGCGATCCTTTTGGCTGGGACCATCTATTATTTCGGACGGAAGGCCTCGCCCAAGAAACACGCGCCACCCCTCGACTTCCGTTGGCTTCTGGTTATCTGCTGGATCGCCACCCTGAGCCACCTACTTCTGGACTTCACCAACTCCTACGGCGTGCGGCCTTTTCTGCCCTTCAGCGGGCGCTGGTACGCCTGGGATATCATGTACATCATCGATCCCGTGCTGCTGGTTCTTCTGATTTTCGGAATGGGGATGCCGGTGATCTTCCGGCTGGTATCGGAGGAGGTGGGCGCGAAGAAGCCGGGGTTTCGGCGCGGGGCCATCTTCTCACTTTGCACGCTGGTTGCTCTGTGGGGACTTCGCGACCTCGCCCACCGGCGCGTCGTGCGCCTACTCGACTCGCACACTTACGGTCTGGAAGAGCCGCTGCGCGTGGGAGCTTTCCCCGCTCCCGCGAATCCTTTCGGTTGGACCGGCGTGGTAGAAACGGACACCGCCTTTCACGTTCTTTCCGCCAATGCGCTGGAGGATGACGTGGATGCGGAGCGCACGCGCATCTTTCACAAGCCCGAATCCTCCCCCGCCCTGACAGCCGCCGAGCGGACCCGCACCGGCAGGATCTTCCTCGATTTTGCGCGCTTTCCGTCGGCGGAGGTCATCCAGACGGTTGACGGTTATGACGCCACGCTACGCGACCTGCGATTCATCTCACTCGCTTCAGCGCGGCCAGGATTTCTCGTCAAAATCAACCTCGACAAGGAACTACGCCCGAGATCTGAGTCGTTCAGCTTCAGCGGCGATTCCCGGCGGAGCGAAGACTAGTGCCGGTCCAACCTATTAGCCTGTGTCCCACACACACGTTCTGTTTGGCGGCAACGACCGCCGATGGTGTGCGGGGTCAGCCGACGATCTGAAGCTACGGGTCAAAGATCGCTCCCCAGGGCGGGGCGAGTCGCCGCCACTGATGCCCGCAAGCTGGAGCTGCTCCGCAATTCAAAGGCAGACCGGTGACGGCCTGCTCCTGCATGGGAAAGAGCCTGTCTATCCTGCGGCCTTGGCCGAGGCGAGCGTGTATTCGCCCTCCCAATTGTTGACAGCCTCCGTGGCGGAGGGGAAGTGACCCTTGTATTTCCCGCCGCCGCTGATGCCCTTGAATTTGCCGGTGCCGCCCGTATATTTCCACGTGCCTTCCATGGTCACCTGCTGGCCGGAAGTTGTGATTTTGCCCTCGAAGGTGCCCCAGTCGCGCTCGCCGTCGGCGTGGTCGTTGCACCAATGGCCGCTCTGCGAACCGCTCCCATTCACCAGATCGCTTGTGCCCCAGTAGGTGATCTGCACATTCTGCCACAGCGGGTCGGGGGTTTTCTGCGGCCCTGCCACTTCGACGAGCGTCAGGGCGTGGTTATCCTCGTGGGAAAGCGCCACTGCCGCCTGCGCCCTGATTTTTCCGGAAAACTGTCCGGTGATCTTTGTCGCCATAGTTGATTCTCCTTTTCAATGTAGGCTGCCCGCCATCCGACGGAAGGAGACGGGCGCGCTTCAGATTCTGCGCGGCCCACCCGTCACAAACCACGGGCCGAGCGCAGGAGAAACCATTCGACTGAGCTGTGGATTGCCGCGGCCATTCTGGCGCCGGCGGGCGAACGAAGTCAAGCGATTGTACTCGTCCAGTAGATTAGTGACACTCCTTGAGTTGGGATGGGGAGGCCCGTTGGGTGAGGAACTCTTGGGGAGTTCGGTAGCCGAGGGCCTGGTGGGGGCGGACGGTGTTGTAAGTCCGCTCCCAGTCGCGAAGTT
>DATKYV010000292.1:0-2902 GCA_035528275.1 Terriglobia bacterium | reverse complement strand
CAATCCGAAGTTCTCGCGCAGTTTCTCGACTTGGTCGGGCACCGTCGCCGGGTCGCCGGTGTTGCCCGGATAAACCTGGACCGCCAGCGGCCAGCCCTGCACGTCGGTCATGAGGCCGTAGGCGATGACCGGCATGCCCCGCTTGCCGTCACGGCCCTTGCCCAGGGCCGCCAGCGGGCAGGTGCGGCCTTCATAGTAACTGTTGCTGAGGTCGTACATCGCCATCGCCCCCTCCTTCAGGTGGCGCCCGGCGAGTTTCTTCTCGATCTTGTCCTGACGCGCCAACAACCAATCCAGAGCGTCGTAGAGTTCGTTGACGTGTGCGTCGGCCACCCCGAGTTCCTGGGCAAGGGTGGTTTCGGTCCAAAGCCGCGTCGTGCCGAGTTTGGAACAGGGGTCCATCACGCGGGCCGCGATCATGGCCAGCACAAGATCTCTTTCGCGGCAGGGCCGCGATGCGAGCAGTGCGTCGAATCCCAGTCGGCGCACGCATCCAAGAACGGCCTCGACGTGCCCGTGCGGCAAAGAGCGCTCGATGGCGAACACATCGTCCACACAAACAAGATTCTCACCTGCCAGGAGACGGCGCAATCCCTCGACGACGCTTTCGGGCCAGTCGGTGAGATTGAGCAGGGTTCTCTTGACGACGCGCTTGCCCTCGCGCCTGGACTCCCTGAGCAGAACGGCGGGTTTGGAGTTTCGGTTGGGAACGGTTTCGATGTACATCGGGGCCTCCTTCGCGGCGGATTCCGCTCGACTGGCCACATAATGCACGTAGCGCATCGCGTTGTCAAGGAAAATCGTACATATTACATGGGTACATTTTGCACAACGCAAAAACGGCGGGGATGTTTGATTTCCAAGCCGTTATCCCGTAGAATCATATGAAGAATGGGGTGAACTTCGGACTAAGATGGGGGTTTTCAGAGGGCTTGCGCCTCCCAGAAGTCTTCGAATCGGTTGGAGAAGATGCAGCAGCGCAGGGCGATGATGGCGTTGGCGCCCCGGACCGACCAGAACATGCCGGAGTTTTTCAGGCGCTGGCCGACGAGGGTGCGGCAGCCGGCTTCGATCACGCCGGATCCCACGAACAGGTTCTGGCGGCGGTACTCGGCATAGCGCATGGCATGGGCGTTTCGGCGGAAGTAGGCGATTTGTTTCAGGCCATCGCGACGGCGGGTGCCGCTGCGCGGGAGAAGCGCCGCCATTTCCTCGAGGAGCGCTTCGATCTGGCCGGCGTCGAGGAGGTTGCGCAGGCGACGGTGCAGGGGAGTCTTGAGGTCCCGGCGCAGAACGTCCCGGAAGAAGTCGGCCAAGTGTTCGCGGGTGTGATAGAGGTCGAGGATTTGCACGGCATGATGAAAATGCTCGTCGATGATGGTCTTGTTGTAGGCTGCGCCGTCGGTGATGACCACCACGCGCCCGGCCCGCGCCATGCCGCGCCGCAGGGCTTCCTGGCGGATGCGGTGGCCGAAATCGCGGCTTTCTTCGATGGCCCCCACGTAGGTGGTGGAGCTTTCGTCGCGCACGGGACGGCCCTTTTCGTCCACGGTGGTCTGGGTGAACACGCATCCCAGTTTGGTTTCCCGCGTTCGGGCCTTGCCGTTCTTGCCCTTGACCCTCTCCAACTCCGCCCCGCGCATGGGCACACCCGTGCCGTCGAAACTGACATAGAGCGTGTCCGGACTCTCCTGTGTCTCCGGGGCGGCCAGGGCCAAGGCTCCCCGGCGGGCCATCCAGGCTTCCACCACGACTCCGGTCCGTTCGGCCACCCGTTCCACCTCCTTGTCGTCGAAATGTAGCCCCGCGTACCACAACAGACTCTTGGCGGCGTGGCCGAAAGCAAAGTCGCTGCCAGCCTGGGAGCACAGGCGCCGCGCGCCCGGAGAATAGACGGTGCCCACGATCCCCAGCAACGCGTCGCCGGGATAGCGCCTTTGCCCGCAAATCGGGCAAACGTAGCCCGAACGGGTGAACTCCACCTCTCCCAGGATGGTCCGGACCGTCTTGCTTCGCAGCCCGATGCTGTCCATGGGATGAGCCACGTGATGGTTCGCGCAAAGCAGAGGCGTGGCGCGCCGACCGCGCCCCACCAGGTCCAGGACCTGCCCAAGCACCCGCGCGCCCGCGCTCAGCATGGCTTGGCGGATGTAGAATTCCATGCCCTCGAGGTCGAAGCCCGACTCTTTCCCGATCCGTTCCACAATGCGGGTTGCTTCCACCTCGCGTTCGGTTTCGATCAGATTCTGCAGCCCCTTTTTTGGCCGCCCGGGGCAGCCTCGGCATCGGCCAGTTGCTCGCTGATCTCCGCGTATTCGGCGATCAGGTCCTGAAACCGCCGGAACCGCTCAATCTGTTGGCGGTAAAGGGGGACCCGTTCGCGGGGGATCCTCTTCGAGCGCGTGCGCCCCTTCTTCTTGCAGGTATAGAGCGGGTAAGGGCCGCGCTCGGCGGGCTGGCCGTCTTTGGCCCGGGTGGCGACGGTCTGTTCGGTGACGGAACCCTTTCGCATCGGTTTGAGTTGGGCAATCCGCTGCAGAGTCTGGTGGAGCCGGGATTGGAGTTGGGTGGCGTTCATGGGGACCTCCTTGTGAGTGTAGTATATAGTACTACACGCCCAGCCCGAAAATCCACCACAAAACACATAAACCCCCAATCAGGTCGTGCGCCCGCGCAAAGCGAGGTGTCAAAGCGAGGTTGACAAACCAGGCCCGCAAAGGGTATGGTCTCACCCAGCCACCGCCCCGGTTCGCCGCGGACGGGGGCGCCTCGATGCGGAGAGGTGTCCGAGTGGTTGAAGGAGCGCGCCTCGAAAGCGTGTGAACCTTTACGGGTTCCGTGGGTTCGAATCCCACCCTCTCCGCCAGTTTATGTAAGTCCTTATTTTACAGTGTTCTAAAAG
>DATKYV010000291.1:0-13073 GCA_035528275.1 Terriglobia bacterium | reverse complement strand
ATGGCAGGCTCCGCTCACGCGACACGAGCGTTTTCGATTTCCCCCTCCCCGAATCGCGTGGAGTTGCATCTTATCGCGCGTCGCAAGCGAGCGCAACCGTCAGTTGTCTGGAAGTGTACCAGAATCCCGCGGCCGAATCTCTTCGGAAAGTGTTGCCCGGGCCCTGGGACGTGCTATCCTCACCGCGCCAATCCAGCCGGTTTCACGAGGAGTCCGCTGTCCAGCGCTCGGAACGGGCAGCGAATTTCCCCACGTTTTTCTGTTCCCGGCAATCCGGAGGTCGGCGTGGTGAGAAAAAAGCAATCGCGGATTAATCGAAGGACCTTCCTCAAGAACGTCAGTGCGGGCGCGGCAACGCTGGCGGGAACGGCTGCCCTCCCTCCTTTCGCCCCCGCGGGCACCCCGGAGGGCCTTGACATGCCTCCACCCGCCGGGGCTCGTAGCGATCGCATCGTTTACCGGGGCGAGAGCCTGCGCGCCGTCGCCATGCCCCTGGGAGGAATCGGCACGGGAAGCATCGCGCTGGCGGGAGACGGTGGGCTTCGCCAGTGGCAGATCGGACACACGGTGGACCACCTCGCGCACGTCCCTCACAGTTTTTTCGCCGTCTGGGCGGTGCGCGAGGACCGGCCGAGCGTGGCGCGCGTTCTTCAATCCTCGGCGCTCTACGACCGGGGGGATTTCAAACCCCCCGCCACGTCCAACGACCACGTGGTCCCGCCCGAATCGCGCAGGCTTCTCGAGCGGCTGCCCGGCGTGAAAGGGCTGGAATACAGGGGCGAATATCCCATCGCCGAAATCCGCTACCTGGACTCCGATCTCCCGGTTGAGGTTTCCCTCGAAGCCTACTCGCCCTTCATTCCACTCAACGCCAAGGACTCGGGGATTCCGGCCATCGTGTTCGAATTCACGGTGAAGAATCCGACCACGCGCCCCGTCTGGACCTCCGTCATGAGCACGCTGCAGAACCTGGTGGGCTGGGACGGGCACAGCCCGATATCGGGTGCGGAGAGTTTCGCTTACGGATCGAATCGCAACACCCTGGTGCGGGAAGCCGGAATGACCTCGATTCACATGTCCAATCCGCACCTTCCCGACGACTTCCCTTTCAACGGCCAATTGGCCCTTGCCGCGATGTCCGAGAAGGTGAGCTACATCACCCAATGGGATAACCCTGAACTTCTCTGGCGCGACTTCTCCGACGACGGCGAACTATCCAACGACCAAGGGGAGAATGCCAGTCTCCCGGGGCGCACCTGGAACGGGGCGCTCGCCGTGCCGATCGAGCTCCGACCGGGTGAGGAAGCGCGCGTCGTGTTCATCCTTGCCTGGCGCTTTCCCAATCGCTACGTCACGTGGGACCAGCCGGCGCTCCCCATCGACGACAAGAAGACCCGGTTCTGGCTGGGGACCATGTACTCCAACTGGTTCGCGAGCGCCGGGGAGGTGACGCGCTACGTCTGCGACAACTATCCGCGGCTGGCGCAGGAAACCCGCCGCTGGAAAGACACCTTCTACGACTCGACCTTGCCTTATGAGCTGCTGGACTGCGTCAGCTCGCAGGCGTCCATCATTCGCACGCCCACCTGCATCTGGGTCGAGGATGGCCACTTGCACGGCTTCGAAGGCTGCTGCGGCGCCAGCACCACTCACTGCGGGAATGCCGGCTGCTGCCCGCTCAATTGCACGCACGTGTGGAACTACGAGCAGTCCCTTTCGCGGCTCTTCCCTGACCTCGAGCGGACCATGCGCCAAACCGACCTGGTGATCCAGCAGCATCCCTCCGGCTACATCCCCCACCGCACCATCGTGCCTTTTTATCTGCCCCGCAACTGGGATCGAAAGATCGGCGGGCCGGCGAACCCGGCGCTCGACGGCATGCTGGGAACGGTCCTCAAGACCTATCGCGAGTACCGCCAGGGCGGAGGGCGCGAATGGCTTCTGCAATTGTGGCCGCGTGTCAAAAGGCTCATGGACTACGTGATGAAATCGCTGGATGCGGACTCGGACGGCGTTTTGGAAGGCGAGCAACCGAACACCTACGACATCTCCATCTACGGCCCGAATAGTTTCATCGGCTCGCTCTACCTGGCGGCGTTGCGCGCCGCGGAGGAAATCGCCCGCCTCGCCGGGGATGAAGCGACCGCAAGCCGCTATCGAAGCGTCTTCGAAAAAGGCCGCAAGAATCTGCCCGCTGAAATCTGGAACGGTGAATACTTCATACAGAAAGTGGACATGGAGAAATACACCGAGCACCAGTTCGGCACGGGCTGCCACGCCGACCAAATGCTGGGACAGTGGTGGGCCGACCAGTTGGATTTGGGATACGTTCTGCCCGAAGACCAGGTACGGACGACCTTGCGCTCCATCGTCCGCTACAACTGGCGAGAAAATTTCGTGGGGATCGAGCAGACACCTCGCGTCTTCGCCTCCGAGAAAGACAAGGGCCTGCTCATTTGCACCTGGCCGAAGGGCGGCAAGCCCCGCGTGCCCACTCTCTACTCCGACGAAGTGTGGACGGGCATCGAGTATGAGGTCGCGGGGTTACTGCTTCACGAAGGGATCGCGGAGGATGCGCTGAAGATCGTCCGTGGAGCGCGGGCGCGCTACGACGGACGGGAGCGCAATCCTTGGAACGAAATCGAGTGCGGCGATCACTACGCTCGCGCCATGAGCAGTTGGGCGTTGCTCGAAATCGCCGCCGGCCAGCGCTACAATGCCGCGGAGGGATTTCTGGCCTTCGCCCCCAAGCTCACACCCGAAAGTTTCCGTTGCTTCTTTATCACCGCGGGTGGCTGGGGAACGTTTGACCAGAAAGCATCCGCAGCCGGGCAGGTTGAGACGCTGATCGGCCGCTACGGAGAAACCAGACTGCGCGCCCTGGAATTCGCCTTCAACGGCCCCAAGCCGCCGCGCCAGGCGACGGCCACGCTCAACGGAAAGCCGGCATCGTTGAAGCCCAGCCTCTCGGGAAATACCGTCCGCCTGAAATCGGCCACGGAATTCGCGCTCCGAGCGCATGACGTTTTGCGAGTGGAAATCGCAGCAACTTGATCTCAATCCGCGACGCCGCCAGGTCCGGGGCGACCCGGGCCGATCCTCACTTTCATAAAGCATTGTGGACGACGTTCCCGCCCACAACTGTCAGGACCACGCGCACATCCTTGAGTTTCTCCGGGGGAATGGCGAACACATCGTCCGAGAGGACAACGATATCAGCGAGCTTTCCGCGCGCGATGGTTCCCTTCTCCATTTCCTCAAAGGCCGCGAAGGCGCACCCTGCGGTGTAGGCTCGCAGGGCTTGATCAACCGTAATCTTCTCTTCGGGAATCCAGCCCTCGGGGTTCTTGCCGTCGAGCGTGGCGCGCGTCACCGCTGCGTAAATGCCGAGCAGAGGATCGAGCGGAGCGACCGGCCAATCGGAGCCGAAAGCCAGGATGGCCCCGGCGTCGAGCATTGACCGCCAGGCGTAGCTCGTGCGGGCCCGTGCGCGCCCGATGCGTTTCTCCGCCCAGCGCCCATCGTCGATAGCGTGGTAGGGCTGCATCGATGCGATCACGCCGAGCTCGGAAAAACGTTTGAAGTCGCCGGCGCGGACGTGTTGCGCGTGCTCGATGCGAAACCGGCGCGCTTTGCCGGCTTCCCCGCCCACCCGCGCATAAAGGTCGAGCATTTCAGAGACCGCCCGATCGCCGATCGCGTGAATGCAAGGTTGAATGGATGCTTCATTCGACCCGCGCACCAGCGCCTCCATGCCCGTGGGAGGTTCCATGATCGCCATTGGCAGGCCGCGCGTACCCGGGGCATCATCGTAAGGGTCGAACATCCAGGCCGTTCTCGAGCCGAGGGACCCGTCGGCGAAACCCTTAACCGCTCCCAACTTGAGAAAATCACTCCCCATCTCGTGCGAGATGCCGGCCTCTGCAAGTCGCTTCCAGTGAGCGATGGGAACGATCTCGTAGAAACGCGTCGTCAGCCACCCCTCGAGTTCGGCGCGGCGCAGCAGTTGCACTTCACCGGTGAAACTGCCGTTGAAGGTCTCGGCGTCCGCGGTGATGTTGTGGACTGATGTAATCCCAACGCGTCGCGCTTCCGCCAGCGCTGTTTTCAACGCCTCTTCCATCTCCGCCTCGGTGGGGTGAGGGATGACCCGCGACACCAAGTCGATCGCTGCATCTTTCAATACGCCGGTGGGCTCACCCGTCGCGGCGTCGCGCACAATCACGCCGCCGGGGGGGTCAGATGTCTCACGGGTCACGTTGGCCGATTTGAGGGCCCGTGAGTTCGCCAGGGCCGCGTGCCCGTCGTAACGGCTGATGAAAACGGGGTTCTTGGCGGTGACAGCATCAATGAGCTGCCGCGTGGGAAGCTTGGCCGAAGGCCAGTTCTCCTCATCCCAGTTCCCTCCCTGGATCCAGCGGCCGGCGGGAAGCGTCCGAGCCCGCTCCGCGAGGCGGCGAACGAAATCCTCCTCGTTCTTCGAATCCTTCAGCTCCACTTGCAGGAGACGGAAGCCGCCTTCGATGAAATGAGTGTGACTGTCGATGAAACCTGGAATCGCCAGGCGACCCCCCAGGTCAATGACCCGGCTGGCAGCGCCAACGCACGCGCGAATCTCTTCATTCGAGCCCGCAGCGAGAATGCGCCCGTTGACAATCGCCACCGCCTCCGCGCGCCGGCCGGATGTAGCTTCACCCGTCCAGATTCGTCCGTTCAGCAGAATTAGGTCGGCTCCTGTGACTGTGGGCAAGGATGGCGGGCCGCCATTCGCACTCTCCGTGCTGACTCCAGGTTTCCCCATTCCCCCCGCAAACGCCGCGGGGCCCGCGAAACCCAGCAACGCAAGTTGGGCAAGAAATTCGCGACGCACAATTCCCTCCTGGCCGAGCATTATTCAGGAAAGGCGGTGGGATAGCAAATGTCGGCGAGATGCCGCGTATCACGCCGTTCTGGAAGGAGTCTTACGAACCTAGACTTTGCGGAACTTGGAGGACTTCAGGAGCCTTTTGGTTTCCTTGGCAATCAGGTCGCCCATGCGCGAGGTTGTGGCGGCGCGCCCGCGTCCCGGCATTTCTGCGGTGCGGATGCGCCGCTTCAGTACCTTCTCGATGGCGGCTTCGATGGCGTCGGCGGCGCGCTCCATGCGCAGAGAATAGCGCAGCATCATGGCCGCAGAGGCAATGGCGCCAATCGGATTGGCGCGGTTCCGCCCGGCGATATCCGGCGCCGAACCGTGGACGGGCTCGTAAAGCGCCGTCCGTTCACCCAGGCTCGCCGAGGGCAGGAGGCCAATCGAACCCGTGAGCATCGCCGCCTCATCGCTGAGGATGTCACCGAACATGTTGTTGGTCAGAATCACGTCAAAAGATGCAGGGCGGTCGATCAACTTCATCGCGCAGTTATCCACATAGAGGTGATCGAGCTCCACGTCGCGATAAGAGCGACTGACACGCGTGACCACTTCGCGCCAAAGCCGGGAGCTTTCCAAAACGTTTGCCTTGTCCACCGAAGTCACCCGGTGGCGGCGCATGCGCGCCAACTGGAAGGCGCGATGCGCCACCCGCTCGACCTCGTGCTCCCGGTAAACCTCTGTGTTGATTCCCATGCGCTCGCCGTTCTTGGCGAAGATGCCGCGCGGGTTGCCGAAGTAAATTCCGCCCAATAGCTCGCGGACGATCACCAAGTCGGTGCCTCGCACGCGGTCGGGCTTCAAGGCCGAAATGCCCACCAATGAATCCAGCACTTTGGCAGGGCGCAGATTGACATAGAGACCCAGACGCTCCCGAAGTTGCAGAAGCCCCTGCTCGGGCCGCAGATTGGCACGCTTCGTATCCCATTCCGGGCCACCCACAGCACCCAGCAAGATGGCCTGCGTGTTATTGCAGAGGGAAATGGTTTCTGCAGGAAGCGGCACGGCAGTTGCATTGAGGGCACAACCACCAATCAGGCCGGTTTGAAAACGAAATCTCGGTCCGAGGACTTCTTCCGCAGCCTTCAGCACCTTGACAGCTTCGGCCGTGACTTCAGGACCTATTCCGTCCCCAGGCAAAACAGCAATTCTGAACAAGGCTTGCATATCTTTAATTATCTATAGTTTATCGGATTAGGCCGGAAATGCGCAAGCTTTTCTTGAAGTTCAGCAAGAGAAAAAGTGGGATTTCCCAAGAATTCGCAATTGTCAATTAAACCCCATTAAATCAATAGGTTGACATTTTGAATGGAAACGCCGAATGCTGAATTAATTGCTTGTTTTGTTGAACTTATAGAGGATTGAGAGGACGTGGGTTTAGGCCTTCCCCAAGTCGGACCATCATTCAGGAAGGCCGGATACCCCGCACAGATGCCGAAAAACGCCTATCCGTTTGTAAATACATGGGATAGGCCTTCGTACCGATTCTAGTACCCGCCCGGGAAGAAGCGGTCAACCATTTCGTTCTTGTGGACCGAAGCGGCCGAGGTCGTCTCCTTTTCCGCCGCCCGCTTGAGTTCGTACGCAGCCTTGTTGGCCACCTGCAAATAGGCGCGGGCCGCCGCTTCCACAACATTGTGGCTGGTGGACTTGCCGGTGAACTCTCGTCCCTCAAAGCGAGCTCGAATCGAGACCTCCGCCACGCCGTCTGTCCCCGGACCAACCGTGTGAACGGAGAAGTCCGCAATCGTCCCGGGAATCCCCGTGATCCGGTCGATGGCGCGGAAGGCGGCGTCGCAAGGGCCGTCGGCGGTTGCTGAATCGTGGAAGACTTCCCCATCCCGCTCCAACTCCACCGTGGCTGTCGACCGGCCCTCACTGGAAGAGACCGACTGGAAAAGCTTCAACGTAAACATCTCCGGAATGTGCTCGAAGCCTTCGTTGACGATCCCCATCAAGTCTTCATCGTAGATGTTCTTCTTGCGGTCCGCCAATCGGCTGAAGAGCTCATAGGCGCGCTCGATTTCAGGCTTGGTCAGCTGATATCCGAGCTCCTCATATCGCTTCGCCAGCGCGTGGCGGCCCGAGTGCTTGCCCAACACAATCTCATTGGAGGGCATTCCCACCGTCTGCGGCGTGATGATCTCGTAGGTGATGGCGTTTTTCAGGACCCCATCCTGGTGGATGCCCGCTTCGTGCGCGAAGGCGTTGCGACCCACGATCGCCTTGTTGCGCTGGACGGCCACGCCCGTCAGCCGGGTCAGCAATTGACTCGACGCGAAGAGCTCTTCCGTGTGAATCTCGGTAAAGACCGGCAAAGCATCGCGGCGCACGTGGATCGCCATAACGGTCTCTTCCAGCGCCGCGTTGCCGGCGCGCTCACCGATGCCGTTGATTGTGCACTCCACCTGCCTTGCCCCCCCGCGAATGCCCGCCAGGGTGTTGGCCACGGCCATGCCCAGATCGTCGTGAGTGTGAGTGCTCAACACCACGCGCTCCATGCCCGGGACGCGCGCTTTGACGTCGGCGAACATTCGCTCGTATTCGGGCTCCAGGCAGTAACCCACCGTGTCAGGAAGGTTCAGCACCGACGCGCCCGCTTCAACCGCCGCGTGGCAGCACTCAATCAAGTAATCGCGATCCGTGCGCCCGGCGTCTTCGGGCGAGAATTCGACGTCCGGGCAAAGCGACTTCGCGAGGGCCACAGCCCAGCTGATCAGCTTCAAGATCTCCTCGCGGGTCTTGCGAAGTTTGTATTTGAGGTGGATGTCGGACGTGGCCAGGAACGTGTGGATGCGCGGCCGCGCGGCACCCTTTAGCGCCTCACCGGCGCGAGCGATATCCAGCTCATTGGCGCGGGCGAGCGCCGCGATGATGGGCCGGCGAATCTCGGCCACGATGGCCTTGACGGCGTCGAAATCGCCCTGTGAGGCGACGGGAAAGCCTGCTTCCAGGATATCCACGCCCAAGCGATCAAGTTGGCGCGCCATCTCCATCTTCTCGTCCAGGTTCATGCTGCAGCCGGGAGACTGTTCTCCGTCGCGCAGCGTCGTATCAAAGATGAAGACCTTCTCCGGCATAATCTTCTCCTTGTCAGTGACAGGTCGTATCGCCCGAAAAAGTGTCACACCCCAGGAAGGGTGCCCGCAAGGGTATTTTCCGACCGGTCGGCAGGCGAAGTCAAATTTATAATTTTTCTGATATCATAAGCGTAGCTTATAGTCCCCGGCAGGCCTCTGTCCGCATGCGGCAGGAGAAACGGCCGGGTGGAAGGCAGGGCCGCGCCCATCCGGCGTTATGAACGCGCGCTGAGGTGGCTGTTCGGAACTTCGGGGCCCATCCGCGAGCCCAAGGAGCAGACATGGAAATCGCCCAACTGGAAGCATTCGTTGCCGTCGTCGAGGAGCGCAGCTTCTCACGCGCCGGCGCCAAGCTCTTGAGGACGCAGCCCGCCGTCAGCCAATCGGTGAAGCGTCTGGAGGACTGGGCGAAGGAGCCGCTGCTCGACCGTTCTGCGAAGAGCGGCGTGCTCACCGAAGCCGGGACGGTTCTTTACGACTACGCGAAGAAGGTTTTGAATCTGCGTCGGGAGGCGCACGCCGCGGTGGAGGAGTTGCGCACGCTGGAGCGCGGCCGGATCACCGTCGGCGCCAACGAAAGCACGGCGCTCTATCTGCTCCCCGTGCTCAAGACGTTCCGCGACCGCCATCCGCGCATCAAGATAGCGGTCAAGCGCAGCCTCTCGCGCGAGATTCCCAGCGCCCTGCTGCGATACGAAATCGACCTGGGAGTCCTATCCTTCAATCCTCGCAACGTCGACCTCGAGTCCACGGTGGTGAGTCTCGACGAACTCAGCCTGATCGTTCCTCCCGGGCATCCCCTGGCGCGCGCCCGCCAAGTGAGCATCAACGACCTTGGCAAGGAGTGCTTCATCGCCCACAACGTCGCCTCGCCCTATCGCCAGCGGGTGATGGAGACGTTTGACCGCCTGCGCACGCCGCTCAACATCGTCCTCGAGCTGCCCACGGTGGAGACTATCAAGAAATCCGTGCGCATGGGGATGGGCGTGGCGTTCGCGCCGCGCATGTGCATCGAGGACGAATTGGTGCGCGGCGAGCTTGTGGCGGTGCGCGTGAAGGAGACGCAGATCCAGCGCAAGCTGCGCTTGATTTACCGACGCCACTCGGCACTTTCCACCGCCGCCCAGGCGTTTGTGGAGGTCGCCAAGGGCCTGGCGCAATCCTCAGTGCTCAGTGATCAGTAGACAAGGGCAACGATGAACGAGGAACGAGGAATGATGAATGGAAGACAGTGCCATCGAGGGACCTGGTAATTTAGTGATTTAGCGATTTGGTGATTTGGCGATTGAGCTGAAAACTGAAGCCGCGAAACTGGAAACTCGAAACTGGAAACTGGGGCACGACCTGCGGTTCACCACAGAGGCGCAGAGGCACAGAGTTGTTTCATGGAAGAAGCCTTCAAGCCTTCAGCCGCTGAGTCGCTAGCACTGTAGCGGTGGCGTCTCCGGTTTCTGGAGTCCGATGGACTCCACCGGAGTCCTCAAATCGGACCTCGCCGTCGTCGGCCCACCGGGCCGTCTCTACGTCTCCAGCCGCGCTTGGCGCACTTCCCCGCCACTGCGGGTCTTCGGCGACGGTGGGCGTTTGGGATTTTCTCGCGGTCGCCGAAAAGACTTTGGACTCGAAACCAGCCTGGAGCGTTGCCTGCTGAGGCAGTCAGGTGTACATTATCGGTTGGCCATGAAGTCAAGACGGAAATTCCGGTTGATATGAGCAATGGAATGACCACCAAACCAACCACCCATCTCCTCTCGCTCGGGTCAGAGTGGCGAAAATGGGACCTTCATATTCACAGTCCTCTGTCTGGCTTGAACAATCAATTCCCGCCCATTGGAAATGGGCAGCCGGATTGGCAGGCTTACATTGGCAAACTAGAGTCACTCGGCGACATACCGGTGATCGGGATTACGGACTATTTCACGATCGAAGGCTATCGCAAAGTGTGTGATTTGCGAAGCCAAGAAAGGTTAAAGAACATCACCTTGGTTTTGCCGAATATCGAATTTCGTCTGGATAAGATAATCACCACTTCTAAGGGACCCCGCCGACTGAATTACCACGTCATTTTCTCGGACAAAGTAACGGCCGATGAAGTAGAGGAACACTTCCTCCAAGAGCTTAAGTTCTGCTTCGAGGGGGACCCGCAGCGGACCGATCTCAGTTGGAGCATCAGGCGATCAAACTTAGAGTTGCTGGGAAGCAGACTGAAGAAGGAGCACAAGACATTTGACGATCATCGGTCTGATTTCGAAATCGGCTACATGAATGCGACGGTGGATCCCGGCAAGATCAAAGAAGTTCTTCAAAACAAGGAACGGATTTTCAGAGGCAAGTACTTGATTGTCCTTGCGGAAGAACATACGCCCCTGCTGGACTGGGATGGACAGGATCATTTGGCCAGAAAAGTGCTGCTGCAAGGGGCGGATGCTATTTTCTCCGCTAACCCGAAAACCGCCTACTGGGCGCGCGGCGAGGGAGATCTGAGCACGGAACAATTTAGGTTCGAATTCAAAACCCTTAAACCATGTCTGCACGGATCAGACGCACATCGGTTGGATGATATCGGCTGTCCGGCAGAGAGCCGTTACTGCTGGATAAAAGCGGAGCCGACCTTTGAAGGCCTGAAGCAGGTTCTATACGAGCCACGGGAACGTGTTTTCATTGGAGATCAGCCGCCCAAACTGAAGAACGATTACCAAATAATTGAAAGCATTCAGGTGAGCGCTGCTTCTGATTGGTTTGAGCCTGTAGAAATCCCGCTCAATCAAGATCTCGTAGCAATTATCGGGCCTCGCGGCTCCGGGAAGAGTGCGCTCGCGGAGATGCTTGCCTTTGCGGGTGGCGCCGTATTGTTTCGGCTCTCTAGCGACATTCAGGATACATTCCTGTACAAGGCCTCCCAGAAGACACCGGCTAATCCAGCGCCAATCACAGGCGCAACGCTTTCCCTCCACTGGAAGAATGGTGACGTTGATAATGCCACTGTCCCGGCGAACCTGCGACACGACAAGCAGGAGGAGAAGGTGAAGTATCTTCCTCAAAAGTTCGTGGAGCGGCTGTGCGCCCCTGAGAATAACCGTCAATTGGAGCAAGAGATGGAGCGGGTCATCTTTCAGCGGATCGCCAAGACAGAACGCTTGGAGGCATCAAACTTTCAGGAGCTCCGGCAAGCCTCGACTCGGACGCTTGATCTGAAACGGAAGAAACTCACGCGAACAATTCAGGACCTTGATCAAAGCATTGCCGATACCTCGGCACGCATAGGGGCGAAGTCTATCAAGGAGAACGAGTTAAAGCGAAAGCGCCAAGAATTAACGGCCCTGCAAAAAAACGTCCCCAAGGTACCGCCGGAGAATAAGGAAGAGCTCCGGCGCCTTGACGAGCTTACGAAGCAAAGACAGGAGCTTGAACAGCAGGTTGTGGGTTACACCGAGCAATCGACCGCACTGAACGCAATCGAAGCCAGATTTGAAATCCTGAAGGAGGACATAACTTCGTTTAACTCCGAGGTGGGAGAATTGTTGGAAAAGGCCGAGCTTGGCGCGGAGAAAGAAAAGTTTGAGGTGCGCCTGCCCAGCGAGGTTCCGACCATTATCGCCAGACGCCACGCCGAGCTGGCCAGTATGATCGGCGGTTTGAGAAAAGGCAGCGAAGATGCCCCCACAGCCCTGAGCCTGGAGAGAATTAGCAGACAAATCGACGAAATCAAGGCGCAGTCCCAGTTGACGGCAGCAAAACAGAAAGAATACGAAAAATTTCAACGTGACCGCAAAGTGCTCGACGATGCCATCTCCTCTCTTGAGCGCGACATAAAGGAAATCGAGGATGTTCTCACACCGCGTGTGAAGCAGGAGAACGAAGCCCGGGTCGAAAGATACCTTGACTCTTTTGAGTTATTGAAGGAAGAGAAGGCGATTCTTGAGAAACTATACGAGCCTTTACGGACCGCTTTACTTTCGTCCAATGAGACAGCCAAAAAACTTATGTTTGTTTCAAAAACCACATTCGATGTGGCCCGCCACACGACCAGGGGTATGGAGTTGCTCGACAGGCGAAAGGCGGTCTATCGAGAGCAAGAAGACCTGGAAAACGCACTCAAGTCCTTCTTTCGTCAAATAGAAGACGCTGACTTTGATCGGGATAAAGCCAAGAAGGCCCTGGTTGCTTTTCGGGATTCTTTTCTTGTCCATGGTGAGACGAAAGTTAGAATCGAAGATCAGATCCGCAGAGACCGGACAGGCAAAGAATTTGCGGACTGGTTCTACAGCATCGACGATTTCTCTGTCACATATTCGATAACATTTGACGGAAAGGATCTGCAATTCCTGTCGCCCGGCGACAAAGGAATAGTCCTGTTACTTCTGTATCTTGAGGCGGAAAACGAAGACAACAGGCCGCTTATTATTGATCAGCCGGACGACAATCTCGATAACGTGTCGGTGTACCCAAGTCTGACAGACTACTTCCGTTCGAGAAAAAAGGCGCGGCAAATAATCATTATCACGCACAATCCAAACCTTGTCGTGAACACCGATGCTGAACAGGTATTTGTCGCGAATTTTGACGCCACACGAGTGCCGAAGCTTTCGTATAGGAGTGGAGCCCTGGAAGATACGAATCCAGGTGGTCCAGTTCAGGGTATTCGAGAAGACGCCTGTAAGATCCTCGAGGGTGGAACCGAGGCGTTCCAATTACGCGAGCAAAGATACGCCCTCTCAGGATTATAGAAGCTCACGCTCCAAATCTGTAACGACGACAGATACCGCGGCAGATTCAGCCGTCAATTCTCAGCTCGGGTCCGATTGGCGCCCGTTACGACCCAAATACCATACAAGACCGTGATGCAACGTCCAGGGAAAAGCAGCGCAGACCTGCATTGTAGGTCTGCGGCTTCTTCCCTCAGATGTCCACTTCAGTGGCAAGTGGCAAGTGACGAGAGGGGATGATTTCGATACTCTGAATTGGCCCCTTTTGATCGTCTGATTTGGCCCCACCGTGAAGGTCGAGCCGACTACTCTGTCGTGGGCGAAGCCCAGGACGGAGGGGCCGGTGGATTGGAGAGCCAAGGTGGAGCTATTTGAACA
>DATKYV010000290.1:0-2319 GCA_035528275.1 Terriglobia bacterium | reverse complement strand
GAGGGGCGTTGAAATCTATACCATAAACGACACGGGTCGCCGATTGCTGGAGGAGGGGAAATGAGCGAAGCGTTTGCAAGGGGAGAGTTTGAATTCCTGGACCGCGATATCCTCACGAGCGACGGAAATCTTGTAAAAGCCTTGCGAGCAATCCGCCGACTGCGCGCCGAGAACGAGGCTTTCCGTGAACAACTTGCCCTGACTACGGGACTGGGTACGGAGATAACTCCCGAGGAGTGCGGGAATTTCATCGTGGACATGACCAATCAGGCCATTGCGTGGCGAGATGAGAACGAGGTGCTGCGGGCGCGCGTCAAGGCGCTGGAGCGGGTGGTGCGAAAGCTGGAATGGTCTGATGTTAATTTCGAGGGCGAAGAGTTCTGTATTGAATGTGATGCGCACCGGGGTGAACCCCACTATCCCGATTGTGAACTCAATAAGGCCCTCGCCGCGTGCGAGGAAATCGCAAAATCACCGGATCTCAAAATCACCAATGACCGGGGGGCGAATGCGAAACGCAGATGTCTTTGAGGCGTGCCTGGAAGCCTATCGGCGCTACATGGCGGTAGTTGGAAGCGTGACGGGGCGAAGTCGGCTGACCAGCGCGCCGCGGGAGCGCTCGCCCTGGCGCGGTCGGCCTCGGGAAGCGGATTTCATCGCCGACTTCGCGCTGGTGGCGCGCGCGGCGCTCTTCAAAGAATGGCTGGCGGCGGGCCAGATGCGGAGGTCAAAGGGGCCGGTTCGCGTCTTCAACCTTTATTACGTCAAGCGCCAGGGACACGATTACGAAGAGGCGCGCGCGGAACTCCGCTGTTCGCCGATGGCGTTTGAGGGGTGGGACCGGCACGTGCGTCGTGTGGCAGGCGGAGCGTTTCGCCGCGCGGGGCTGTGGCCGCTGAGGCAGTATTTTCGTCGGCCGATGGCAGAGGGCCAGATACGGTGTGAAGCACCGTCCGTCGAGACTCGGCTGGACAATGGCTTTGCGGTGCTCGGGGCGGCGTACACCGAAGAAGGCAATGAAAGGAGGTGATGAGATGAGCCCATTTCATTCATGCACTTGCGGCGAGACCAAAGGTCATTGCCCGGTGCATGGTTGACCGCCGCCCGATGCGTGGCAGGGCGGAATGGCGCGAAAAGGCCATGCGGGGAGGCATGATGAAGATTGTTGTCAATGCGAAATACGGGGGTTTCGGATTGTCGGATGCGGCGATGCGGCGGATTGGCGAGTTTAAGGGATTGACGCAATCCCACCAAATCGGGTTTACAGAAAGATCGCTTAGCAGGGATGATCCCGTTCTGGTGGCAGTTGTTGAGGATCTGAGAGAAGCGGCAGATGGGGAAAACGCCGAGCTTGTTGTGGTGGAGATCCCGGACGGGGTGGATTGGGAAATCGAAGAATGCGAAGGCGTGGAATGGGTTTCTGAAAAGCACCGCTCCTGGTATCCAGTGCGGAGGAGACGATTGCCATGATCCATCTATGTCCGAAGTGCGGGGAGCTGACGCCGGGTGAGTGGCATGATGCCCCGTATTGGGATTGCGTCAACTACAACCAGGATGTCACCTGGGCATGGTGTCCCAAGTGCCGGGAGATGGCGACCGCTGCGGTTCGGGATGCCCCGAAAGGCTTGGGGCCGCCAGGTAGCGGACGAACCTACAACTTCCAGCGTGAGGTGGAGGTGCAGAGAAATTGCGTCCACTGCGGGGCGGCATTCAAGGGCGGGGCTCGCAGGAAGAAATACTGCTCCGAGCCATGCAAGACGAGGGCCGCTTACCAGCGAACCAAACGCTGGCGCGTTCTGCATCCGACGGTGCCGGGCCGCGCGGGACGGCCTAAGAGGGTTGGTGAGGCGGGTGGTGAAAGGCGAGAGGGAAAAGGTAGCAATTTCGTTTAACATCTGCTTGGAGGTCTGTTATGGAAACGCCGGATTGCGCTTGGCTACGCGGCTACTACTGGATAAGGGTCCGGGGTTGCTGGTTTGTTGCGGAGTTCAACGGGACAGGAGAATTCTGGACGACGCTTGGGGGAGCTTATCAATGGAAAGACATCGAGAAAATCGGCCCTCGCCTCGATCCACCGGAAATAAATTGAGATCGCGAATCGTCCCGTTTGGCGCTGCACGACTCCTGATTTGAGTGGAGTATGAAATCCATCGCGCTGCATTTCGGTGAATCCGTTCGTGCGCGGATCATGGGCGATGAAGTACGTGCCGAAGTTCTGGCCGTGACTCGCGGCCTGGCATCGGTGCGCGTGGTGGAGGCGCGTCGGTGCGGACGACTGGTCGGCACCACCTGGGCGATCAAGCGCGCCTTCTTGCGGCG
>DATKYV010000289.1:0-6135 GCA_035528275.1 Terriglobia bacterium | reverse complement strand
GTTGTCCCTGAAGGACGAGGTGATGGCCTGTCCCCAGGGAAGTTGTCGCACCACATTCCCGAGCATGCCGCTCCGGAAAGCCACCCCGATGCGCCATGTCTTCTCCCCACGGACGTCGGTGACGACCGGCGTGATACTGATCGTCCGTTCTTCCCCGTCCCGGACAATCATAAGGTCCAGGGGCTTGCCCTTCATTGACTGAATAAGCTGGGCGACACGCGGCCAAAAATAGATCTTGCGGCCGTTGATGCCGGCAATCTCGTCGCCGGGCTTGATCCCCGCTTTCGCCGCGGGCAATCCGGGTTCGACGATGTCAATTGTGGCGGGTGCGTAGGGATACCATCCCGCATCGCCGATCCGGCTCGGCCCTTTGGCTTCCGGCGTCAATGCCATCGTCAGCAGCTGTCCCTCGCGCCGCACTCTCACCGGTATCGCCTCCCCCACCGTGGTGAGAATCTTGAGCTCCAAATCCTCCCACTTGGGGTCCCGCAACTCTCCCAGCTGGACGATCAGGTCCCCGGTCAGGATTCCAGCCCGCTCGGCGGGAGAATCGGGCTCCACTTCACCCACCCGGGCGGGCTGTTCCTCGAAGGCGGGCTTCTGAAAGTGATAGCGGTAAATCCCCGCCAGCAATCCGACGGCAAGAAGGACGTTCATGGCCGGTCCCATCATCACGACCACGAAGCGTTGCCAGCGCGGCCGCCCCAGGAACTCACCCGCGTCGCCCTGCCGTACTTCCGAGGGGTCGTCCCCGGCCATCTTCACATAGCCGCCGAATGGCAGGATGCAGACTCGATAGTCCGTATCGCCGCGCTTGAACCCGAACAGGCGTTTCCCGAACCCCAGCGAGAAGACCAGAACCCGAACCCCAAACCATTTCGCCGCCAGGAAGTGACCGAACTCGTGGAAAAAGATCATGAAGCCGAGGACCACCACGACGACGGCAGCATTCGTCAAGAAATTTGAGACCATGATCAAATCATTCTCCCGCCGCACTCATCTCTGCCACGACTTCGGCGGCGCGTTGTCGCGCTTCCCGATCGCACTCGAGGACGTCTCCGAGGGAGCTGAAATGCACTTCCGATGTTTGCTCCATGACTCGTTCAATCACCCGGGGGATATCTGAAAACTTCAGCCGTCCAGCCAAAAACGCCTCCACCGCAATTTCGTCCCCGGCGTTCAAGGCGCAAGGAGACGATCCACCCCGCTCGAGCGCGTGCCGGGCCAGGTCCAGGCAGGGGAACCGGACAGTATCAGGCTTTTCGAAATTCAAGCGCCCTGCCGCCGCCAAGTCCAGTCCCAATGGATTCCCATTTAGCGCCACTCGCTCCGGATAAGTGAGGGCATATTGAATGGGGAGACGCATGTCGGCCACGGACATCTGAGCCACTACCGACCCGTCAACAAATTCTATCATAGAATGGACGATGGACTGGGGGTGAATCAAGACATCAATCCGCTCCGACGGCAAGCCGAAAAGCCAATGCGCTTCAATAACTTCCAGGCCCTTGTTCATCAACGTTGCGGAATCAACGGTGATCCGCTCACCCATCTTCCAGACGGGATGCTTCAAAGCCTGTTGGGGCGTCAACTTCTCGAATTCCTGGCGCGGCGTTTGGAGGAACGGGCCGCCGGAGCCGGTCAGGATCAAGCGCCTCACCTCCTTGGAAACACCGGATCGAAGGCACTGGTGAAGGGCGCTGTGCTCGCTGTCAATGGGAAGGATTTCCACGGACTTGTCGCGCGCGGCCTGCGTCACCACTTCGCCCGCCACGACGAGCGTTTCCTTGTTCGCCAGTCCAACGTGCTTGCCGGCCCGAACGGCCTCATAGGTAGCCACAAGACCCGTGACGCCGTAAGAAGCGGATACGACAAAATCCACTTCCGGATGAGTTGACGCCTCGACCTGGCCATCCGTCCCCGCAACAATCTTGACCGGGCGAGAGTAATTTCGGGCGCGAAGCTGCTGCCCAAAAGGCTCAACGCACCCTTCGGTCGCGACAGAAACCACCAGCGGGCCAAACTCCTGCACCTGGTCGGCCAGCAAATCCAGGTTCTTCCCGGCACAAAGGGCGACGACGCGAAACCGGCCGGGCAGGCTTCGCACCACGCGCAGGGTGTTCTGCCCTACCGACCCCGTCGAGCCGAGAATGCACAAGCCTCTCATAACGGCCAAAGGTCCTTGATGGCGAGCGCCAGCCAGAGCGCCGGGGCTCCGAAAAGCAGGCTGTCGATTCGGTCCAGCAGACCCCCGTGCCCGGGGAGAATCGTTCCCGAATCTTTCAAATTGGCGCCGCGCTTCATCGCCGATTCCACAAAGTCGCCAATCTGTCCGGCGACGGCGACGAGGCATGCCAAGAGGATAACCGTTTTCGAATCAGATGTCTGCCAAAAGTAATGAGCATAGGCCCAGGCCACCAAGAGGCTGCCGGCGAACCCGCCGATCGCTCCTTCGACGGTTTTCTTCGGCGAAATGCGTGGCCAGAGAAGCCGCCGGCCCACCGAGCGCCCCACAAGATAAGCCACGATATCGCCCGCCCAGATGACCAGGAACAACAGGAAAATCGGCCCCCGCCCGGTGGCAGGATCGGAAAAACGCAGAGGGACCACACAGGACAGCGCCAACGCCACGTAAAGGACACCGAAGAGGGTTGTGGCCAGGGCCCCCAGGTATTGCTTGAGGTCCGAAGCCCAAAGAAGTGCCAAGGCCGCCCCGAGAAGGAGAACCAGAATAACAATCACCAGCGCCCCCGGCCTGCGCAATTCGGCAGCCTGGGCCAGGCAAACCAACGCTCCCGCCGCGTAACCGAGTGTGGGGATTCCTTGTAGCCCCGCCTGCCGGCTGATCTCGAAGTATTCGTAGAGACCGAGTTCGACCGTGGCTACGAGGGCGAGCAGAAAGAGCCATTCAGGAGCCCAGCCGATCAGATAAATGACCGGCGGGAACAGAACCAGCGCGGTGATAATGCGAATGATCATGGAGAATGCGGGCTACGGGCAGGAGCAGGCTTCGGGCCGGTCTCCAGGCGAAGCGTTTGCGAGGCGTTAGCCTAATCCGAGCCCGCCATAGCGGCGCTCCCGTTTTTGATAGTCAATAATCGCCTGGAACAGGTCCCTTTGGGTGAAGTCCGGCCAGAGCGTTTCGGTGACCCAGATTTCCGAATAAGCCACCTGCCACAAGAGAAAATTGCTCAGCCGCAATTCCCCGCTGGTGCGGATGAGGAGATCGGGATCGGGAAGCTCGCGCGTGTAAAGATGCTCGCTGACGCTTTTTTCGTCGATGGCCAGCGTTCCATTGTCCTTCATCTTGTCAGCGATGGCGCGGATCGCGTCCACGAGTTCCGCGCGGGCGCCGTAATTGAGAGCCAGGGTGAGGCGCATCCCGGTGTTCTTTCCGGTCTTCTGCTCAGCGACTTCCAGGTCTCGTAGGACGGGGCGAGGCAGCTCTTCAATTCGCCCAATCGCCCCGAGGCGGATGTTCTGCTTGTTGAGCTCGTTGATTTCCTTCCTGAGATACTCGCGAAGCAGGGCCATGAGAAGCTTGGTTTCACTGTGAGGGCGCTTCCAGTTCTCCATCGAAAAGGCGTAGAGGGTCAGGCACGGCACGCCCAGGCGCGCGCACGCCTCCACCGCCTGCCGAACCGCCCGGATGCCCGCCCGATGCCCGGCGATGCGCGGCAGGCGCCGCTTCCTGGCCCAGCGTCCGTTGCCGTCCATGATCACCGCGATGTGCCGCGGCAACCGGTCCAGATCAATTTCCGCCAGGAGTTGGGTTTCCGAAAGCTCGCTCTTCACATGGGCCTGCGGGACTAGAGATTCGCATTCTTCTCAGAATCCAGAAATTAGCACAGCGTTTCCCCCACCGCAAGACGCAATACTTTGCGGGAAAAAGTAGCCAGCCGGAAATCAGGGGCGCGATGGGTAGGGGAGGGCCTTTACGGCCCTCCCGCCCGGGTAGAGACGGCCCGGTGGGCCGTCTCGGAGACGCTCCGCCGGAGCTTCTCTACGACGGGAAATTCATGCGGTGTAGCGGCGGGTTTATCCCGCCAAGCGGTGTGGCGGCCTAAAGCCGCCTCTACGGCGGAAAATTCATGCGCCGCAGGAGGTCCTGGTAGCGCGGGTCGGAGCGCAGGGGATCAAGCCATGGGTCTACTTTGAGGAGGGTCATCCACGGGCTGTGGTCTTCATAAGCTCGTTCCAGCCATTGCAGGGCTTTTCCCTTCTCGCGAAGGCCGATGTGGATCAGCGCCACATGAAACGCGTCCGCGTAGCCTCTCTTACCTCGTTCTTCGAATTCGCGTAGAATCGTCCTGGCCTGAGCTATTCTCCCCGCTTCCGCGTAAATGTGACCGAGATCCGCTCTCAACCGCAGCTGCCCTGGGTCAAGGGTAACTGCCTTTTCAAACTCTGACACGGCTTCCGCGTACATTGCTTTCTGAATGTAGGGCCAGCCTAGCTCCGCGTGCGAGAAGGGATTGGTGGGCTCCATCTCGACGCGCTGGCGGCCTAGTTCTATTGCCTTGTCATACTGGCGCGAAAACCAGTAGTGGTTCCACATCCTCGCGCTTACACCAGGTGCCCGCGGGTCAAGTTCATCCGCTCGTCGCCTCTCTGCGAAACTCTCTTCCCACCGCCCCATAAGCGTCAAGAAACTACCATAACGAAAATGAGCAGTGGCAGAACTCGGGTTTAGTTCGATTGCCCGCTTGAACTCCTTTTCCGCGCCTCCCCAGTTCCAATCAAACCGAAAATTGATCTCGCCTAGTGTTGCGTGGACTTCGGCGAGCCTCGGATCAATCTCCAGAGATTTCAGGGCTGCCACACGTGCTTTCGCGAACGCTTCCTTGGGGGCCATTTCAATTTCGTCGGCCAAGTCAATGTAGGACTGTGCAAGGCCACAATATGCCAGCGCAAAGCCTGGGTCTTTTTCGATGGCCTGTTGAAAGTATGGCAGGGCCTTCCTCACCGTCGCCCTCTCGGGTGTTTCGAACCCTAGATAGCGTCCCTTGAGATAGGCTTGATAAGCTTCCGGGTTGACGGGGCGGGCCCGAGCGAGCTCAGTCTGCTCGTGTGGCGTGAGCTTGACGCGAATCTCATGGACAATGGCGCGCGCGACTTCGCTCTCCAGCGTCAGGGCGTCGCCTAAGTTGCGTTCGTAGGTCTCAGCCCACAGGTGGCGGTCACTCGGGGCGTGGAGCAAATTGGCCGTGATGCGCACCCGGTCGCCGGAGCGCCGCACGGTGCCTTCCACGACGGCGTCCACGTTCAACTCGCGGGCGATTTCCGGCAGGGGTTTCTTCGAGCCCTTGTAGCGCATCACGGATTGCCGCGAGATGACGCGCAGCGCGCTGATCTTCCCCAAACTGGTGATCAGCTCATCGGTCATGCCGTCGGCGAAGTATTCCTGCTCGGGGTCGCCGGAGAGATTCTCCAGCGGCAGGACGGCGATGGATTTGATCTCTTGTAGGGGCACGGCGCGCCGTGCCCCTACGGCCGTCAACAGCCGGTCGCGCAAGCCGGCGACGTTGAGGGCGAGGAGCACCGCCACGATGGCAAGCAGACTGAATACGCCAATCGGGATGGCCAACCGCCCTGGTAGGGGAGGGCCTTTACGGCCCTCCCGAGGAGTTTCAGACAATGCGGGAGCACCACGAGGGTGCTCCCCTACCTCGACCGGATAAATGAACCGATACCCGCGCCGCGCCAGCGTCTCGACGAAACGCGGATTGTCAGCCGAGTCCCCCAACGCCTCGCGAATCTTCTTCACCGCCGTCGCCAAGCCGTGCTCGAGGTCCACAAAGGTGTCCAAACCCCAAACCTTCTCATGCAACTCTTCGCGCGTCACCACCTCGCCCGGTCGTTCGAGCAACATCACCAAAACTTGAAACGGCTGTTCCTGGAGCTTGATCTTCAGCCCATGCTTGCGCATCTCGCCGGTGCGAAGGTCAACCTCGAAGACCCCGAAGCGAATCAGGCGTGGAGGCGAGGTGGGATCGGCCATGCTGCGGGCCCTCCACTTTGGCAGGAGTTTACCACTCAATTAGCCGGCATGGAAGGCCTTTCTCGACTCGCTATCCTCAAGCAACGCCCTTCTTTTCAAGACATTACGGCCTGACCTCCGGCTGTCATCTCTCT
>DATKYV010000288.1:0-5454 GCA_035528275.1 Terriglobia bacterium | reverse complement strand
CGTGCGCGTCGAAGTAGTTGATAAAGAGGAAGAAGGGGCGGCTGCTGCGATGCCTGAACCATCGAACGACGTCCTGGTTCACATCCGCGGCGTTGCGCCGGTAACTGTTCAACCCCTGGGGCATCAGATAATGCCGCGTCGGCCGGAAAACTGTGCGGTCCACGAGTGTCCGCAGCAGATTGTGCCGTACCATTGACCGGCTGTCATCATAGATTTCGAAGCCCTGGCCCAGCCCCCAGCTTCCCTGGCCGTAAGCATTGTTGGCATTGAATCCCGCCGTCTCGTAACCCTGGGCATGGAGAATCTCCGCCAACGTGCGCGGCGCTTCGTCCAGAGGTTCATAGATGTTTCCCTCATGCTGGTGAGGCAGCAGACCCGTGAGGATGGAGCCGTGGCTCGCCAGCGTCCACGACGAGGCGGCCACGGCCTCCTCAAACAGAACGCCTCGCTCGGCCAGGCGGTCAAGGTTGGGGGTTGTCAATCGCTCGTAGCCGTACGCGGAGAGGTGGTCGGCGCGCACGGTGTCCAAAGTGATGAGGATAATGTTGGGCTGGCGTGCGGAATTGGCCGCGCTTGCTTGTTCGAAGAATGGCAAGCCGACACGGTGCAACTGATGAAGGCCCAGGGCTGCGACCAGAATCGCCGTCACCCCGAGGAGCGCTCTTGAAACCGGCCTGACCGGCCAGCGCGTCGCGGTGTCGAACATCCGGGGAGCGTGCCGGCGAAGAATGCTGGCGATGAGAAATGCGGCGCCCGAGATCATGCCGAACCACGTGAGGGGCGTCGTAAGTTTCCCCAACGCGTTGACGTTCCTCGTCCAGACGTGCACCAGCACGATAGCCATTGCGACGTGGGCCCCTGCCACACCCAACAATGCAGCGGCCAGCGCCATGCTTCTATCGGAACTCGAAGCTCTTCCGAGTGAAGCGAGGCATCCCAGCGCCGCGCCTAGCAGAGCGTAGGCCAGCAGGTTCAGCAACGGAGCGAGAAACCAGATGACATAGCCCACGTCGGGTTCGACGAGCGTGGGTAGCCAGGGCACGAAGTAAAGCAGCGCGGCTTCGAAAATGCCGAGGACCAGTCCCAGCGTCGCGCCCACCAGGGAGAATCGCGCCACCAGCTCGCCTTCTCGGTGGGAATTCCGTTCTCCAGACACTATGTCGGTCTCCCGGAGTAAGCGTTTCTGTCAGCGCTATCGGCCCTCGGCCTCAACATACCGTTCTAGTACTTCGTGAAGAGCTGTCCCCACTCAGTCTGGAGGGCTTCTTTGACGCGAGAGCGCCCCACAAAGGGATACCAGTATACGTCATGATAGAGGAACGATGCCGCGTAGGACCACGGCGCCAGCGCGGTGCGAAGGAGGAATTTTTCCAGGGGTTTGAGCGGCCCCCAGTAGATCAACTTCTGCCCGCGGCTGGCGAAGGTGTCGCTCGACCCGTTGAAATGGAAGTTGACCGCGGAAATGTCTTCACCGACAATTTCGATTTCCCGCACATCGCCGCAGCCCAATCCCTTTTCGTGCGCCAAGCGGATGAACTTGATGGAAAGCGGGTCAAAGCCCATCATTTTCGCCGCCACGGCGTCAATGGCCACCATGTCGCCGCTGGCCAAAATGTAGTCCTTGACGTGGGGCACCATGCAGCGCGGGCCGGGGCCGTCGCCGGCGAACGTGCCGTCCATGACCGCGAAGATGCCGGGGTGGATCTCCTTCTGAATGGCCAGCAGATCCACCAGCGTCTCGTGAATGACGCTGTGGGTCCAGTGGCGTTTCTCGAAGAGCAGTCCGCCGAATGCGTTCTTCATGGCGCCGGTGATGCGAGTGAAGACGTGGGTTTTGAGGGTTGGCAAGTGAATGACGTTTGAGCCGATCAAGCGCTTGGGAATGCGAATCCCGTCCGGGTAGATCGAATCCAGGACCAGCATTTTGGCTTTCGGCTCATAGCGGACCCAGGGCTCGCTTTTCTCGTAGAGGTGAATGTTGCGCAGGCCGTATTTGTCGACCACCACCTGTTTGTGTTTGTTGACCACTTCGCCGCGCTTGGCGCTGACCACCACCGTGCGGTTGTGGCATCCGTAGAGGCGCTCCTTCGCGTAGCCGTCTTCGAGGAGCGTGGCGATGACGCCGTCAAGCTGCCAGGGAGTTGTGGAACACGCCGGGTAGAAGAAATGCCACGAGATGTTGATTTTGAGCGCGGTTTCGCGGTCGCGCGGCAGGAATTCGGTGTAACCCGCCAGGCGCATCAGGCGTTTGTAATCGTCGAGAACGGTCGCCGCGCTGGTCTTGAGCACGGCGACGCGCGAGCGTTGCATGGAATTTCTGCCCTGCCTACAAATAGATGATGAAAATCACCGACGCCGCCCAAAACAACACCACCGAGAGCAGAACCCCATCGGTAAACAGCAGCCGCGTGGGATTTCCTCCCTCCTGGTGCTGGTGCACCAGGTAAAGATAGCGAAAAATCCCGAATAGGACGAACGGAATAGTCAATTCCAGCCGCTTTCCGGGAAATTTTCTGGCTACGTCCTCGGAAAGAGTGTACAGCGAATAGGACATCAGCGTCGAGGCTGTCACCACGGCGATCAGTTGGTCGAGGAAGTAGGGGCTGTAGTTCGCCAGGCTCGACCGGTGGTCGGATGCGTTATCGCCCAACAGGACCAGCTCGTGCCGGCGCTTGGTGAGCGCCAGGAAAAGAGCCAGCAGAGTGGTGCAGACAATCAGCCAGGCGGAGATCTCCACGTGGATGACCACACCGCCGCCCAACACACGCAGAACGAATCCGGCGGCAATCACGAAAATATCCACCAGCACGACGTGCTTCAAGAAAAGCGAATAAAGGAGATTGACGCTCGCGTACGTCGCCACCACCAGGAAAAATTCGCGGTCGAGAGCCCAGGCTCCTCCCAGAGCGACCGTCGCCAGCAGCGCGGCTACCGACCCTGCCGTGCGACCGCTAAGGCGGCCCGAGGCCACCGGCCTGAGCTTCTTGAGGGGGTGCTGCTGGTCTTCGGGGGCGTCGAGGATGTCGTTGAGCAAGTACGCGGCGCTGGAGATCGCACAGAAAATGGCAACCGCGAGAACCACCATCGTTGTTCGATGCCAGTCCAATACGCTGCGGGAAAAAATCAAGGCGGCGAAGACGAAACCGTTCTTCACCCACTGGGCGGGGCGGATGGCTTCCAGCAAAGCGCCAACAGTCGAGCCCGAGGCCTGAACGCTCGCCTGGGCGGAAGTCGTTGAAGGGGTGGGCGGCTCCAAACAAAATCTCCGTCTCGGCACACGAGATCTCCGCTCCCGTGGCCCCAAATCGCAATTCCCGAATTGAAGCCTAACCTATCATGGAGACAATTTCAATTTTGGCGAAAGGGCCTCGGGTTCGAAGGTTCGACTTCGATATGACCGGTTGGCTCAACACCAGGCCGCTTGCCACGCTCACGGTGGAAGTTACGGCACCATCCACTTCAGCCAATACGCCTGGGCGAACGCCAGCAGGCTCAGGAAGGTCGCCAGGATAACGCTGTGCCAGAACGTGCTGCGCAGGACGTCTCCTTCCTGTCCCGCCAGTCCCACGGTCGTCACGCCCACGGCGATGTTCTGCGGCGAGATCATCTTCCCGGTGACGGCGCCGGAGGAATTGGTGGCCGCGAGCAAAACAGGATTGACTCCAATCTGGTGTGCGGCGGCCACCTGCAAATTCCCGAAGAGCAGGTTGCTGGCCGTGTCGCTCCCGCTTAGGAAACAGGCGATCCAGCCGAGAAAACCGCTGACCAACGGAAATGCGCCGCCTAGCGCCGCGAGCGCCGCGCCCATCGTGTAGGCCATCCCCGAATAGTTGTAAAGATACGCCAGCGCCACGATCAGACCCACCGTGAGTGCGGGGAGACGCAATTGCCGAAGGGCTGTCAAGCCCGAGTTGAAGAAGACCCGCGGAGAGGCGCCGAAGAAGAATGCCGTGATGACGGTGGCAGTGAATGCGGCAGTCCCCGCCGCCAGGGGCTGAAAGGTGTAAACGGCCGCGTAGGGTTGGTGATAGAGCGAAATAAAGATTTTGTTGTGAATGCCTGTGACCGGAATGGAGATTTGGCCGACATGGAAGAGTTCGAAGAGGGACCACGCGATCATGACGATGGCGAGGATCACCCAGGGTGCCCAGGCGCCGACGACCTCTCCGGTCGAAAGCGCCGCGTCCGCAGTCGAGGACGGTTCGGCCGTCTCCCCGGATACCGGAGGGTTCCAGAACCGGAGGAACGCCAGCAACGCCGCGATCGATGTGAGGGCGGCGATGATGTCGGCGGCGTACGGCCCCCAGAAATTTGAGACAACGAACTGCGCCAACGCAAAGCTTGCGCCGCCCACCAGCGCCGCCGGCCAGGTTTCCTTCAAACCTTTCTTCCCGGCGACTACCCACACCAGGTATCCGGGAAGGATCAGCGACAAAAAGGGAAGCTGGCGGCCAACCATCGCGGAGAGCTTCATCTGGTCGAGGCCGGTCACGCCCGCCAGCGCGACGATGGGAATGCCCAGGCTGCCGAAGGCCACCGGGGCGGTGTTGGCAATCAACGATACGGTGACCGCCTTGCGGGCGCTGAATCCCAAGCCCACCAGGAGGAATGCCGCCACGGCCACCGGCGCTCCGAACCCCGCCATGCCCTCGAGCAGGGCTCCAAAGCAGAACGCCACCAGAATCGCCTGAATGCGCGTATCTCCGGAGGCGTGCTCGGCCATCCAGCGCCGCAGGAGGTCGAACCTGCCGGTGTCAACCGCGAGGTTGTAGAGCCAGAGTGCCGCGAGGACAATCCACAAGATCGGCCAAATGGCGAAAACGACCCCGTAGACCGCGCTCCAGATTGCGTAGGCGGGCGGCATGCGCCAGATCACCACGGCGAGCGCCGTGGCGGTGGCGAGCCCCCAGGCCGCGGACACCCATCCGGGCTTGCGCAGACCGCCCATCAGAACCAGCAGGACGACCAGGGGCACGGCCGCGGCCAGCGCCGAGAGCGCCATGATGCCAAGCGGGTTGAGAGGTTGAGACCACATTTCGGAACGATGAATCCGTCAGCTGACGGAAATTATGAACGATGAACGGAAAATGACAGGCCGCCCGCCTCAGCTCTGGCGCTTGGCGGTTTTGACCGAGGCTACGAGAATGGCTGTTAGTTCCTCTGCCTCCTGAAATAACTTTCGCAGTCGATCTTTAGCCACGAGCCCGCCGTCTACGAGCAGCTCAAGCCAGTAGGTTGTCTCCTCCAATTCTTGAAGTCCGCTCTCGAGTTTGCTCACGAACTCTGCGGTGGAACGGGCGCGGTACGCCTCGCGGTGATGGGCGCCGACCGATGTGCCGCTGCGCAGGAGTTGCTTCCCCACGACCTGAACTTCCGTCGTCCGCGGCAGCGTAGCATACAAGCGGAGAATTCGAAGCGCGAATCCTTTCGTCCTTTTCCGCAGGTCGTGTACGG
>DATKYV010000287.1:0-8993 GCA_035528275.1 Terriglobia bacterium | reverse complement strand
GCCCGCTCCAACGCCGGTTTCCGCGTTCAGCAACCGGAGACCACCTTTACCGGCTCGCCGATCAAGCCTCTGGAAAAGGGCTTGCCGAAGACGACGCAATCCATCTGCCCCGAGTGCATTCAGGTGATCGACGCGCTGCTTTTTGAAGAGAACGGCGCCGTCTACATGGAGAAGTCCTGCCCGGCGCACGGGCACTTCCGGGACAAGATTTACTCGGACGCGAAGTTGTACCTGAAGATGGAAGAGTTCGAGTTCGGGGACGACCGGGGCCTTGAGAATCCGCAGATCCTGAACGCCACGAAATGCCCGGACGATTGCGGGATGTGCTCGATCCACACTTCGCACACGGTGCTCTCAAACGTCGACCTGACGAATCGCTGCAACCTCACCTGTCCGGTGTGCTTCGCCAACGCCAACGTGCAGGGCTATCTCTACGAGCCGTCAATCGAGCAGCTCCGTTCGATGCTCCAGACGCTGCGCGACCAGCGGCCCACGCCGAACCGCGTGGTGCAGTTTTCGGGCGGCGAGCCCACCATTTATCCGCGCTTTCACGACGTGCTGCGCATGGCCACGGAGATGGGATTCACTCACATCCAATGCGCCACCAACGGCATCCTGTTTGCCGACTTGGAATTCGCGCAGCAGGCCAAGGAAGCCGGACTGCACACGCTTTACCTGCAGTTCGATGGGGTCACCGACGAAGTCTATTTGCGCACGCGCGGCGTGCGGCTGTTGGAGCAGAAACTGGCGTGCATCGAGAACTGCCGCAAGGCGGGATTGAAAATCGTCTTCGTGCCCACCATCGTCAAGGGCGTGAACGACCACGAGATCGGCGCGATGATCCGCCTGGCCATCGACAACATCGATTGCGTGAGCGGCTTCAGCTTCCAGCCGGTGTGCTTCACCGGGCGCATCAACAAGCGCGAGCTCGAGCAGAAGCGCTTCACACAGTCCGACCTCGCGCACTGCGTCGCCGACCAGACGGGGATCACCGACAAGTACCACGACTGGTTCCCGCTCTCCTGCACCTCGCCGTTTTCGAAGCTGCTCTCCGGCCTCCAGAACTTCAACCGTCCGAACCTGACCGCGCATCCGCACTGCGCCATGGGGACGTATCTCTACGTCCATCCCGAGACCAAGACGGCCGTGCCCATCACTCGGTTCTTCGACATGCCCGCCATGCTGCGCGAGATCGATATGCTGGCGCGCGGCGCCCAGGGTGCGAAGATCAAGCTGTTTTCGAAAATCAACGCCTGGCAGAAGCTGCGCAAGCACTATCGGCCGAAGTTCGCGCCGCCGGGGCTGAGCTTCGAGCGCTTCCTCCAAACCCTCCAGGGCATGACCGACCATAGCTACGGCCGCGGCAAAGGTGACGGCTCATTCACCTACAAGACCCTGCTCGTCGCCGGCATGCACTTCATGGACGGCTATAACTACGACATCGAGCGCGTCAAGCGCTGCGTTATCCACTACTCCGCGCCCAACGGCATGGTCTATCCCTTCTGCACCTACAATTCCGGCCCCTGCTTCCGCGAGAAGATTGAGAAGGAATTCTCGGTGCCCTTTGATCTGAAAGCCGCCAAGGCCGCCCCCTCAAACGGCAACGGGTTGGTGGAAATCACATAGAGACGTTCCGGTTGAATGCCTCACCACGGAGACGGCCCACCGGGCCGTCTCTACATCATTCGGGCGCCCCGCGCGGGCGCCCTTTTCGTTTGTAGGGGCATGTCGTGCCGTGCCCCTACGCAATTTCCGCCGGCTTTTTGTGTTGGGGCGAGGCGCTGCCTCGCCCCGTGTGGCGGCCGGTTTATCCCGCGACGTAGCGCCGGCTTCCAGCCGGCCCTGGTTGCCGCCAAGATGGCGGCGTTACGGGTGGCGGCGTGAAGCCACCATGACAGTCGGCCGGTGTTGTCCCCTTCCCAGCTATCCGCTATAGTGACCTCCCGCAAAGCGCAACCGCTTGGCGACTCCATCAGCGAGGTGACTGCCGTGAAGGACAATGCGTCTGTACGTTCAGCAAGCAAGATAGGGAGAAAGCTTTGGACCATTTCAGTCTTCGCACTCCTGATTCTGGCGATGGAGATTTTCTCGCCGGGCGCGACCGCCCGCGAAAAGGCCAAGTTGCCTCCGGGGCCGCTGATCTGTTTGTGGGAGCACGACGCCAAGGTGGATATCGCCCCCGTCGTCCAAGAGCTTGGATTCAACACACTCTGGGCTCACGATCCCGCCTACCACGGGCAGGACTGGACCGAAACGATGATGTACAAAGCCCTCGAGATTCCGGGGATGAAGTATGTCCTGGGGAAGGTGGACCGCAAGCAGTGGGGATGGTCTTACGAAGACTCGCTGAAGCACGCCGAATGGATCGCCAAGCTTTCGCTCGAACACCCGCAAATTATCGGACTCTATTTGAACGACTATTTCGGGGAGATCGAGGAAGGCGGGAAAACCAAAGAGCAGTGGGCGGAGATCATCGCTCGCGCGAAAGCCATCAATCCCAAGCTGCCGATCTGGGCGCCGCTTTATCCCGACAACGGCGACCTGGAGACGTCATACGATTTCGGTCACGACGCCCTCATCTTCAACATCTGGGACGACCGCGAAGTCCGCAACGGCGAAAAGTGGCTGACCGAGGCCGAGAAGAAATTCCCTGACACGCCCATCGTCACCGGTCTGTACCTGAACAGCGGGCGATCGAAAGAAGAGTCCTGGCTGAGCGAGGATGATTTCAAGTATTTGCTGGGCGTGTACGTCAATCACCTCAATGCCGGGAAGACGGCCGGGCTGCGCATCTATCGCGCCGAGCAGTTCAGCGAGCGCCCGGAATATTTGAAATGGGCGAAGGAAGTCCTGGCCGGGCTGAAGAAACCCGCGTTGTGAGGGACGCGTGCCAAAAGTGTGGTGCAATAAGGTGCATTGTGATGTAGAATTCAGGTATGGGAGTTACGAAGAAATCCGTCCGCCAAAGTGTTTCACTTCCGGCTCGGCTGGCCACGCGTGTAAAGTCGCTGGCCAAGAGCCAGCGAAAGAGTGCCAATCGGGTTTTGGTTGACCTCGTCGAAAGCGGCCTGGCCTCAAAAGATCGAGAAAGGGAACGTTTCTACGCGCTGGCCAGCTTGCTGACCGAGTCGCGCGACCCTGCCGAACGGGAAAGGGTGAAGAAAGAGCTGGCGCGAATGACTTTTGGCGAATAGATGCCCAAGATTCAGTGGACGAACCTTCCGCCCGCCCTGCGCGACCATCTCTTTGAGCGATTGCGAGAGCGAAAGATCGGAGCCGAGGACCTTTACGCGCTGAAGCTCTGGCGCGAGTCCGACCCGGAGGCGCCGGAAGGCCCGTGGTACAAGGGCTTCGGGTCGTTCAAGATTTGCGGCGAGGGCAAGTTTCCCAAAACCTTCTTACTCGCCGGTCAAGCCGCCAGAGGGAAACGTCTGTGAACCCCTAGAGCGGACGCGAAACGCCGCGCGATTTGTGGGATAATCCGCCTGCAATCCAAATCCGAGTCATAGATGCAAGTGAAGGAGGGAATCATGACTTCACGCCGCGCATTTCTGGGAAGTATGGGAATGGCTATTCTGGGAGCCCAAGCCGCGCGGGCGGGGGGGCTCGACTGGGCCGCGGCGCTTGCCCCGGCGCACCACCGGTCGTTCACCGGTCCGTTCGGCATCCAGCTTTACAGCCTCCGGAACCAGCTTCAGAAGGACGTGCCCGGGACGCTCAAGTACATCCGCGAGAGCGGCTACACGGATGTGGAGACGGCGGGCTTCTACGACATGAGCCCGGCGGACTTCAAAAAAGAGCTCGACAAGGCGGGGCTGAAGTGCACGGGAATGCATTCGGGCGACGACAATCGCTTCCGCAACCAGCTCGATGAGATCATCGCCGAGGCGAAAGTCTTCAAGCCGGCGTACGTCACGTCCCCCTGGGTGCAGGAGCAACACCGCAAGGACGCGGAAGGTTGCAAGCGCATCGCGGCGCATTTCAACGAGTGGGGCAAGAAGCTCCAGGCTGCCGGTTTCCGCTTCGCTTTCCACAACCACGACGCGGAGTTCAAGCCCATGGGCGACACAACGGCGATGGACATCTTCATCCAGGAAACCGACCCGGCCCTGGTGGATTTCCAGCTCGACCTTTTCTATGCGAAGAAGGTCGGGCTTTCCCCCGCGGATTACCTGAGCAAATATTCCGGCCGCTTCAAGCTGGTTCACCTGAGAGACATCTCGAAGAGCACGCCGACGGGGTTTGAAGAAGCGCCCGACGACGCATGCGTGCCGCTGGGCACGGGGCAGATCGACTGGCCGAAGACGCTCGCCGCCTGCGCCGACACGGGTGTGAAGTATTACTACGTCGAAGACGAGAGCGAAACGGCGCCGGAAGGCATCCGTAAGACTTACGAATACCTCAAGAAGGTGAAGTTCTGAGCGTTCGGCCGTGCCGGCAGGAGGAAGTTTCTCGCGAGGCTCATCCATCCGCATAAGCGAGGGATGCCTGCGCCACTTGTGGCCGGTCGCCGCTTTGCCCGACTGCAAAGGTCCTCCGTTAGTTTTCCCGTGGAGGTGTGTGTCTCATGGTCGAGACGTACGCTAGCGTGGATTTGGGGGGAACAAACATCGCCGCCGTGTTCGCCGGCGCCGACGGCCGCGTCGTGGCCGAGCAGAGTGTTCCGACTCGCTCCCACGAAGGACCGGATGCGGTGCTCGGTCGCATCGCGGAATTGGTGAACGATCTCGCCCGGCAAACCGGCCGCAAGCCCTCGGCGCTGGGCATGGGCGTTCCCGGGCTGGCCGACCTCAAAAACGGCCGGACCAAGTTCCTTCCCAATCTGCCCACCCAATGGCGTGACGTGCCGGTGAGGGACATCCTTTCGCCGAAGGTTGGGTGCCCGGTTTACCTGCTGAACGACGTGCGAATGGCGACGCTGGGCGAGCTGGTGTTCGGCCACGGACGCGGGGCCCGAACGATGGCGTTCTTCGCGCTGGGGACAGGCATCGGCGGGGGCGTGGTTGTGGACGGCAAGTTGCGCCTTGGGCCGTTGGGCGCCGCGGGCGAGCTGGGCCACCAGACCATTCTTCCCGACGGGCCGCGCTGTGGCTGCGGAAATCGAGGATGCCTCGAGACGCTGGCCAGCGGGCCGGCGCTCACGGCGGAAGGTGTTCGATTGATGCTCAGCGGCCAGGCCCCGAAGCTGCACCAATTGGTGCGCGGGGACGCCTCCGCCATCACCCCAAAGGAAATGGCCGCGGCCGCCCAGGCTGGAGACGAAGTCGTTAAGGAAGCCATCATCCGGTGCGCGGGCTTTCTGGGCATCGGTGTTTCGAATATCGTCGTCATCCTGCACCCCGACCTGATCGTCCTGGGGGGCGGCGTGGCGGCGATGGGGCCGCTGCTCTTCGATACCGTCCGCCAGACGCTGCGAGAGCGGGTCGGCATGCTGCCGACCGACGAGATCGCCATCAAGCCCTCGATGCTTGGAGATCGCGCCGGAGCGCTGGGCGGAATCGCCTTGGCCATGAAGGGCGGACTGCTGAGCGACTAAGAAGACAAGCGAGCTTGCAGATTTTACCTTGGAGAGAAACATGAACTACACCTACGAAGACATCGCCAAGATGATCGACCATTCTCTTCTGAATCCCATCCTGACGGACCGCGACCTCGAGGAAGGATGCCGCCTGGCGGTCGAATACAACGTGGCCAGCGTGTGCGTCATGCCCTATTTCCTCAAACGCTGCGCCGAGATCCTCCAAGGGAGCAGCGTGAAGGCAAGCACAACGATCGGTTTTCCTCACGGTGGCAACGTCACGGCCGTCAAAGCCGCGGAGGCGCGGCAGGCGCTCGGCGACGGGGGCGAAGAGCTGGACATGGTCGTCAACATCAGCAAGGTGCTGAGCGGCGATTGGGCTTACGTGTTTGCGGATATCCAGGCGGTCGTCATTGTGGCCCACGATCGCGGCCAGAAAGTGAAGGTCATCTTCGAGAATTGCTATCTGAAGGACGAGCACAAGATCAAGCTGTGCGAGATTTGCGCCGAGGCCGGCGCCGACTGGGTGAAGACCTCCACGGGCTACGGCACGGGCGGGGCGACGGACCATGACCTCAAACTCATGCGCAAGCACTCTCCAGCCCGCGTTCAGGTGAAGGCGGCGGGCGGGGTGCGCGACCTCGACCGGTTGCTGGCGGTGCGCGCCCTGGGGGTCACCCGCGTGGGCGCCAGCCGCACCGTGGAAATTCTCGATGAGTGCAAACGCCGGCTTGGAAGCTGATCGCTTCCCTCGGTCCGGTGTGGATTTCGGGATTTGATTTGCCTGGAATGGCGATGCGCAGGAATGTGCTTGAAGAGAACGTCAATCAGCGCGACGATTAGCGGCACGAAGATATGAAGCCTTGGCGCTTCGATGCATAAACGGAATCAAAGAATCACGGAGGTGCGGTGAGTATGGGAAAAAAGGTGATGAACCGCAGACAGTTTGTAGGCGCGTCACTGGCGGCGTCCGCCGGCATCTTGCACTCGCGCGCCCTGAGTTTTCCGAACGCAAGTCCTCAACCGAAGAGTTCCGGCATGAAGGTCGGTCTTTACAGCATCACTTTCCTGGGAGTCTGGTACCGCGGCGAGGCGCTTTCCCTGGAAGACGTGATCAAGCGGGCAAAGAAGTACGGTTACCAGGGCGTTGAAATTGACGGCAAGCGGCCTCACGGCAATCCCCTGGATATGCCCAAGAGCCGCTGCCGCGAGCTTCGCTCGATGGCGGATGGCGAAGGGATCGAAATTTACGGCGTGGCGGCCAACAACGACTTCAGCAGTCCGATTCCCGAGCAGCGCGAATGCCAGGTCTGTTACGTGCGCGAGCTGATTCGCATGACTTCCGATCTGGGCGCCAGGACCCTGCGCTTATTTTTGGGCTGGCCCGGCGTGACGAAGCACCCGCAGATCGCCAAGTACGTCATCGCCAAGCGGCTTTGGGACGACGCGCACAAGGATTTCTCAGAAGAGGAAATCTGGGGATGGTGCCGCGAGGGCATGGCCGAGTCCGCGCGCTATGCAGCCGAGGCGGGCGTAACCCTGGCGCTGCAGAATCACGCCCCGGTCATCAAGAGCTACAAGGATGTCCTGCGCATGGTGCGCGAGGTGGATTCGCCCGCCCTGAAGGTGTCCCTGGATGCGCCGATCATGCCGGAAAAGACTCCGAAATACATTCGCGAGGCCTCGATGGCCGTGGGCCCGCTCCAGGCGCTGTCGCATTTCGGCGGGGAATACGAGCGCGGCGCGGACGGCAAGGTCAAGGGCGAGGATTTCTACCCCGAGTTCATTCGCTGCATGAAGGAAATCGGCTACCAAGGATACTTGAGCTACGAGCTCTGCCACCCGCTGCCGGTGGTGAACGGGCAGACCGTGGGGATTGAGTTCGCCGATAAGAACGCCCAGTTGGCCGCCGAATTCATGCGCGGTCTGATCGCCTCGGAAGCCGGGTAGGCCGCTTCCGGCTCGCCATGGCGCGCTAGTGAGGGAAGAGCTGACCATCCGCAGCGCGACGTGCTTCGCTATCGCACGATACGGCGGATGGTCAGGAACTTGACCTCCTGCTGCGCCTCCGTCCTGGCCATGGGAGAGTAATAATAGAAGAAGGCCGCCTCCACCTGGGTTTGAATTCCCTTCGGCACGGGGAAAGTGAAGGTCTCGGTCCGGCTCTCATTCGGCGCCAGGCGTGTGTCCTTCACCACGCGCGCACCTTTGACAAAGGCGAAGTGCTCGCGGTCCAGAACCTTGCCGTCCTGGCCGGCCACCGTGCGCCGGTAGATTCGCTTCTCGGAGAAGTGGTGACCGTCGAAGGAATCCGCGCGAACCTCCAGAATCAACTGCCGCAAAGGTGATCCCGTGGGTACGTAGTGTCCCGCGCCGCGATTCGCAACCTTCACCGAAACCCGAAACTGGCCGCCCTCATGGGAAGTCGACAATGTCGCCTGCAGAGCTCTGTTCAACTGCTGGATGGAGTGACCGCCGGGCATCTGGTGGAGATTGATGGTGGTCATCGTTGATCGCTTCACTCGGGGATCCACCACGTCTCCCTTGGCGCTCGACATGTGGCACGACTGGCAACCCTGCTCGGCCTTCGCGTAGTCGCTGTTTTCCCATTCCGTATAAGTGGTCAGCACGGGAAAGCCCAGCGAGTTCCGATACTCGTGGCAGGGAAGGCAGGCTTTCGAGGAAGTGTGCACGGAGGAATAAGCCGTCCCGTGGGCGGTCGAAACAGCATCTTTCCAGGGCCCGCTTTTGACGAGAGAAAACTCCACCCGCGCCTTGGGGTTCGCGCCGGCGGGGGTGACTTCCCGGATCGAATGGCAGTAATCGCACGTGACGCCTTCCCAGCTCACCTTTTTGATCAGTCCCAGGTCATCGATCTGCACGCCAACGGGAGAATGGCAGCTCAGACAAACACGCCGCGACTGCGAGCCGAAGTCCTCCTCGGCCAGCTCCAGCGCATCCTGAAACAGCCGGCTCTCCATGGCCGTGGCGTGGGCGGAGCTTTTCCATCCCTCGAAGATGGCGCGATGGCAGTCGCCGCAGATTTCCGCGCTGCTCGGCGACTGCAGTTCAACGGCGAAAGCTGTGGTGGCGGAGAAACAGAGGATAATTGCCAACAGCAAAGAAGACATCCAACACCCCCGGAGGGTTCGGTCGGGCCCCATGGTCTGATTTCGGATTCCAGGCCGTTCGGCGCTCTACATCAAAATCCCACGCGCCGAAGGAACAGATTGTACTCCAGCGGTGGACAAATGATGCGCGGAATTGGGCGGGACATATTGTCCGGCGGTCTTCTTGTCTGCTCGTGATGCCTTGTCTCAAGAACAGCTTAATCTGTTGTAGCGCCGACCTTCAGGTCGGCATTCTCAAAGGCTCGGTTGTCTCGGAAGTTGAAATAGCCCCCTGGTCTTGATACGCTGGCGCGCCGGGGCACGACACGGAGTGCCTTCGGAGAAGGAGAAAGATCTCATGAGAA
>DATKYV010000286.1:0-8294 GCA_035528275.1 Terriglobia bacterium | reverse complement strand
CAGGGCTTTCCGCTTTCATCGTCATGCAAAAACAGACTCCCTTCCCTCCGCCCTCGAAGCCTCGTGGGACCACCTCCACCTTGATCGGTCCCGCGAGAGACCTGAACACCCAGGAACGGACTCCAGACACGGCGTCCCCGGCGTGTTCCCTCAGATCCCACCCCAACCGGCTCGCCAACCATCCGGCAACCAGCAACGCCTGGGCGCCCTGGGCAACTGCGCGTGGGGACTCCTCCTCGTATTCGATACGCACGCGGGTAAGGCCGTCGAGATAGGGCCGATGGGCCGGAGTATCAAAGCACTGCGCGACTAACTCCCGCCATGGCTGAGTTCGTGTCCAGTTCAGATCACCGACGACGACCTCACCGGAAAGCTCCCGAACCGTGCGCGCGAGCTTGGCGAGGTCTTTGGCGGGGTGCGCGAATCGCGCCGAATCTACAAGAACACAATCGGTGACGCGCAGAATTTGCTTGAAATAGTCGGGAGGTGAAAAGCTGCCCGCCCGCCACCAGAGGAAAACCGGCAAACCGGGAAGCGCGAGAGGAACCACGACGTTGTCAAGGTCGCGGACGGAGTCTCCCCGCGCCCATACCGAGACCTGCTCACAACAGACCTGCTTCCCGCCGCCGGTCGGCAGGTGGCAGTGTGCCGAGACCCACGCCTCGAGGCCCGCCGGGCTCGTGCCGGGTTCGGCAATCATCACGATGGCGCGACAAGGATTTTGCAGGGTGACGCGGCTGACGACGCTGCTGACCTCGGCATCCGCGCGCCGGTCGTCCACGAAAACAAGAATCGTGAGCGCCGAGGCGCGCATCACCGAGCTGCCCTCCTCGGCGGCCTCCGTCGCCGAGCGCCACAAAGCGGAAAGCTCGGCTTCAAGGTCGGCGACGGCCGCCGGCCGCGGTCTGCCGAGCCCGAGATGTTCGAGTGTCTCAGCCACGTGCGTCATCCTGTACTTATTCAAAGTCGGGCGGCCTGACCTGCCAAGCTTCCCGTTTCATTCAGAGCCGCTGCCAGCGTCGTCCTTCGCGCTCGATGAAGGCATCCGCCTCCGCCGACCCCCAACTCCCTGCCTCGTAAAAGGTCAGCCCTTTCGGTCCGCGCTCTTTCCATGCGCTCAGGATCGGCGTGATCAGCTCCCAGGATAGATCCACCGCGTCATTTCGATTGAACAGCGTACCGTCACCCACCATACAGTCGAGCAACAGCGTCTCATAGGCGGTGGGTGGCGTAGCGCCGAAGGACTCGCCATAGCGGAAGTCCATCATCACCGGCCGGATCTGCATGGTTGTCCCGGGCAGCTTGGCGCTGAAGCGGAGCGAGATTCCTTCATTCGGCTGGAGCTGGATGGCGAGGACGTTGGGCTCGATATTTTCCGTGGGCGTGTCGCGAAACAGCAGATGAGGCACACCGCGGAATTGGACCGAGATCTCCGAGACACGTTTCGCAAGCCGCTTCCCGGAACGCAAGAAGAAAGGCACATCCGCCCAGCGCCAGTTGTCGATGTAGAGCTTCAGCGCGCCATAAGTCTCCGTAACGGAGTCCGGTGCGACCTTGGGCTCCTTGCGGTAAGCGGGAACGTTCTGGCCGCGCGCAAAGCCCTCGGAGTATTGCCCGCGCACCGCGAACTCATCCAGCCGCTCGAGGGGAATGGGCCGGACGGCGCGCAGCACTTTGGCTTTCTCGTCACGCACCGCCACAGACTGAAACGTCGCCGGTGGCTCCATGGCCACCAGGCAGAGAAGCTGCAGGACGTGGTTTTGAATCATGTCCCGGACCAGCCCCGCCTCCTCGTAATACGAGCCGCGATTCTCCACTCCCAAATCCTCAGCGACCGTGATCTGGATGTGGTCGATGTAGCGACGGTTCCAGACGGGTTCGAAAATCCCATTGGCGAAACGAAAGACCAACAGGTTCTGAACCGTTTCCTTGCCCAGATAGTGGTCGATGCGATAGACCTGCTCCTCTTCGAACACTCCGGTGACGACGCGATTGAGTTCCCGGGCGCTCTCCAGGTCGCGGCCAAAGGGCTTCTCGATGATGATGTGGGTCCAACTCTTGCCTGCCTCGCACGGCTTGGCAAGCCCTGCGGCGCCCAGATGCTGGACGGTGACGGGAAAGAAACTGGGAGGCGTGGAAAGATAGAAGAGCCAATTGCCCCCGGTTCCCCGCTCGCGATCGAGACGATCAAGGACCGCAACAAGCTCCGCGTAGGAAGAAGGCTTGCTGAAATCTCCGGTCAGGTAAAAGATGCCCTCGGAAAAGCTCTTGAGGAAGGCATCCTCGTCTTCCGGCAGCTTCAGAAACTTCTTCACCGCCTGGCGCATTTTCTCGCGGAACTCTTCGTCCGTGAAGTGCGTCCTCCCGCACCCGACCACCGAAAACCCCGGCGGCAGCAAACGCTCGCGCGCCAGATAATAGAGCGCCGGAACGAGCTTGCGTTCCATAAGGTCGCCCGACGCGCCGAAGATCACCATGGCGCACGGGTCCGGCGCGCGCCGAATGCGAATGCCGTCACGCAATGGGTTATCTGCCAGTTTTGCTTCAGCCATGTCCCCACCCGAAGTTCTTTGGATGAATCAGCATCCGCAAGCCGTTGCCGGCGCGTCTCACATTTCTGCAGACCCGCCAGATCTATTTGCCACCTTCCTGGAGCAGCCGCAAGGCTTCATCCATGAGCGTCGAAAGGCGGTCGAGGCCGGCTTGAACCTTCTTGCCCACATGGAACCGGATCACGCGCCGGCCCTTGCTTCTGAGGGATTCGAAATCCCCGAGCGCCTGCGCTTGCTTCAGAACAGAAAACGTGAATGGCTCGCCAGGCACGGGGAGGTCTTCCGCATCGTGAGCGGTAATCTGGATGAAAAGGCCGTTGTTGGAGCCGCCTTTGTGGAGCTGACCCGTGGAATGCAAATACCGGGGGCCGAAGCCGACAGTCGTCGCCAAGCGCAAGCCGTCGCGCAACCGCATGCGCATAGCGCGCATGACCGCTTTGTGGCCGCTCGAAGCCTCCACGTAGGCGAGCAGGGCGACGTAGTCATTTGGCCGGCGCTGTTGGAGAAAGGCGGCAAGGAACGCCTCCAGCGAGCCTGCGTCGAGACCAAGCCGCTGGCTAATCTTCACGAGCGTTTCGCGACTTGCCGGATCGCAATACAACTCCAGTTCCTCGGCCTCCGCCGCAGGAGTCTCTTCAGCGAAGCGGCCCTCAGCCTTGCATTGGGCGAGCAAACGGTTCGTATTGATTTTGCTTTCCTGGACGTTCGGCTGATCGAAGGGGTTGATCCCCAGTAGCGCCCCCGCCGCCGCCGTGGCCACTTCCCACCGGAAGAATTCCGCGCCCAAGTCGAGCTTGTCGGCGAGCTCGATGTGGACCACCGGGTGGCCGGCTGCTTCCAGCGTTTTCAGCCCTTCTTCAACCTTGTCATCCATTTCGGAATTAAGCGCCATGCGAACAAAGAGCCGATCGTTTCCATAAACCCCGGGTTCGCCCAAGTACTCCTTCTCGACAGGCACCAGGCCCTTTCCCTCCTTGCCGGTGCTCTCCGCCAAGAGCTGCTCCACCCAATCACCAAAGGTCTCTATGCCGCGTGAGACCAGGAACGTCACCTTGTCCCGGCCGGCGCGCCCCGCCTCGCCGAGGATAGCGCCCAGCGCGACGCCGGGATTCTCCTGCGCAGGCACATCCGCCCCGCAGGCTCTTGCCATTCCCGCGCCGCTTTCGAGCAAGGCACGCACGTCCACGCCCGCCAGCGCTGCCGGGACGATCCCGAAATTCGAGAGCGCCGAGAACCGTCCGCCGATGTCCGGTTGGCCGGGGAAAACGCTGCGGAAGCCTTTTTCGCGTGCGAGCTTTTCGAGGAAGGACCCGGGGTCGGTGATTGCCACAAAATTTTCGCCGGCGAGGTCACCCTTCAATGACTTAACTCGATCGAAGAAATACTTGTAAAAGCTGAGGGTTTCGGCGGTGCCGCCCGATTTGCTGGAGACGATGAAGAGCGTCCGGTTGAGATCAATTCCCTTTTCCACCCAAGCCACGCTTGCCGGTACCGTGGAATCCAGGACCTGAAGCTCCAGAAACCCGGGCGCAGTTCCGAACGTGGCCCGGAAGACGTCCGGGCAAAGGCTGCTGCCGCCCATGCCCAGCAAGACCGCGTGCTTGAAACCCTGGCCGCGCACCTGATCGACGAAAGCCTGGAGTTGATCCAGGCCCTGCAGCATCTCGCCGGGCACGCTCAACCAGCCAAGCGCGTTCTTGATCACCCGCTGATGTTCGGGCTCAGACTTCCACAACCCGGGATCGCGCTCCCAGAGCCGCTGGCCAAATCGCTCCTCCTGGAGTTTCGCCAGCGCAGCTCCCACCGCCGGCCCCAAACCGCCCGGACTGAACGACCATTTCGCAGAAATCTCGCTCATGCATTACTCCGACGATCGCAACGCGCAACGAACGGGAAATTCGTTCCAGGCTCAGCGGCCCAACAAGGCTTTGGCGCGTTGGACGGCATTGGCCGAGGTGAACCCGAATTTTTCCGCCAGGATTTTGTATGGCGCGGAAGCCCCGAACCGCGTCATGCCGATAACCGCGCCTTTGGTGCCCACATAGCGCTCCCAGCCGAGCGGCGCCGCCGCCTCGATGGCGAGCCGAGCAGTGACCTGGGGCGGCAAAACCTCGTCTCGGTACGCCTGCGGCTGTTTCTCAAAGAGATCCCACGACGGCATGCTTACCACGCGCGCCGCGATTCCTTCGGCTGCGAGTTTCTCATACGCCTCGAGGGCCACGGACAACTCCGAGCCCGAGGCTATTAGCAGAATCCCAGGCTCCTTCCCTGCCGCATCCGCCAGGACATACGCCCCGCGGGCCAATCCTTCCGCGGACGCGTACTTCGTGCGGTCGATAATCGGCAGTCCTTGGCGCGTCAGAGCCATTGCCACCGGGCCGCCTTGCCGCTCGATGGCCACTCGCCAGGCAACCGCTGTCTCATTCGCATCGCCAGGCCGGATCACCATCAGGTTGGGGATGGCTCGAAGGGCGGGCAGATGCTCGATGGGTTGGTGCGTCGGCCCGTCTTCGCCCAGAAAAACGCTATCGTGGGTGAAGACGAAGATCGAGTGGGCTCCCATCAACGCCGCCAAGCGGATTGTGGGCCGCGCGTAGTCGGAGAAAATCAGAAACGTCGCACCATAGGGAATCAGGCCGCTGAGCGCCATGCCGTTCAGGATGGCGCCCATAGCGTGCTCGCGGACTCCAAAGTGCAGATTGCGCGCGCCGTAATTGCCTTTGGCGAAATCTCCCGCTCCCTTGATGAGCGTGTTCGTCGAAGGCGCAAGGTCTGCCGAGCCCCCGATGAGCGTGGGCAAACCTGGCGCGATAGCGTTCAGCACGGCTCCGGACGCCTTGCGCGTGGCCATCGATCCGTCAGTGGGCTTGAAGGTCGGCAGCTTTGCCGCCCACCCCTCGGGGAGCTCCCTGCGAACAAACCGGTCCCAATCTGCGGCGAGATCGGGGAACGTTTTGCGGTAGGCTGCGAGGCCTTTCTGCCAGTCGGATTCTGCCTGCTCACCCCGGTCAATGGCCTTTCGGTATTGGACGAGGGCCTCATCGGGAATGTAGAACGTGGGTTCAACGGGCCAGCCCAGCCGTTGCTTGGTCAGCTTGACTTCCTCTTCTCCAAGAGGCGACCCGTGGGCTTCAGCGGTATCCTGTTTATTGGGACTTCCATAGGCGATGTGAGTCCGAACCAGGATGATGGAGGGCCTTCCCTTCTCGCCCTGAGCGGCGCGGACCGCTCGATCGATGGCTTCCAAATCGTTCCCGTCGGTAATCCGCTGAACGAACCAGCCATAAGCCTCAAACCGTTTCCCCACGTCCTCGGTGAACGCCAGGTCCGTCGAACCCTCGATGCTGATGTGATTGTCGTCGTGGAGATAGATGATGTTGTCGAGGCCGAGGTGCCCGGCCAGCGACGCTGCTTCGGAGGAAACTCCCTCCATCAGGTCACCGTCGCTCACAATACCGTAGATCTTGTAATCCACAATCTTGTGCCCCGGCCGGTTGAAGAGGGCAGCCAAGTGTTTCTGCGCGATGGCCATGCCCACGCCCGTCGAGAATCCCTGGCCGAGAGGGCCCGTGGTGGTTTCAATTCCGGCGGCCAGCAGGTTTTCCGGATGCCCGGGAGTCTTGCTTTCCCACTGGCGGAACTGTTTCAGATCGTCGAGCGACATGTCGTAGCCGGTCAGGTGAAGGAGGCTGTAAAGAAGCATCGAGCCGTGGCCGGCAGAGAGGATAAAGCGGTCGCGGTTGGGCCAATCGGGTTTGCGCGGATGGTATTTGAGAAAGCGCGTCCAGAGAACGTAGGCCATGGGTGCGGCGCCCATGGGCATGCCGGGGTGGCCGGAGTTGGCTTTCTGTACTGCGTCCATCACCAGGCAACGGATCGTGTTGATGCAAAGTTGGTCGAGCTTGGATCGGTTTGAAACGACTTTGGCAGACTGCGCTGAGCGTTCTCCAGGCAAGGTGTGATTCCTCCCCCCTAAAAACTCATGCTTCCGCCGCCGACGGCGGCGTTACGTCGTTGAGTTGGCAACCAGCCCCTCTAGGGTGGATGCACCCTCAGAACATCACGATGCAAACCTAGCGAGGGATTATATAACTTTGCGCAGCCGGTTGGGGAATGAGTTCGACGCCAGCGTGCTCGGTGAGGACAAAAGCGACTACCTTCTCTTTCGGAACCCTCGCTCCGATTGTTCTGCTATCCTAATGCCGTTCCGCAATCTCTCTGAGGACGAAGGGATGAATCATGGACAAGCGGCATCTTGGAATCATCGGATTGGGCGTGATGGGCCGAAACCTGGCGCTGAATGCGGAGGGCAAGGGTTTTTCGGTGGTGGGCTTTGACGCGGACGCGGAGAAAGCGAAACAGGTCGCCGAGCAGACGACCGGGAAGAACGTGGCGGTGGCCAATACCCTCGCCGAGTTTGTGGAGGCGCTCGAAGCGCCGCGGCGCATCTGGGTGATGGTGCCGGCCGGAGGCCCGGTGGACTCGGTGCTGCGTGATTTGAAGCCCGTGCTGGGCAAGGATGACATCGTGCTGGATGGCGGGAATTCTCACTTCAAGGACACCGAGCGGCGCGCCAAGGACCTGGAATCGTCCGGGCTGCGCTTCTTCGGCATGGGGGTCAGCGGCGGCGAGGAAGGCGCGCTGCACGGGCCGTGTCTCATGCCCGGCGGCCACGAGGATTCCTACCGTCGTCTCGAGCCGCTGCTCACCAAGATGGCAGCGCAAACCAACGACGGCGCGTGCTGCACGTATCTCGGACCAGGCGGGGCGGGCCACTACGTGAAGATGGTCCACAACGGCATCGAGTACGGCATCATGCAGACGATCTGTGAAGCGTATGACTTCTGTGGGAAAGTTCTCGGCATGAGCGGCACCGAAATCCGCGACGTGTTTGCTGAGTGGAACAGCGCGGACCTTGGCTCGTTTCTGCTGGAAATCAGCATCATTGTTTTGGGAAAGATAGACCCGGAAACCGGAAAGCCGCTGGTGGACTTGGTGCTGGATACGGCGGGTCAGAAAGGGACGGGCAAGTGGACGGCTCAGGACGCGCTCGACCTGGGCGTGGCCGTGCCTACGCTGGCGGGCGCCGTCGAGGCACGCATCCTTTCCGGACTCAAGCAGGAGCGCGTGGCGGCCGCTGAAGTCCTGCGCGGCCCCAAACGCAAGCTCTCAGCCCGCAAAGCCGATTACCTGGCGGCGCTGCGCGATGCCTACGCGCTCACGGTGATCGCCTGCTACGCGCAGGGATTCACGCAAATGCGGGCGGCTTCAAGAGAATACGGGTACAATCTGAAATTCGCCGAGATCGCGCGCATCTGGAAGGGCGGCTGCATCATTCGCGCCAAGCTCCTCGACCCCATCCGCGACGCCTTCCGGAAAAAGCCGGACCTCCCCAACCTGATGCTCGACCGCTTTTTCCGCAGGATCGTCAATAAGAGCGGCAAGAATCTGCGGAAAGTGGTGAAGGCGGCGGCCGATTGGGGAGTGCCCTGCCCGGCGTTCTCGAGTTCGCTCAATTACTTCGATAGCTACCGCTCCGCACGCCTGCCCGCCAACCTCCTGCAGGCCCAGCGCGACTACTTCGGCGCGCACACCTACCGCCGGCTCGACAAGGAAGGCGCGTTTCATACGGAGTGGGGCAAGTAGGATTTTCGATTGTTGATTGATGATTGCCGATTGCAGAGAGCAATCCCACGGCTGATTCCCGTTTTGAATCAACCGCGAGACCTTTAATCATGAGAC
>DATKYV010000285.1:0-2027 GCA_035528275.1 Terriglobia bacterium | reverse complement strand
GCACCTATCTATCTGCGGTGCTTGGTAGGCTTGAAGTTATCACCGAAGTCTCCGAAGATACGCCCATCACCCTAACCCGCGAATTCGCGTTCGTGAAGGACACTGATTTGCGAAACATACTGGTGCGGGATTACAAGGAGCTACAAAGGGCTTATATAGCCAAGTGTTGGAAGTCTGCTCTCACCCTTTCAGGTGGCGCGATAGAAGCTATGCTGGTTGATCGTCTCCAACGTGATCCAAATCGTGCATTGGCCGCAAGCAAGGCCCCAAAGAAGGCAGATATCACAAAGTGGGATTTGTCAGACCTCATCAACGTCACCGTGGAGCTAAAGTATGTGTCTCCGGCAGTCGAGAAGCTATCTCATGCAGTTCGCGAGTACCGCAACCTGGTTCACCCTGGCAATGAAATTCGAAACAAGCTGACATTTGACGCGGAGGAAGCCAAAATCGCGCTTGAAGTCGTGCATATCGTGTACCGCGAACTGGCTACCTGAAAAAACCACAGGAAACTATGGAACTCCAGTCCACAATCGAGAATCTTTACGCGCGCGAGGCCAAGGAATTTGGCGAGGAGTATTTCCGCGCTTTTGAAGAGCTCAAGGCGGCGCTGAATGAGGGGACGGTGCGCGCCGCGGAGCCGGACCCCGCATCCCCGACCGGCTGGCGTGTGAACACCTGGGTGAAGAAGGGGATTCTGCTGGGATTCCGCATCGGGCGCGTGGTGGAGATGGCTGTAGCGCCGGTGTCCTCACCGGCGGATTGGCGGTCCCCGATTGCATCGGGGCAGGCGCCGACCGCCGCTACGCAAGGTGCCGACCTGAAGGTCGGCGCTACGCCAGGCGACGCCCGGGAGATTGAGTTCCAGTTCCGCGACAAGCACACATTTCCCTTGAAGCAGATTCCTGCCGGGCAGAACATCCGCATCGTCCCCGGCGGGTCCTCGATTCGCGACGGCTGCTACATCGGCAAGAACGTGACCTGCATGCCGCCCATGTACGTCAACGCCGGCGCCTACGTGGACGACGGCACGATGATTGACTCGCACGCGCTCATCGGCTCCTGCGCGCAGGTAGGGAAGCGCGTGCACGTCAGCGCCGCGGCGCAGATCGGCGGTGTGCTCGAACCCATCGGCGCCATGCCGGTGATTATTGAGGACGAAGTCCTGGTGGGCGGGAACTGCGGAGTCTATGAAGGGACGATCGTGGGGCGCGGCGCGGTGCTCGCCGCCGGAACAATCCTGACCGGCTCGACTCCGGTCTACGATGTGGTACGAGACGCCGTCCACCGCCGCGAGGGTGAGCGGCCACTCATGATTCCCGTCGGCGCCGTTGTGGTCCCCGGGGCGCGCGCGATCACCAAAGGCCGCGGCAAAGAACTCGGCCTTTCGCTCTACACACCCGTCATCATCAAATACCGCGACGAAAAAACCGACCACGCTGTCCGATTGGAGGAGTTGCTGCGCTGAGGCGAGAGAAGCTGCCCCTTCGGTGCTGTTGTCCAAGCAACTCGAGGCCCGCCGCGAGGAGTGTCAGTTGACGATTTCCAGCCCGACCTCGGTCGGCAGGTCGAGCCCGCCGGGAGCGACCCACGCCACACGGCATTTTCCCAGGCGCCCTTCGTGCCAGAAGACTTCCAAGAGTTGTCCCTGATGCAGCGCGGCGGTGGTCCGGACCCGAAGGCCGCGCTGGGAAAAGTCAACCGTGGAGGCGATCTGCTTATACTTTTTCCCGTCGGCGTCCACCAGCAGGGTGACCGGCACCATGCCGGCCCATCGCTCCACCCGACGAGGGGGCGGAGCGGCGATGGACATCATGAGGTCTTCGATGGTTCGCGTAAGCTGGCTGATGCGGCGTTCTAGGTTCGCCTTTTTCTTGCCCGGTTTGCCTTTCTTTCCTGTCTTCCCCAGCGCCGCGGATTCCAGCTTGAGCTTGGCGCGCTTTTCGCCGGCGGCCACAAGTTGCTTGCAGAGTTGTGTCAATTGGCTGGCTTGATCGATCTCGGCCATACGGCGGAATCTACCACAACTT
>DATKYV010000284.1:0-3109 GCA_035528275.1 Terriglobia bacterium | reverse complement strand
ACTCCGGGTAGTTACCCAGGCTCGAGAGGAACTGATGGAAGTCAATCTCGGGGATCTCCAACGGGGGCCGGATGTACAAGGACGGACGATGGAACATCGCCACCTGGAGGAAATCCTTGGTAGGTTGGGGCGTGGCGCTGGGCCGCACCGCGCGGAACTGTTGCAGATCTTGCGCCACGCTCTTGAAGGCGTCCAGCATCTGGGGCCGCAGAGTCACGCTCGGCGCCGCCAGCAGGATGTTCGCGTCTTTCAGCGTACTGGCTCTTACCTTCGGATTCAGGCTTTGACTGAAGGTGGTAATTTCCTTCATCTGGGGATGCAATTGCGCTTGTGCGGCAGCCTGTCCGCCCGGAGAGGCTGACTTCAGCGACATGGTCTGCATCTGGGTTCCCTTGGCACCCGCCGGCGGCGCCGCCGTTTGAGCGCCGACCACTTCCGCCGGAGGTGCCGAGTACAAGCTGACCGGCGTCAGTTTCTCAATCAACTGCTCTCGAGGGACCAGGGTGGTGGGTGAACCGGTGGCGACGGATTGATACTGCGATTTCAGAAAGGAGTTCACGTTCGCCACTGGGTGTGACCGGATGATCCGCTTGGAGAATTGATTGGGTGGCTCGTAAGGCTTCACGTAGGAGGAGGGCTTGACCAGCGCCGTCCAGAGCGCCGGTTCCAGGTCCGCACCCACGCGCTTGGCCGCCACCGGCGTGCCCGCGTCAAACTGGATCGTGAAGCTCATCTCCTGAACCTTGGTAGTCCATTGCAGGAGGTCAGGAAACTGCACCAGGGTGGGTTTGGGCAACCCATCGCTGGTTTCCAGTCGCGCGGAGACAAACACCGAAAGCCGCAACGTGGGAGTCGATGCGTCCACCGCCCACCCATTGGGCAGGGCCGTCCAGATAATCGTCTGCTTGGTCGCCATGGTTGCCTCCCCTTACGCAAAAGCCATGCAATAGCTTTCCCAGTCTTCCTGAGTGATCATGTCTTCGAAAGTGACCGGAGTAACGACCGGCACCGCGGGAGCGTAATCGCCAGCCACCGGCAGGAAGGCAGATTCCCCTTCACTTCCCGCAAAGGTCTTCTCCACGGTCAAGTCCACGCTGATGCTGAAGAAGAGAATCTCGATCTCGACGGTGAGCGTGGCCCGGCCCCAGACGCGCGTGGGCGGGCTTTCGTAGCTGAGCTCCAGGTAGAACTCGACCGAGATCGTGATGAGACCGAGCACGCTGACGGAGCCGCCGCAGCGCACGTAGCCGGTTAACTGAGTCTTCTGGCCGGTGATGGCGAAGTAGATGCCGGCCATGATGTGCACCCCGCCACTGGCCACCCCGATATCCAGGGAGAAATTGCCGCCGAATTCGAACGAGCCTTCGACCTTCCTCAGTCCTTCCTTGCTGGCTTCGAGTTCTATTGCAAAGAAGCCGCCACCCCCGAAGATCCAGACCGTCAGCAAGAAGGGATTCTGCCGCTCGCAGAAGGCGAAACGGAAATTGAGGGGGTCGCCGGTAAAGGGCAGCCGGAATTCCGCCGACAACGTAATGTTCTGGATACTCAAGGCGCCCAATGTGAGGGGCGGTAGCGCCAAGGAGTAACCCAGCTTGAGACCCTGCGCGGTGATGTCCAGGCTGGGTGGATCCTTGAAGCCGTCCAGCGGGAGGTACTGGCGGAGGGTATCGATGAATTTGAGCGGCCCCGCAAACTGAAAGGTGTCGAAATCCACACTCACGTCCGGCTTCGCGCCGTTTTTCGAGGTGAACGACAACGACTTGAACTTGAGGACAATAACTTCGAGAATTTCGGGGATCAAGTGGACTTCAAAATTCTGCAAGCTCGCCTTAATCTCGAAGGTGGCCGGCTGGGCATTCAGGGGCTGGCGCATATGGGCGTCCAGCGTAAAGGCATCATTCGGGCTCGCGAATTTCAGGATCGGCTTGCTCGGATCAGGGCCGTTCTTCATCGTGGGCTTCCAGGTGAAGCTCGCCTCGACGGCATCCGGCAACCTGAGGGGCTTCAGCTTGGGAACCTTGTCGAGCAGGCCGGTGAAGTCATTGATTACTTCCAGGATGTCCCAGAGCGAGATGCCGCCCAGGATTTTCACATCACCCAGGGCGCCCTTGAAGAACTCCGTTGGATCGAAGGTGCCCCCCACGATCTTATCGACGTTACCGCCGACTGGCCCCAAGGAGCGCGAAAGGGCGTTGATGGCCATGCTCGGTGAAGCCATCCCGCCGGCTTTGTCGGTGCTCGCGCCCGCGCCGCCGAACGCCAATTGGACCGTGTCCAGCACCTCCGCGAACACCAGTCCCTTGTTCGAAGCGGAGGAGAAGCCGCCGGTGACATAGGCGTTGTGGATCTTGATGCGAGTCGCCGCCTGTACGCCGGTCATCTGCTCAACAGCGGAGATTCGGACCTTGGCCTCCGCCACCGTGGGATAGAACGGCGGCTGGTTCAGCACCAGCAGCGACTCAACCGAGAACTTGCTCTCCGGCCCATGCGCGCCAAACGTAATCGTGGCCGTTTCGAAGTGCGTGTCACCCGGCTTGTCGCCTTTGGCGTAGGCCACCTTTTGTCCCCGCATTTCCCGCTCGTGCCGGGATAGCGATTCGGCTTTGCCATACTCCGTAAAGACCTGGTCGATACGGGAGTCACCGGCCACGCCTGCCTCGACAAAAATGATCGGCGCGGTGAATTCGGATACGTTACCGTCCACGTCTTCAGCCACAAAATGGAAGAGGAAGTCGGCGGCGCCCACCCGAGTCCAGAAGGCGGCCGTAGCGCGCCCCGAAACCAAGCCCTGTGGCATGTCGAGGCTGGGCGTGATCACGTTGGTAATAGTCAGTCGCTGGAACGGCAATCCGCGACCCTCGTACTGCTGGCCGACGGCAGGGTACTGCTTTTCCGGCTCGCGCACGATGATGTACATGCGCTGGCGCAGGTAGGCCGCGAGGCCAGTCGGGCCCCGCTGGAACTTGCGCTCGGTGATCTTGATGAGCGACGCGCGGTGTCCGAAGGGGAAGAGGAAACCTTTATAGACGACTTTGACGTAGTGGTCGCGCGCCATCGTCGCCCGGTGTGTCCATTCTTCCACCGACAGAGTTTCCTTCGCCGGCTTCAC
>DATKYV010000283.1:0-11015 GCA_035528275.1 Terriglobia bacterium | reverse complement strand
GAGCGGGTCCGGGGTGGAGGCAGACCTCATCGGAGCTTCCGCTCTCGCGCGCGCGCCCGTCAAAAAAACGAGTAGCACGAGTACCGCAACCAGCTTTGGAGCGTCCCCCCGCGAAGACCGCATAATCATCATGATGCTTGGTGGTACTTGGTCGGATGCAACTTTTCTCTCAAGGGTTACATTGACTTTTGCCACAAACCTTCGCAAACTGTGACGAGATTCACGCACTCCATAGTAGATTGACCGCGCCGGGAGCCAGTTGCAATCAGACTTGAAACCTCGACCATGTCGGCGCTGAACAACAGTCCCGGAGTGAGAGAAGAAGTAAACGCGTGTGAGATTCCCTCAAGCCGCAACTCCCGCGCTTGGGTTGGGGTGCTATCCCGGACTTCGGCTCGGGCATTCTCCCTCTCAGTTCCACCCTCTTCCCAAAGCCGCCAACACGTGCGAGAATGTGACGGACTCAGCGATCCACAAAGGTGGTTACACTTTTCCTTACGTTCCGACCTTCGCCTGCGGATTTCAGCGCCCCTGAAAACTACGCATGAACGAGCCATCCAGACAATCCTTCTCGCCTGAATCCAGGGCCGTAGGCCTGCCCCAGGTTGTGGTGGCAAGCACGGCCATGCTGACCTTCATCTCTCTCTGGCGGGCCGCAGCAATCGTTCTCAACGACCTGGGATCATCGGCTTTTTACGCTGGCGGTATCGCCGAAAGGGCACTAGGTAAATCGGCCCCCTGGTACATCCTGGCGGTCATGCTCTTCGCCTACGCCGTGGCCCAGATGTACGTGGAGAGTTGCAGCATGTTCGTGCGGGGCGGCGTCTATCGCGTGGTCAAGGAAGCGATGGGTGGGACGCTGGCCAAATTCTCGGTTTCCGCTCTCATGTTCGACTACATCCTGACCGGGCCCATCAGCGGCGTCGCCGCAGGCCAGTACCTGACAGGGTTCCTGAACGAGATTCTGGACTACCTGCATGTCAACGTCCACCTCCCAGCCAACGCGACTTCGGCCGCCTTTGCCGCGCTGGTTACGCTGTATTTCTGGTGGCAGAACACGAAGGGGATCGAGGAATCGAGCGAGAAGGCCGTGCTGATCATGCGATTTACCACGGTGCTGGTCGTGTTGATGATTGTCTGGTCGGGGTACACGCTCTGGGTGCGGGGAGGAGAATTACCACCCTCTCCCCGTCCGGCCAACCTGCATTTCTCGCCGGAGGCCGAAGGCTGGCTGCTCTCCAGCCATCTGCCGGAGATCATTGGAGTGATCGGCATCCTCGTTGCCTTCGGCCATTCTATTCTCGCCATGAGCGGGCTGGAAACCCTGGCGCAAGTCTACCGTGAAATCCAGCACCCCAAGTTGCCCAACCTCAAGAAAGCTGCGTTGGTGATTTTCGTTTACAGCCTTCTGTTCACCTCGCTGGTTTCGTTTTTCGCGGTGATGATCATCCCTGACGCGACGCGCAGCAATTTCTTCGACAACCTTATCGGCGGTCTCGCTATGAACGTCGTGGGACCGTACTGGCTGCGAATGGCATTCCACGCCTTTGTCGTACTGGTCGGCATCATGATCCTTTCCGGCGCCGTGAACACAGCCCTTGTGGGGTCAAACGGCGTGCTGAACCGTGTCTCGGAGGATGGGGTGCTAACCTCGTGGTTCCGCCGCCCGCATCCGCGGTTCGGGACATCCTACCGCATCCTCAATCTGGTGGTCGCCCTGCAACTGTTGACGATCCTGCTCAGCCGGGGAGACGTTCTGTTGTTGGGTGCGGCTTATGCTTTCGGCGTCATCTGGAGCTTTGCGATGAAAGGGATAGCAGTCGTGGTACTTCGGTTCACAAAGCCCGGACCGCGCGAGTTCCGCGTCCCCGTGAATCCCAGGTTGGGCCGGTTGGAGATCCCTCTGGGGCTGGGCCTGATGACTCTCACGCTGCTGGCCGTCGCCTTGGTCAACCTGCTAACCAAGGAGATCGCCACGGTGGCCGGGGTCAGCTTCACGCTGGTTTTCTTCGGGATCTTTACGCTCTCCGAAAGGTTTGCGCGAAAAGGAGGGCAGCCGCATCAGGAGCTTGACCAGTTCCACCTGAACCCGAGTGAAGAGCTCTCCCCCGAAACGGTCGGATGCCGTCCGGGAGGAATCCTGGTTCTTGCGCGCGACTACAACACCCTCTACCACTTGGACGCCGTTCTTAGCCGTGTCAATACCGCCCGCCGGGACGTCGTGGTGTGTCACATCCGGGTCCTCCGCCGCGCCGGTTCCGGCGAGCACTTGCTGGAGCCGGACCAGCTCTTCAGCGTCAATGATCAGATGCTCTTTACTCACGCACTCGCGGTGGCGGAGAAGCGCGGCAAGCCCATCCGCCTCACCGTCGTCGCCGCCAGCCAGATCTGGGACGGAATCCTGCGCACGGCACGGAATCTGCAGACCTCTGCGATCGTGCTGGGCCAGTCCGCCAAGATGCCCGCTACGGAAGAAGCCCGGCGCGGCGGCCTGGCCTGGGAGCGGCTGCAAGAACCGCGACCCCATATCTCACTGGAAATATTCACCTCCGGTGGACAGCACCAGATCTTCTATCTCGGCCCGCACGTGCCCCACTTAACGCAAAGGGAAATCGACCTTCTGCACAAAATCTGGCTGCGTTTTAGCAGCGAATTGGGAGAGCAGGAGCTCCATCACCACGATATCGTTCACTTTGCGTTGATGGAGATCGAGCGTGAGATCGCCGCGGGAGGGGACGCCGAATTGCTCCAGAGGCTGAAAGCTCACCTGCAGAAAATCGATTCACAGCGCCTTCAGAGCCATTAAGCGCTAGCTCGCCTGCCGCTCGTCCTTCGGCCGGTAGATCTGGGTCAGCCCCACGCCGACGGTAACCAGCAGAACGCCGACAATCATGATGAGGTTCAGGTACTCGCCCAGAAAGAACCGCGCGAAGAACGTTGCCACCAGCGGGGTCAGCGAGGAGAAGGCGTACACACGCGCCACGGACATCAATCGCAACGCCGTAAACATGCAGTAGATTCCCACGATGCCGGACAGCACGCCGCTGGTGAGCAACGCGGCGATCTCGCGCCCTGAGGCCGCGCCAATCATGGAGAGCCGCCCCAGGCCGGCCAAGCCCGCCAGAGCCACCGCCACGCTGGTAACGAATTGCAGAAGTATGGCCGTAGACTGGTGCGCGCCGCGCAATTGCCCGTACCGCCAGAGAACGCCCGAAATCCCATAGGTGAGGGCCGTGAACAGCACCAGAGGAATCGCCCAGTACCAATAAGGAGTGATCGGCTGGCCGCGCAGTTGCCCCAGAGACAACACGACCAGCCCCACGGCGATCAGGCCCACACCCAGCAGGACCATGCCCCGGAATCGCTCGCCGAGGAAAAACCAGGCGATCAATGTCCCCCAGATGACGTAGGTCTCGAGCGCCGGAATGGTGATGATGACTCCTCCGATTCGAATGGCGAAGTAATACAGGAACAGCCCAAGGGTGGAAAGGAAACCCGCCAGCACGAAGGAAAGCATCGTCCGGCGTCCGATGAAGCGAGACGACACGGGGCGCAACTGGTCGAGCGTCTTGCTTCGAAGCACCAGGATGATTCCCAGGATCAGGCTGGGTATTCCGCGCAGGAACGGCCCAATCAGCGGATCGGCATGGATTACGGCGAGGCGATCAAAGACGTTGGCGGAGGCGTATCCGAAAACCGAACCCAGCGCCCAGGGTTCGCCGTGGCGACGGACGGACTCTGTGGAGGCGGCTTCCGAGTTCTGTGCGGAGGTCATTCGGTTCCAAGCGTGCAGCGAAGAGCGATTATAAGAGTATCGGGGGTTTGGTCAAGCGCCGCACCGATGAATTAACAATCCCGTGACGCCCCGGCGACAACGCCGCCCCACTCAGAAGGCATCATACGATGCCGTCATCAGCTCCACGACTCAAAGAAGGTCCGTGGCGGTGACGACTGGACCGTGACGCGATGTCCGTTGAAGGCGGGCGCGTCCGGTGTTAGACTTTAGAGTTGAAAATCGAGACCTTCGGGGCAGGGTGAGGGAAGGAATGACGTGCGCCTTCCCAATTCCCGATCGGCGGTAAAGCCCGCGAGGGACAAGAGCAGTGGCAAGTGCCAAGTGACGAGCAGGAGGGTCTGATAGTTGGATTCTTGCTTGTCACCCGTCACTTGACACTGTTCTTCCCACGATCCGGTGAAACTCCGGGGCCGACGGTATAGTCCGGATGGGAGAAGGTCAAGGCGGCACCTCGCCCGCAAGGGGTCGTGCCCTCGTATGTGCCATGAGGGCTCACCTCTTGCTGTGGCGTGCGCCTCTGATCGCCTCGCCAAAGCCCCGAAAAGGGGCATTTCCTTTGAAAGGACCAGTTCGAAACCTCCTGCGTCAACCTGCAGTCTTGTCGCTCTTGCTTGGCATCGTGCTGGCTCCGGGATTCATCACCGTTTCCCTCCGCGCCCAGAGTTGGAACAGCAATCTTGAAGGGACCGTCACTGACCCCAGCGGCGCCGCCGTCCCCGACGCCCGAGTGGAATTGCGGAATACCGCCACAGGGCAGACGCGTCAAACCCGAAGCAGCGAACTCGGCTTCTACGCTTTCCCTGTTGTCCCTGTGGGGACGTACGAGTTGGAAGTCTTCAAACAGGGCTTCGCGGCACGCGTCTTGGAGGGGCTTACGATTCAAGTGGCCCAAACGGCACGCGTCGACGTCAGGCTCGAGCTCGCTCGGGACCAGGAGCAGGTCCGCGTCGATTCCACTCCGCCGCTCATTCAGACGGCCACGCCGGCCATCGGCGATGAGATTGATAACCAGCGCGTGAGCCTCTTGCCATTGAACGGGCGGCAGTTTTCGCAATTGACGCTGCTCGCCGCCGGCGCCGTTCCGCCCTATCCAAACGGCTCCACCCAGCAATTCAACACTGCGGCCCTGGGCATCGGTTTCTCCGTGAACGGCCAGCGCTCGGAGCGAAACAATTTCTCGCTCGATGGCGTGACTCTCATGGAGCCGTTCGCCTACAGCCTGTCGGCGAATCCTTCCATCGACGCCATTCGGGAATTCCGCGTGGTGGAAAACTCTTACACCGCCGAGCAGGGATTGACCTCGGGCGCGCAAGTCAATATCGCCTCGCGCGCCGGCACGAATCGTCTCATGGGAACCGCCTACGAGTTTCTGCGCAACGACGCGCTCGACGCCCGGAATTTCTTCGATGATCCGCACCAGCCTATTCCCCCCTTCCGCCAGAATCAGTTTGGAGCGAGCCTGGGTGGGCCTGTTCGCCGTGACCGGACGTTCTTCTTCGCCAACTACGAGGGGTTGCGAATCGATCAGAGCGTTACGAACACTACGCTGCTGCCTCCGGCGGACATCCGCCGAGGGGATTTCAGCGGCATCAATCTGCTGACCGGCGAGCCCTTCCCCACCCTGATCGATCCCGCAACCGGTGAAGCGTTCTCCGGCAACCAGATCCCCGAGAGCATGATCAACCCGCTTTCCCGGGCGATTCTCGATGGCGTCCCGCTGCCCAATCAGCCGGACGCTCCGCCGGGCGCCAACAATCACATCAACGTGGGGCCGCGGCGCGTCGTAACCGACCAGTTCCTGGTTCGGCTCGATCATCAACTCAATTCCCGTCATCAAATCTTCGGGCGTTTTCTCTTTTTCAATGGCGATCAACTGTTTCCCTTCGTCCCTAACACCTTCGCTCAGAACCCTCCCGCGCCTCCCGGCTATGGGACCAACAAGGACGACCGGGGAAGAAACCTCGCCCTGGGGGTGACGTCGGTTTTTCGCCCGACGCTGATCAACGATTTCCGATTCGGCTACGCCTACTTCCAGGGAACGAAGGAAGCGGAGAATATCAACAGCGGATTTCTGGAAAACCTGGGGATCGCGCGCGCGCCGGGCGCCACGAACCGAGGCATTCCGGCGATCAACGTCCCCGGCTACGCTGACCTGGGCGACAGCGATATCTTCCAGCCCTTCGTGCGCAGAAATCATACGTTCCAGTTCACCGACAACCTGGTGTGGGTGAAGGGCCGGCACACGCTGAAGTTCGGCGGGGACGTCCGCCGCCTGCGGCTCTTTTATTTGGTGGAAGACTTTGGTCAGGGTATTTTTTCGTTCAGCGACGGCTTTGGGTCGGTTTCCGGCACGGCATTTTCCGATTTCCTTCTGGGCCGGCCGTTCCTCTCCTTCGCCCAAGCGGGCAATTCCGGGGGAAACGACCGGCTGAATTACGTGGGTCTCTATTTCACCGACGAGTTCCGCGTCACGCGCCGCCTGACGCTGAGCTACGGCCTGCGCGAGGAGTTCTTTTCACCAGCGACCAACGCCGACGGCCGCGGGTCCATCCTCGATCCGAGCGACGCCACCCGATACATCGTCCGAGATGAGCGCGGCCAGGCCGCCGCCCTCCTCGCCGATCCGCTGGTCGAAAGCCTCCAACAGAACTTTGGATTGCAGTTCATAACCTCGCAGGAGGCGGGTCTTCCCCCCTCACTCATCCGCCCGGATTGGGCCGGGTGGGCGCCGCGATTGGGCTTCGCCTACGACCTCACGGGGCGCGGGACCACCGCGGTCCGCGGCGGCTTTGGCGTGTTCAATTCCCTGGGCGAGCTCGACTACGCCGCGGAAACGCGCCTGAGCGCGCCCATCACCGAGTTCCTGTTCGGCCTCGACCTCTGCCGCTTTTATGGCCCAGGTGCCTGCGGGCAGCCCTGGGCGCCCGCTCAGTTGAGCTACGAACTCGCCTATCAGTTGGGCAATTCTCCGCCGGTGGCCGTCTCATCCCCGCCCGACATCCGCAACGGCTACGTGTACGAGTGGAGCCTGTCGCTCGAACGCCTGCTGACGCCCCACACGGTCCTCTCGCTCAGCTACGCCGGGTCATCAGGCCGCAAGCTGCCGCGCCGGGCGCTTCAGAATCAAGGTCTGCCGAATCTCCCCGGCGAGCGTCGCGGCAATCACCCTCAGCCCGGCTCGAACCAGTTCGTGCGCGCCACTGACGTCAATTCGAATTACAGCGCCCTGATCGCGCGCTTGGAACGCCGCTTCGCGCTTGGGGTCTCTTTTGTGGCTGGATACACATTCGGCAAGTCTATCGACACGGCCTCCGGACTGAACGGGACCAATCAGGCGCAGGACAATTACAACTTGGCTGGGGAGCGTGGGCTCTCCGATTTTGACGTTCGCCAGCGGTTCGTGCTTTCCAGCACCTGGGAACTCCCCTTTGGCCCTGACCGTCGATGGCTGAAAGATGGAATCGCGGCGAAGGTCCTTGGCCGGTGGCAACTGGCGAGCATCCTCACACTCCAAACCGGCCAGCCGATGACCGCAATCCTGCCCACGGCTCTGAGCGGTACGGGCTCAAACGGGACAGACCGTCCGGATCTGATTGCCAGTCCGAATCTGCCCGGCAGCCAGCGCGACCCGCAGCGCTGGTTCAATACCGAAGCCTTCCAGCCGCCACCGATTTTCTTCGACGCGTTCGGTGCCTTCAGCATTTCCGGCAACGAAGGCCGCAACGTGATCACCGGACCTGATTTCAATAACTTCGACCTCAGCCTGGAACGCCACGAGCGCCTCTCCGAACGTGTGAATCTGGTGTTCCGGACGGATGTCTTCAACCTGACCAATCACCCGAACTTTGACCGACCCGGATTGATCTTCGCCACGTCGAATTTCGGCCGCATCAACTCGGCGCAGAATTCGCGGCAGATCCAGTTTTCGCTGCGATTGAATTGGTAGGGTTTGGCGAGGGCACAATGGTCTGCCTGAAGGGATGCACCCGCGGGTGGATGGAGGCGCGCCTTACCCCTCGGCGTCATTGTGAGCGCACTTCTATTACCGGCGAATTCGAATCTCGGCTCTGCCTACAGTCGGACCAAACATTCCTTGTCGCAGGTGACCGGCGCACCGGGAAGCAATGAGCAGGCGCTGATGTCCGTCACACGCAAGCAGCCGAATTCGGCCTCCGATTGATTTGCCATGACCACGGCGCGAATCTTCTTCTCCGGGCAGCGCACCGAGCGTCGCCGGGTGCCCGGCCCCCAGCGCCAGATGGCGTAGCCAGCCACAGTCCAGGCAGCCAATACCCCCACGATTTCAAGGAGGATCATGTTGTTCATGGCAGGGTCCTTTCGCGGCGAGGGAGGGGCCAAGTGTCCGCCAGTGGGTCCGGCTTCATCTCGGACCTACGCCCAACCCTGCCGAAATGCAAGCCCCACCCTGAGGACTGCCGGAAATCGCCTGATCCGCACTGTATTCCGCCCACGCCCGGTGAACTTCGCGGGGTACTACCAGGGCTCGTCGGCCGATGGGCCATAGATGGAGGGCACTTTGGCGCCGACCAGTCGCAGGTAGACGCTCAACTGCCCGCGGTGATGGATCTGGTCGTGAAGCAGTATCCAGAGCATGTCCCCGACCTTGACTTCTCCCATCTTGCCTTTGGCGACATAGAACTTGATAGTCCGCGAGAACAGTTCCTCTCCCGCTTTCCTGACTTTCTTCACCGTGGCAGCGTGCTCCTTCTTGTATGCGCGGATGAGGGCCTCCTTGGTCTTGGGAGGCTTTTGGGCGCGGAATTGGATGGTCCCTCGCAGGCAGCCGCCGATGAATTCTCCTTCTTCGTGGGCGATGGTCCACATCAGTTCATGGGCGGTCTTGGATTTCTCGTGCGGGCGATAGTTGAGACGGTCGGAAGGATAGCTATCGAAAACGCGCAAGGTCGTCTTGAATTCCTTTTCCCAAGTTGACAAGTACGCTTTAAGTTTGGACACGCTTGGTTTCCTCCTTCAGTCAGTTGCATCAGGGGTCGAGCGCAGAAGACTTCTTGAGCCGGAATCGAACCGTCGCTGCCCGCGGAGGCGTCATGATCCTGCGGCGCCGCGCGGCTGGCGACGAAAACCGAAGGCAGTCCCGGGCGCCACCGCGGCCTCTATTTGTAAAGATACGCGACGTATTTCTCGTACCCGTTGTACAGCTTGGTCGGGACGGTTTCGCCCGTCTCGACGAGTTGTTCGCGCGCCTGCGACCAGCGCGGGTGCGGCTTGTTCGGATTGACGTTCGCCTCGAAATCGTATTCGTCGGGCACGGCAGTGTGCCAGAAAGTTGGCGGCTGTTTCTCCACGAACTCGAACTTGGTGATGGCCTTGATGCTCTTGAAGCCGTACTTCCACGGCGTGTGCAGGCGCATGGGCGAGCCGTTCTGGTTGGGCAGGATCTTGCCGTAAGCGCCCACGACCATGAAAGCCAGCTCGTTGTTGGCTTCCTCCATTGTCAGGCGCTCATAGTAGGGCCAGAAGCGCTCCCACGTTCCACTGCGCTGTCCGGGCGCCTGGCCGGGCCGGAAGAAACTCACCATGCGGATATATTGCGCTTTGGACGTGGGTTTGGCGAACTCCACGAGCTTCTTCATGGGAAATCCAATCCAAGGGAAGACCACCACCCAGCGCTCGACGCAGCGGTGGCGGTAGACGCGCTCCTCGAGTGTCATCTTCTTGATCAGGTCATCGACATCGATTTTGAACGGCTTCTCGATGTGTCCCTTGAACTCAATCTCCCACGGCCGAGGCTTGAAATCCTGCGCTAGCTTCCAAACCTGATCCTTGACCTCAGTGAACTCGTAATAGTTGTTGTAGCCGGTGGCGATGCGCTCCGCGGTGATGGGCCGGTCGGTTTTGTATTCCGGGTTCCGCGGCGCCTTGAGCGGAGCGAGCACTTGCGCCGGCTCGTCCCTGGCAAGTAGTGAGAATCCGGAGTTCCCCGGCATAATCAGCCCGCCTGCGCCCGCCACCAGTCCGGCCGAGGCCCGGGCTAGGAAGTTCCGGCGGTTGAGGTAAACGTGCTCCGGGGTCACTTGGCGCTCGGGGATTTCCCACCCCTTGGGAATCTTGATTAACATGTTTCATCCTGCCCCAATCAAGGATGCCCCTATTCTACAACGGACTGAACTGTGAGGGAGAACCTTCGCAGGCGAATTCCGCGGGATGACATTATCGAAGGAGAAGTCGAATGCAAACTCTCCGGGCGCTGGTTCGAGAGCGGCGACAGATCCATCCAGCCCGTCGGCAAGAGCCGAGGTTTCCCCCAACCCTCAATCGATCGGCGTCGCCTTCCACCATCTATCAGGATCCGGTTTTTTCTAGTTGCGCGGCAAGCCTCTCCAGGCTTGCGGCGGCACGCCGCATCAGCTCGATCGAGCGTTTGCGGGCCGTGCTGCGCATCTTGTCGCTCTGGCGCGCAACCTCTCGCGCTTCCCTCTCCATGCGGCCAACCAGGGCGCCCAATTCCCTGCCCGTCGTGACCGCGGCCTTTTCCAACCGCCTGCCCACCACCGTCTTCTTTGCCTTTGCCATAGCAGCCTCCGTGTTTGCTGGGAATTCTGGATGCAATTCTAGACTTTGTCGCCTTCTTCATCAAGCCCGCCGTGGCCGCAGGCTCGAAGCAACAAGGGCCACATAAGCTGCTGTCTGTCACGTCCCGCAAGGCCTGGAGGGCCGGAACAATGTAGCCCAGGGCGCAAGCCCTGGGAAAGCAATGCATCCACCCCCTTCTGATCCCCCTCCCCCGCCCGCTTGGGGGAGGGGGAAAGGGGGAGAGGGCAGGCCCGGCACCCCACGGCTCACGCCATGGGCTTTATTCTTGCGCCCCTGCCGGGGAGGCGCCGCCAGGGGGACTCTGGATCGCACACATCGCACACCACGCAATGTATGCGCCACCCGCGGGTGGCGTGGCCACCGCCACAATGATGCTTAAACGATCCAACGGGTGGTAAATTAGTTTGTGGACGCCTTCTCCTTTAGCGTCCCCAGTTTTGCACCCAGCGCTCGCTTGATTGCTATGTCGATGTGGTAGCGTGGCATCACTGCCGCCGTCAACGCCTCTTGAGACCAAGCCGCCTGCAAGTCGTCAACGTTCCAGTTGAGAGCACCCCGGAGTGCCTGGGTACCAATTACGGCTTCAATGAGTTGTTGCTCGAACCATTCCCGGACTACTTCTTGCACCACCTCCCGTGCACCA
>DATKYV010000282.1:0-18863 GCA_035528275.1 Terriglobia bacterium | reverse complement strand
ATCCCCCCAGACGGGATTTCCACATTCCCACCGCGCCGACGACGGCGGGTCCAGAGGCTCGATGATGCAGAGCAAACAAAAAGCAAAACCGGACAGATCATGTGCTATAAAAACCGGACATTTTCATGTGCTAACGACAGTAAATTGTTTGCAGCAGGTTCCCGCATGGTAAGCTGAAAGTCTTGGTTCGACCGAGGTTGGAGTGGATCATCCGCCTCGGGACGCCGAATTCCTATGGACCACCCGCGCTCCGGCTGGGTTTTGAGGACGGGCCCGACGGAGCTGAGAGAATCCTGGTGATTGACATCCATTGTCATCCGCTCTGGGGAGTGGATGACGGGGCGAAGACGTTCGAAGATTCTGTGGCCATGTGCAAGATGGCCGCGGCGGACGGCATCACGCACCTGGTGGCTACTCCACACTGTAATTACCGCTACACGTACGATCCGGATGTCAATCGGACAAAGCTGGCGGAGCTTCAGACGGCCGTGGGGGACTCACTCCGCCTCCTGCTGGGCTGTGATTTCCACCTTTCCTACGACAACATTCGCCAGCTCATCGATCAGCCCCGGTCTTTTTCGATCAATCAGACCGACTACGTCCTGGTGGAATTTGGCGAACAGTTCATCCCCGAACAGTTCGACCGCGTGTTTTACGATTTACAGTGCGCCGGCCTCAATCCGATTCTTACTCATCCGGAAAGAAACCCTGTTTTCCAGACCCGCCCCGAGCTGCTCTATCACTGGGTGACCAAGGGATGCCTCGTGCAGGTCACCGCCAAGTCTTATACCGGAGGCTTCGGGCGCCGCCCCTTGCGCTTCGCAGAACGCTGGCTGGATCAGAACCTGATTCACTTCTTCGCCTCCGACGCCCATGACACGCGATATCGCCCTCCCGTTCTCTCCGAGTGTTATCAGAAAGTGGCCGAGGCCAAGGGACCGGAAGTAGCCGACCTCCTCCTCAAGCAGAATCCCGAGGCGGTGGTTCAAGGAAAGCAATTGCCGCCGGGGCTCCCGCCTCTGGAGCGAAGCCAGGTGAAACGCAAGAAGGGCTGGTTTTCTTTCCTGGGGTTTTGAATCCTGCATTGTAGCGCCCACCTTCAGGTGGGCATTGGGAGCTGTAGCGGCGGTGCCCCCGGCTCGGCCGGGGAGCGTGGGTCTCACCGCCGGCCGTGTCTGTTCTGCTGTAGCGCCGGTCTATGACCGGCGGTCTGGACTTCCCAGCCGATTTCGCGTCCAAAATCCTCGTCGATGTTGAGAAAGCTGAAACGGTTGGCGAGCGCCTGTTCGCTGCGGCCATACAACTCCAGCAGGTCATCGTTCAAAGTGGGGTCAATCCGGCGGAGGTTGGCGGAAAAGAGTCGCGGCGGCCCCGCCGACTTCAATCCTCCTGCATCCATGCCCAGCGCGGCCGTGGCCAGGTGAGGAACGGCACGGAAGCTCAGTTGCTCCAGGCTTCTCCGCAGGGCGGACCAGTGGAACTCCGGCGCGGCCTCAACGGCCCAACGCTCGATTCTGGCGGTCCAGTTGGACACCGACGCGTTCACCTCGAAAGAGATGGCTTGGAGCTAGCCCGCCCAAATTACTCTGCCGGGATTCTTTAAAGCAAGGTGTTCCAAGTGCCGTGTTCTCGAAACAGGCGGCACCTAAGGGCGGGAGCTGTCATGCTGAGCCGATTCGCCCCTCTTCGAATCGCCCTGAGCGAAGCGAAGGGGCTCACGGTAAACTCCGCGAAGCAGCTGAAGTTGTTCTAGTCGATTAGAAAATACAGATTCTTCGCTGCGCTCAGAATGACACTTCATCTCGTGTGTCGCTAATGAGGCACTAACCCCGCGCCCCGCTGCCTTCCTTGGTCGGACGCGCGCGGGCTATAATGGGCGCGGTTCATTCTTCGCCCTTGACGTGCAAGAAAGGCGGGATCTTCACCGGAAATCCGGAAGGAGACGGAAACAGTGTTTGCCCGCAAGGTTCGGGTTGAAGTCGTTGATGGGGACGCGAACCGGCCATGCCCGCTCGCCTGGCTGGACAGTTTTTGCATGCGGACCTTCACCGGACGCTCCGCCTTTGATGAAACGCTTCCCGTTGCGGACGGCGAATTGGAAGCCGGCTATCGAGTTGACCTCGAGGATTTGAAGGCTGACCTCGAGGATTGGCTGACCCGGAAATTCGGTGAAGGAAAGACCGTGACGCTGCGGTTGACCGAGAAGTAGTGGGGAAGTTCCGGTTCTGAGTTGTGGCTTGGAAAACAGTCGCGACGGTTGGATTCTCCGGGGAATTCCCGTCTTGATCTTCCTCTATCCAACCTTGATGGCGATCATGACTTTGTCGTCGATGTGAGTGCCGTGGCGGGAGTATCGCGCCACGTCGGCGCTGACCTCGACAACGATCTCCGAGGCTTTCAGTTGGGCGACGCGTTGGACGCATTCAACGAGCCGCTCCTCGCCGTACTCTTCGAGGTGGGAGTCCATGGCCTCGGTAATCCCGTCGGTGCAGAGGACCATCACGTCCCCGGACTGCAGCCTGATGTGCCCGCGTTTGTATTGGGCGTTTTCAAACAGCCCGATGACCATCCCGCCTTCCGTGAGGCAAATGGGTTCCTGATTGGGCCGCACGATGACCGGGGGCACGTGCCCACAATTAATGTAGTGCAGTCCCTTGCGCCGGGTGTCGACCAGCCCTATGAAAATGCTCAAGTACTTTTGAGACCGGCTGTCGTTCAGGATCATCCGGTTCAGGCTTTCGGCGATCTCGTCGAGCGAGTGCAGGTGAACCACCAGGGCGCGGAGCGTGGCTTGAAGGTTGGACATGACCAGGGCGGAACTGACGCCCTTGCCTTCCACGTCCGCGATGACCACCAGCAGCGTATTGGGCCCCAGGGTGAGAAAATCGTAGTAATCGCCGCCCACCGCGTAGCAGGGCTCGTTAAGCAGGGCGATGTCGAACCCTTTGACCAGCGGCGCCGCGTCGGGAAGCAGGCTCTTCTGAATGCCCCGCGCCAGGGCCAGCTCTTTTTCCAGGCGCTCCTTTTCCAGCAGAGCCTGGTGGAGCTGAGCGTTTTCGAGCGCCAGCGCCATGTGTGCGGAGAGGGTGCGGAGGAAGTCGGCATCCTCTTCGGTGAAGGTCCCCTCCTTCTTATTCAGGAGTTGCAGCGCGGCAATGACTTTGCCCGTTTTGTTCGAGATGGGCAGGCAAAGAATGCTTCGGGTCCGGTAACCCGTGCGCTTGTCCACCTCGGGATTGAAGCGGGGGTCGGCATAAGCGTCGGGGATGATGACCGTTTCGCCGGTCTTGGCGACGTGGCCGGCAATCCCCTTGCCGAGGGGCAGCCGGATTTCCTGTCTTTCCAGGCCGTGGGCGATGAGCGACCAGATTTCGTGGGTCGTGTCATCGACGAGGAAGAGTGTTCCACGCTCGGCGTTGACCTGGGTCTTGGCCACTTCCAGGATCCGTCCGAGCAGCTCCGAAAGGTCGAGCGTGGAGTTCAGGGCCTTGCTGGCCTCCATCAAGAAGGTCAGCTTGCTCAGCATGCCCTGGGTCGAAGAGAGGAGCTCCGCGTCGCGCACCGCGATCGAAGCGATCATGGCATGGAGCCGGAACAACGCCAGAGCGGATTTGGCCGGCGACTTGGCGCATGCGACCAGGATGGCGCCCAGGACCTCGGTGTCGCTGACCAGGGGATAGGCGGCAACGAAGTCCAGGTCGCTTCGCCTGGCCCATTGGACCAGTTCATCGGATTCACCGTCGGTCCGCGGAACGACCTGGGGCAAGCGGTGCCGTACCGCCTTCCCCACCACCGTTTCTTCGTGCCGCGATTCGGCAATTTCGGGGGGAATAGAGGGTTCCCCGGCATCGGCGACAAGTTCCAGCTTGGATTTCTTTCGGTTCAGCAGCCAGACTCCGCACACGGAAGTTCCGTAGCGGTCGACGAGGCGGCGGGCGAGGGCCTTCATCATGGCCTTCGGCTCGTGAATCCCGCCCAGCTCCTCCCCCAGGCTTTCCAGTTCGTCAACGAGGTCGACGGGTGGGGGCTCGACGGTCGAGGCCGGTGAGCTCTTGCTGCGCTGGGTTGATTTGCGCACAGAAAAACCCCGGATGATTCGCTGTCTGCTTCTATAGCGGCTCAGTATATATGCCTCGGCGGCGTCATGCAAACCGTTTTACCCGGAGCGGCCAGGCTACCGTCACGTTTTCAGCTCCGATTCGGTTTGAGGGAAGGGAAGGGGGCAGAGGGTAGCTTTCTTTCCCTTGCACTACCCACTGCCCCTGGTAGTCACAAGTGTCGGATTAATCGTTTTGATGCCGAACCGCTTCAGAAGGGTTGCAAGGATTTTCACTGAGACGAAGCGTGGGGGACGGAACTCTTTTTCTGAACCCGCGCAGAGGCCCGGTGTTTTTCTCGAGATCGGTTTATAATGGCACGCGCTCAAGAGCCGATGCCCGCTTGGGCACCGCAGGAGAGGGTTTTCCGAATGAGTTATCTCATGACCCCGTTTGAAGTCGCCTCCAAAGCCCTGGCAGGGCCTGTCCGGGTGCGATTCGTACATCTCTTCTCGGCCATCGCCACTCGCCACAGCGACACCATGGATTGTGTCTTCCTCGTTGATGGGCGGCATGTTACGGTGGCGATTTCCTGCTCGGACCTTACACGGCTGCGGGAGGATGAGCGTAAGCCGCTGAGCGACCAGCAGTTGGTAGACATCGCGGCGGCTTTCCTGCGTCGCAATCTGGAACAGGGGTACGATCCCAGGGAGGCGGAGCTTTTCCTTGGTGGGAGTGAGTTGCTCGCCATCGCCCGGGAGTTGGGGTTTCTCTAGCAGCGTGCTCAAAAAAACGGCCCCTGTCACGCTGAGCGCAGCAAAGCGTTTCGAGGGTTTGAGGAAAACACTGCGGCTAGATCCTTCGCTTCGCCCAGGATCACACCCTCTCTGGCGTTTTTCAGCACCCTGCCAGAACAGGGTTTACGCGGTGCGCTCAATGGAGGCCTTGCGAAGCGCCGTTTTCCGCGGGAGGCAGGCCGATTGAACGGGAGCCCAGCTTTCTTGAGGCGCAGCGTCCTGCTCACGGTCTGTAGCCGTTCCAGCCGATAAATACCGGAGCAAGCAACATTTTGCGAGAGAGACGATATCCATGTGCGGCATCGTTGCATACGTAGGCGAACAGCAAGCTCGTGAGATTCTTATGGATGGGCTGAAGAGGCTGGAATATCGGGGCTACGATTCCAGCGGCGTGGCCATCCTTGGCGAACCCGCCTACTTGGCGAAGGCGGTGGGGAAAGTGGCGGCGCTCGAGCGGCGAGTGAGCCAGGAGAACCCCTCAGGCTCAGTGGGCATCGCTCACACGCGCTGGGCGACGCACGGGAAACCCACCGAGGCCAACGCCCACCCGCACCTCGACTGTTCCGGACAGGTCTATCTGGTCCACAACGGAATCATCGAGAATTACCAGTCTTTGAAGAATCGTCTCATCGGTGGGGGACACAAGTTTACTTCCGAGACCGACACGGAAGTGCTGGCGCACCTGGTCGAAGAAGCCTACAGCGGCAGCCTGGAGTCGGCGGTCCAAAGGGCCCTATTGCAGGTGCAGGGAACGTTTGGCATCGCCGTGATGCACGCCGCGCACAAACATCAGATCATCGTGGCGCGCCGGGGGAGTCCGATCGTCCTGGGCGTGGGAAAGGACGAATCGCTGGCCGCCTCCGACGTGGCCGCTCTGGCTCGCCACACCGATCAGGTGGTTTTCCTCGAGGACAACGAAGTGGCGCGCCTCGAGCCGGGGAGCTTTTCCATCACCACTCTGGAAAACAAAGCGATCACGCGCGAGGCCACGACGCTCGAAATCGGGCCGGAGGCGATGGAGCTGGGAGGGTTCCCGCACTTCATGCTGAAGGAGATCTTCGAGCAGCCGGATGCCGTGGAGAACGCGTTTCGCGGCCGTCTGAACCACTCGGAGGGCGTTGCCAAGTTTGGCGGGCTGGAGTCGGTGGCGGAGCGTCTGCGGGCGGCGCGCCACCTCATCATCGTCAGTTGCGGCACCAGCTACTACGCGGGTCTCTTCGCCCGATACGTTTTCGAAACTCTGACCGACTTGACGGTGGAGACCGAGCTGGCCTCGGAATTCCGCTACCGGAAACTGAACCTGCGCCAGAACACCGTGGTGCTGGCGATCAGCCAGTCGGGAGAGACCGCCGACACGCTCGCCGCGCTGCGCGAGGCCAAGCGCAAGGGCGCGCTGGTGCTGGGACTGGTCAATGTGGTGGGCAGCTCCATTGCCCGCGAAACCCACGCCGGAGTTTATTGCCACGCGGGCATCGAAGTGGGCGTGGCTTCCACCAAATCCTTTACGACACAATTGACCATCCTCACCTTAATGGCGCTGCTCGTGGGCCGGAGCCGTGACCTGTCGTACGAGGAGGGGATGTCGGTCATTCACGGCCTGGAGAAAATTCCGGCTGACCTTCGCCGGATCCTGAAACAATCGGACCGCATCCGCGCGCTGGCCGAAAAATACTGCGAGACGAAACACTTTCTTTACATCGGGAGAAAGTATCAATACCCCATCGCCCTGGAAGGCGCACTGAAGCTCAAAGAGATCGCCTACATTCACGCCGAAGGTTACGCGGCCGGAGAAATGAAGCATGGCCCGATTGCTTTGATCGATGCCGCGTTTCCGACCATGGCGCTGGCCCCCGAGGACGGCTCGTATGAGAAAGTGACGTCAAATATCCAGGAAATCCGCGCCCGGGAGGGGCGGATCATTGCGGTGACTTCGGAGGGAAACCCGAGGCTGGCTCAGCTTGTGGACGACGTCATCGAAATTCCCCACAACCACGAAATCCTGACGCCGTTGCTGACGGTTGTGCCGCTCCAGCTCTTCGCCTACCACTGCGCGGTCCTGCGCGGGTGCGACGTGGACAAGCCGCGCAACCTGGCCAAGAGCGTCACCGTGGAGTAATCAGGCGGGTCGCGAGGAGTGCCATTTCCAGGCACTCTCGATGATCGCATCAAGCTCCGGGAATCTCGGCTTCCATCCCAAAAGGCTCATCGCCCGCGCCGGGTCCGCGATCAACACCGGCGGGTCACCGGCGCGCCGCGGAGAATCGTGAGTGGGCACGCGGCCGTCGCACATCCGGCCCACGGCGGTGATGACCTCACGAACCGAATGGCCGTGTCCTGTCCCCAGGTTCAGAGCCATGCTCTCCCCGCCGCGCCGCAAGTATTCCAGGGCGCAGATGTGCGCGTCGGCAAGGTCAACGATGTGGATGTAGTCGCGGACCGCCGTACCATCCGGAGTTGGGTAATCCGTCCCGTACACTTCCACCTGGGGGCTGCGGCCCAATGCGGCGCGGATGGCCAGGGGAATCAGATGAGTTTCGGGGGCGTGTTCTTCGCCCAACTCTCCGTCCGGGTCGGCGCCGGCGGCGTTGAAGTATCGCAGTGCTGTCCATCGCAGCCCGTAGGCGGCGCCGTACCAGAACAAAGCGCGCTCCATCATCAGCTTGGTTTCGCCATAGGGACTGAGCGGGCGCGTGGGGTGTTCCTCGGGAATGGGGACCTTCTCCGGGTTTCCGTAAACTGCCGCCGACGAAGAAAAGACGATGTTCCTCACACCAGCCTCGAGCATCGCATCGAGAAGGTTCAAAGTATTGACCACATTGTTCCAGAAGTATTTGCGCGGATTCCGCACCGACTCGCCCACCTGAATGTTCGCGGCGAAGTGCATCACCGCCTCAATCTTGGGCTCCTTCAGGACCGACTTCAGCGAATCCCGGTCGGCCAAATCGCCCTCCACGCACGCTCCCCACTTCACGGCCCAGCGGTAGCCGCCGCTGAAATTGTCGAAGACCAACGCTTCGTGGCCTGCCTGGGCGAGCGCCTTTGCGGTGTGGCTTCCAATGTAGCCCGCTCCGCCTGTCACCAGAACACGCATTCTCAATCGCTCCGAGCGGTAGCCACGGTCCCGCAGAGCGGGACCGTGGGCCCTTTGTTGTTGGATGCGATCACCAGCCCACGGCACAGAAACCGTGCCGTGGCCACCCGCTACAGTTTCGACTTCCGACTTTATCTCAAGGCCGGGAAGATATACCGCAGCGCCCGACTTCGCAATTCAAAACCTGTGGTCCGGGGAATCGGACGAGGCTTCGCCTTTGCGGACGCGAAGCGCCAGGCAGGGTGAGGCCCGGCGTGGAGGCCGGCTTGGTCCGCACCCGCGCTGTCGGCCTACCGCCCCTGGCGAGAATCCATGTACGCGGCGTGGAGCACTTCGGCAACTTCCGGGCGCGTGAATTCGGGAGGAAGCTGGCCTCCGTCGCTCAGGATGACGCGCACTTGCGTACCGCTCAAGACGACTCGCGAAGCCGCATCGTGCCCGCAGGTCTTGGGGGAGGCCATGCCCGCGCAGCGGCGGCAATAAAACGAGTTTTCAAAAAACAGGGGGATTATGCCCAATTCGCTGGATTCGAATTCCTCGAAGATCTTTTGGGCGTCGTAGGGGCCATAGAAATTGCCCACGCCCGCATGGTCGCGCCCCACGATGAAGTGCGTGCAGCCGAAATTCTTGCGCACCAGCGCGTGGAAGATGGCTTCTCGCGGTCCCGCATAACGCATGGAGGCGGGATTCAGCGCCAGAAGCACGCGGTCCGCGGGATAGTAGTCCTCCAGCAACACTTCGTAGCAGCGCATTCGCACGGCCAGGCTGATGTCATCAGACTTCGTCTCGCCGGCGATGGGATGCAGGAGCAGGCCGTCGACGATTTCCAGCGCTGTCTTCTGGATGTATTCGTGGGCGCGATGCACGGGATTGCGCGTCTGAAAGCCCACCATGGTTTTCCAGCCTCGCTCCGCAAAAATGCGGCGCGTATCCACCGGGTCGAGGCGATACTTCTGGAATTCCCGGTTGTTGGGGCGGCGAAAGACTTCCACCGTGCCCCCCACGAGCCAGTCTCCGCGCGTCGCCAGATAGGCGACGCCCGGGTGGGCATCGTCCGTCGTCCGAAAGACTTCCCGGGCTTCGGCCTCGCGGTCATAAGAAAAAACGTCCTGCACCTGAAGGATCGCCAGCAGACTCCCGGAGGAATCGGCAAGCGCCGCGCGTTCCTTTCCGCGCAAATTCGCCGCCTGCTCTGAGGTCACCGCCAGGGTCACCGGCAGCGTCCAGGGGAGTCCGCTGGCGAGCCGCATTCGCCGAACGACTCCCTGGTAATCCGCTTGGGTCATGTACCCCTCCAGCGGACTGAAACCTCCAATGGCCAGCATCTCGAGGTCGGAGACTTCAAAAGGGTTCAAGGTAAGCGTGTAAAGGCCGCGCGCCTCGGCTTCCAATTCTTTGGCTCGCTTACCCGTCACCAGCCGGTTAATCAGCCTCCCACCGTGTGGTTCGTTCACCGTGCTCGGTTCTCCTTTCAAAGCTCGTCGCTCGGCGGGGTAGGCCCGCTTGGCACAAGGTCCAATGCCAAAAACAGAAAACTTAGCACGCAGGCTTGAATTTGTCCATTTCTACAGTCGCAGACGGAGGTGTAAGCGGCGGTCATCGTGGAAAACCAGCTTACTTCGCGTTTGGACCGGACTTGTCGCGCTCCTCGGTGGAAGGTGGAGAGAATTTGAGAGCACCGGTCCCTTCCAAAACGCGGGTGCGAAGGTCGTACTGGCCCTGCAGGTCGTCGCGGATGGTCCCTTTCCATAATGGCACGCCGATAAAATAGGCGGCGCGCGCTATCATGTGTGCGGCAACCGGAGCGGTGAGGAAGACGAGGACAATCACCGCCAGGGCGCGAGCAGCGACCTGGAGCGTCCCGAAGTAGATGGCGGCTGAAGTCAGCATGCAGCCGATTCCCAGCGTGGCGGCCTTGGTGGTGGTCTGCATTCGCGTGAAGAGGTCGGGCATGCGCACGATGCCCACGGCGGCGAGGAGCATGAAGGTCGCCCCGACGATCATCAGCGCGGCGCTCAGGGTTTGATTCATCGCAAAGTCCCTTTCTCCAGGTAGCGTGCGAAGGCCACGGTTCCCAGGAAGGCGATCAGCGCCAGGACGATGGCGACATCCAGGAACACCGGCTGGCCGGCGGCGACCGAATAAGCGGCGATAATCCCCATCAACAGCGTGGCGATCAGATCCAGCGCCACCACGCGGTCCGGCAGGCTGGGGCCGCGCACCAGCCGCGTGAAGGCCAGCACGGCCCCCACGGACAGCATCGTGGTGACCAGAATCACCGTCCAGGATAGAAGTCCGAGTCCTTCAAAAGTCATCGCAATACCTCGAGCAGGCGTTTTTCAAAGCCGTTCTTGATGTTGCGGCGCACGGCGTCGCAATCTTTGGCATAAAGGGCGTGGATATAGAGCGTCTTGCGGTCGGAAGAAACATCCAGGCTCAAGGTGCCCGGCGTCAGGGTGATCATGTTGGCCAGCAACGTGATCTCGGCGTCGGACTGCGCGTCCAGAGGGATGGCGATCACCGCCGGCGTCATGTCGTAGTGCGGCGTGATGACATCCATGGCCACGCGCAGATTGGCCAGGATCAATTCCCACAGGAAGAAGAGCACGAGGCCGATCACCTGGCGCACCTTGGTGAAGTACCGCGAGGGTCCGATCACCGGCTGCGCCAGGTAGAGGACGGCATACCCCAGCACGAACCCCACAATCAGATTCGACGCAGTGAGGGGTTCATTCAACGCCCCCCAGGCAAGAGCCAACAGGATGTTCCACAAGAACGCTCTTATGACCGTCCTCCCAGAACTGCTTGAATGTATTCCGTTGGGTTCATGAGCTGCTGCGCGGCGCGCGTCGCCAGCGCAAAGACCGGCTCGGCGACGAGCCCGACGATCACCGTCAGCACGGCAAGAAGAATGATGGGAGCCAGGAGAGTCCTGAGTCCACCAGGTTCAGACGCTGCCGCCCCGTCCACTTCCTCCGCGCTCGATGTGGAAGTTACCGGCGCGGGTTTCCAGAATGCCTCCGCCCAGATCCGAGCCATGACCAGGAGGGTCAGCAGGCCCACGCCGAGGGCGGTGGCGACGATGGCATACTCCTTGGCGTCCAGCCCCGCCTTGATTAGGGCCAGCTTGGCAAAGAACCCGGAAAGCGGTGGCACGCCAGCCAGCGAAAACGCCGGGATGAAGAAGAGCAGGGCCACTCCTGGGTGAGCCCGGTAGAGCCCGCCCAATTTCCTCAGATCGAAGCTGCCCTTCAGGCGCTGCGTTACGCCGGTGATGAGAAACAGATTCGTCTTCACGATGACGTGGTGGATGATATAGAAGACCGAGCCCGCCAGCGCCAGTCCTGTGTAAAGGCCCAGCCCCATCATCATATAGCCGACGTGACTGATGTGTTGAAAGGCCAGGGCGCGGCGGAAATCGGTCTGTGCCAGGGCGCCCAGGACACCGGCGATCATCGTCAATCCCGCCACCAACAGGATCAGCCGGTGCGTGTATTCCGGCTCTTGGATGAACAGCAGCGTGAAGACGCGAATCATCGCGTAGATTCCCACTTTGGTGAGCAGACCGGCGAAGATGGCCGAGACGGCCACCGGTGGGGTGTGATAGGAGGCGGGCAGCCAGAAAAAGAGGGGAAAGACGGCGGCTTTAATGCCGAAGGCGACGAAGAAAAGAATCGCCAGCGTGGTCACCATGCCGGGTTGGGCGGTGCGATGCAAATTCAGGGCCAGGTCCGCCATGTTGAGCGTTCCGGCCACGCCATAGAGGATGCCCACGGCGGTCAGAAACAGCGCCGAAGAGACCAGATTGAGCGTGACGTATTTGATGGCCCCTTCCAGTTGGGCGCGCTCACCTCCCAGAGCGAGCAGAACGAAAGAAGCGATGAGCATTACCTCGAACCAGACGTAGAGGTTGAAAATATCGCCGGTGAGAAAGGCGCCGCAGACACCCATCAGGAGAATGTGAAAAAAGGCGTAGTAACCGAAAGCTTCGCGTGAAGTGTCGATGCTGGCCACTGAATAAACGGCGACGGCAAGACCGATCAATCCCACCAGCGCCACCATGATGGCGCTGAACAGGTCGGCCACCAGCGTGATCCCAAACGGCGCCGGCCAGTTTCCCATCTGCGCGGCCTGGATGCCGTTTTCCTGAACCGAAGTCAGCAGGCCGAGACCCGCCACGAACAACGCCGCCGCACCGGCCACTCCGAGGCCCCGCTGCACCCGCCGCCAGCGCCAAGTGAGAAAAAGCAGGATCGCCGTCATCAACGGGATCAGGATCGGAAGTATGAGGTAGAGGTTCATGAATTCGCCGCAATTTCCATTTGAGCGGTGGCGGCTCCTACGTGTCGGTTGACTTCATCGTGTCGAGATCATCGCTGCCCACCATCTGATTGGCCCGGTGGACCAGCACCAGGGCGAAAGCCAAAACGCCGAATCCGATGACGATCGCCGTGAGGATCAGAGCTTGAGGAACCGGGTCGGCAAAAGTCCCGATGGGCTGCGTCGCCCCACTGGGGACCAGGGGTGGATGCGCGCGGGTCAGCCGGCCGGCGGTGAAGATCAGCAGGTTGGCGGCGTTGCCGAGAATGGCCAGACCGAGAATGAGCTTCACAATGCTCCGCCGCATCAGCAGGTAGATTCCCGCCGCGTAGAGCGCGCCAATCACAAAAGGCATGAGAATATGCAATTTACTCCTCCGACATCGAAAGCAGAATCGTGAGAGTGACTCCCAGCACCACCAGGTAGACTCCGACATCGAAAAGCATTGGGGTTCCGACGTCGACTCGTTCTTGCCCCGACAGAGACAGCGTGGCCCACAGGCCGGTCATGAACGGCCGCCCGGCCGCCAACGACAGTTGCCCGCTTAATGCCGCGACCAGAAGGCCGACGCCGATGAAGGCGCGGGGATCGATCCTCAGGGCCCGGCGCGTCGCCGCCGGGTCGTAGGCGATGGTGTAAAGGGCGAAGGCGGCCGCCGCCACCAGACCGCCCACAAACCCTCCACCCGGCGCGTTGTGCCCGCGCATCAGCAGAAACAAGGAGAAAAGCAGCATGAGGATCATCAGGAAGCGCGTTGCGGTGCGCAGAATGAGGGAAATCATTTGCTGTTTTCCTTTGGCATCCGCAATTTGAGCAGCGCGTAGACGCCCATCGCCGCCACGGACAACACGGTGATTTCACCCAACGTATCCAGCCCGCGAAAGTCCACCAGGATGACGTTGACAATGTTGCGCCCATGGCCGTAAGCGAGGCTCTTGTCTGCGAAGAAAGGCGAGAGGCGGGGAACCAGCGGCCGCCGCGTGGCGGCCAGGAGCAAGCCGGTCACCAGCGCGCCGGCCATCAGCGATACCAGGATGTCCCGAGCGCGCGCCGGCCGCGGCGTGAAGGCCCCGAAACGCGGTAGGTGATAGAACATCAGCACGAAGAGGATCACCGTCAACGTCTCGACCATCACCTGGGTCATCGCCAGGTCGGGCGCGCCGAACAGAACGTAAATCAGCGCCACGCCGTAACCTACAACGCCCAGTGTCGCCACCGCGCCCAAGCGAGACTTGGAGAACACTGCGGCCACCGCCGCCGCCACAATCAGTCCCGCCAACACGGCCTCGTGAGGATGGACGCCGGGGCCGGAAAAGGCCCCCGCCCAGGAAACCCGGCTGATGATGGTGTAGCCCGCCAGGATTACCGTTGTAGCGACGATGGTCAGCAAGTAGACGCGCAGGTAGCCGCTTTGCAGGCGGCGTGTGATGACTCGCGCCAGACGGTCCAAGGCTTCGAGCGAGAGCTCGTAACATCTCGCCGGTCCCCACCGGAACATGAAATCCGTTCTCGACATGAACCCGCGCAGCCGGGCATGGGTGGCGTACAGCAGTGCTCCGCCGGCGATGCTGACAGCGCTCAGGCCCACGACCGGGCTGAATCCGTGCCACAGAGACAGATGGACTTCGAGAGGTCTTCCGAGAATCGCCGCGCAGGCCGGGGAAAGCAGGGAACTCTCCACCAGCGCCGGGAACACCCCCAAGATCAAACCCAGGCCCGCCAAGACGATGGGTCCCAGCCAGAAGCTCGGCGGAGTTTCGTGGGGGGGGTGCGCCGTTGAGGCCGCTTCGCCGATGAACGGCCGCACCCCAGCGGCCCCCGCCACCGCCAGAGTCAGCATTGCCGTGACCACCGCCACGGCGAGCAAAACTGTGGCGGCAGGAATTCTCCACAGTGCCTCGAGGTAGACTTCCTTGCCCACGAATCCCAAGACCGGCGGCAACCCTGCCATGGAGAGCGCGGCAACACCGGCCGCCGCGGCGGTGACGGGCATGGAGCGTTTCAATCCGCCCATTCGCGTGATGTCGCGCGTGCCGGTTTCGTGTTCCACGCTTCCCGCCACCAGGAACAGCGCTCCTTTGTAAAGAGCGTGGGCCAACAACAGCACTACGGCCGCCTGGACTGCCAGATGGGTGCCCACCCCGAGCAGGAGTGTTAGCGTGCCAAGCATGCTGACAGTGGAATAGGCGAGAATGCGTTTGAGGTCCGTGTGCTGATAGGCAAGGTAGGCGCCCAGGAGCATGGTTGCGGCGCCCACCGCAGAGATGACGTAAACCCAGGCCTCCGTGCCGCCCAGTAGCGGACTCAGTCGAGCGATCAGATAAACCCCCGCCTTGACCATGGTCGCGGCATGGAGATAGGCGCTGACGGGAGTTGGGGCTTCCATGGCGTTGGGAAGCCAGAAATGAAACGGCACCTGGGCCGATTTGGTGAAAGCGCCGAGAAGAACCAGGATGACAATGGGGAGATAGAGCGGACTGGCGCGCACCGCTTGGGCCTGCGTCATCCAACTGGATAGTTCCAGGCTGCCGGTGAGCTGTCCGAGCATCAGGAAGGCGGCCAGCAACGGCAGCCCGCCGAGTCCCGTTACCAGCAAAGCCTGGAGCGCCGCGGCGCGCGCTTCCTTACGGTCGTTGTTGAATCCGATCAGCAGGTACGAGCTGACACTGGTCAGCTCCCAAAAAATGAAGAGCGTGACGGCGTTGTCAGCCAGGACCAGCCCCAGCATGGAACCCATGAACATCAGGAGAAAGGCGTAGAAGCGACCCTGGAGGGGATGCCCGGCCATGTACCCGCCACTGTAAACGACCACCAGGACTCCGATGCCGCAGATGATGAGAGCAAACACCAGGCTCAGGCCATCGAGAAGAAACGAAAAGTTAATGCCCAAGGTGGGGATCCAGGCGTGTGAGGCGGAGAGGGATTCTCCGGAAGCGATTGGCACGCTGCAGACGGCGAAATAGAGCGTCCAGACGAGAGGAAGAGAAGCGAGGACCCAGCCGCTCCTTTTCCCCGCCAACCGGTGAAGGTAGGGTGCGCTGAGCGCAAGAACGAAAATGGATAGAATTGCCGCAGTCATCGCCAACCGTCTATTCTTGCTCTTACTTCTCGTTGCCGGGGGAAAAGGCGAAAGAACGATTTCGTCCGCCCGCGCCGTCCCTTAGTGAGATTCCAAAAAGCCGCGGAAGAATTTTTATAACACGACTTTGGCCGATTGGTCGGGTAATCGGATGAGAATCGTAACGGTTTTGTCGTCTTTTGGTGGATAGGGGGAGACGGTCAGGCCATCTGCGGACAAACGAGGACGACGCGACAGGCGCTAGGTGTCCAGCCGCGGCTCGCCTTGCAAGCACCGCTGAAATTCCATTTGCCATGCGGATTTCGCGCCCGGCGCGCCAAGGCGATTGGAACGGTGCAGGAGCGCGCGCCCTGGTGAGAAGACATGCCAAGCCGTCCCGATCAAGGCGGGAAGGAGACTGCTGGAAGCGTACAAGAGGAGAGCGACGTCCAAGGCAACCGTGGCGGGTATGGCGAATCGGGTCAACAGAAGCGCGGCGGCTCCCTCCCGGGCGCCGAGCCCTCCCACAGACACCGGCAGCCCGCCGGCCATGACGATCCACGGGAACGTTGCCAGGGCAACGCCGGGTCGGACATCCTGAAACGCCCGCAGCAGGAAAAAGAAAGCCAGCAGTTCGAGCCCCGTGGATAGCAGCGCGAGAACGGCGTAGCGCCACACCCCGAGGTTCGGCAGTGTTTCCGCGGCAGCGCGAAGCTTGATGCGCAGGCCGTCGCTCCACCAGGGCAGGCCGCCCAGTCTTGCCACGATTCTCGGCAGCCCCATCATGAAGGGCAACACGCTCATCCAAACACACACCGCGACAAGGGCGGCGGGACGAGAGACCACAAGGAAAAGGCTGGCCACTACGAAGGTGCCCAGCGCCCACATGTCGAGCGCGCGGTCGATGACATTCAGCAAGATGACGCGAGCACGGTCAACCGCCGGAACGAAGAGGAACCGGCCCAGCTCTCCAAAACGTCCCGGCATGACGGCCCCCAGGGCGAACCCGCCGAGCAGCGAGCCTGCGGAAGCGGATTGGGAAGAGTGCACGCCCCCTACGCCGAGCAGGGCGTGCCAGCGAACCCAACGGGCCACGAGCATCGCCAGGACCGAGCCCAGAACCGGAAGCAGCCAAAGCGGTTCGATTTGCGCCAGTGCGGACCACAGCGCCGCGATTGGAACCCGCCAAACAATGAGGGCCACGGCCGCCGAGGTCACTCCGATGCGAAGAAGAGATGAAAGTCGCACTCGAACTCCTCCATCCCCAAGTCGAATCGCAAGCTGAATGCCAGGGGCATGGGGTGAGTTTTTCGACCGTGCAGCGGTTTGGCCCGGGAGGGGGTGTGGAATGTAATCCATTGAAACTACAGGGGATAGGTAACGTCGATGGCGGAACATGGTTTCCGGTCTGGTCGCTGTAATAGCTCCGCACGCGGCGGGATTGCGGCCCGCGGCTGCCGCCCGTTCACGACAGGGTGCAACCCCAGTACGGCGGCTTGAACGGAGGTAGCGCTTGACGGTCGGGGGTTGAGGTGCTAGCTTCCCGGAGGTTTTCGGAGCCCGCCCGGGTCTCTAGCGGGTCGCTGGCTGGTGGGCACTGATTCTGCCCAAGGGCTTGCAGAGGTGCATGGTTTGAAAGGACTTAGGAAAGGTCGAAACGGCGTGGTGGGCCGAGCAATCGCCATTCTGGCTGTCGTGGCCGCGTTGGCGGCGGGGGGCGCGGCAAATGCCCAGTCAACCACCCGCCTGTTGCTCTCGAGCGGCTGGGGGATTCCCGACCATCACGGCTTTGTCTTCGGCCCTTTCTCGAACTTGACCATGAACGCCGGCAGGCAAATCGCCTTCCTTTCCGCGATGCGCGGCGCGAAGCGCGACCTGCGGGCGGTGATTCGCTCCACCGGAGTGACGTTCGATGTCGTGGCTTTTGAAGGTCTTCGCTCTCCGGTGCCCAAAGCCGCCTACGAATCCTTCAGCGCGCCTAGCCTGAACAACGCCGGAGCCTTGGCCTTTACGGCTACTCTTCGCGACGATGTGCCGTCTTCCGCGGTCATCCGCTGGGAAAGCGGCAACAGCCTGGCCATCGTAAGTAGTGGCGGTTCTGTGCCCGGCGTTCCCGACGCCACATTCCTGGAATTCTCGGCCCCGGTCATCAGCTCGGCGGGGAACGTCCTGTTCGCCGCCCGCACGGGGGGATCGAAGCCGGGCACAGGACTGTTTCTTTGGACGCCGCAGGGTCTCCGAACCGTGTCCTTGCCGGCGGAATTGCATCTGACCCCGAAGGACCTGCTCACTCCCGCCATGGTCAGCCGTGACGAGGCGGTCTTCGTCCTGCGGGGCACGCCCATTGAGGCGGTTATCGAGCAGTTCTTCCGGGCGGTGGCGATCAAGAGCTTCCAGGAGTTAATGCCGGCGCCGGACCCGGCCGACGTCGTTGAAGTCCTTCCCGCGCGGCCGGACGAAGCGCCGGTCAAGATGCTCCTGGTGGCCATTGAAGGCGAAATGGTCGAAGTGGGCTTCTTACAGGGTGACCCGTCCCAGCCCGTGCAGGGCAGGCGGCCTGCAGAGGGCGAAACGCCGGCGCTCGGTCGCATCCAGGGGCAGACCACCGGGCCGCACGGAGAGATCATCTTCACTTCTGCCAGCCTGGGCCAGGAGGCTGACTTGGCGATCTATTGCTTCTGCAACGGCGAAGTGGAGCGCTTGACCTCGCCGGAAGAGTTCTGGCAAATGACCGTGCCGGCGAAGGGCAGGCCCATCTTCTCTCTTTCCAGTGACGGCCAGAGGACTGTTGCCTTCATTGCCCCCAACGGGGAGACCGGGGATTCCGTGGGAATCTACGTCACCTCACTGCCTTAGGGGCGCGGATCCCACGCTGCGAATCCTCCGCACCACATTTCCGACCCTGCCTACACGGTCAGCTTCCAGGGGGTGCGGTACACACGGCTCAGGAGTTTTTCAGCCGCCGGACCACCCTCCACTAAGCGTTCCTTGGCAACATCCCAGACAATCCGCTGCTTGGAGCGTAGCGCGACGTTCCCCAGCAGGCAGGCGCTGCTGGTGCGGTGCCCGATCTCGATGTCGCTCGCCGGAAGTTTGCGGGTCTTCATGCACTCCAGCATGTTGGCGACGTGGTCGAAAAGCCCGTCGTTGACACGGTCCATTTTCATGTTGGGAGCGCGGGGCACGGGTTTGGTTCGCGTGCTGGCGCCAAACACGCCTTCCCGGTTCTCGGGGAAGACCTCGAATCCTTCCCGGTCAACGAACATCGTGCCGTCCGTGCCGTGAAACACGATGCCGTAATCTTTGTCGAACATCGAGTTTCCGTTGTCCAGACGGTTTTCGTACACGCAGATGAAGTTGGGATACTCGAAGGTCACTTGCAGCGTGTCGGGGGTGTCGCTGTTGTCCTTCAAATAGAACTTGGAGCCGGAGGCGGTGATTGCCGTCGGCCCGTCCACGTTCATCGCCCACTGGACGATGTCGAGCAGGTGAACGCACCAGTCGCCCAGCCAGCCGTTGGCGTAGTCGTAGAAATAGCGGAAGGTGGACCAGCGGTCGCC
>DATKYV010000281.1:0-17946 GCA_035528275.1 Terriglobia bacterium | reverse complement strand
CTGAGAATTGAGCCGGTTGTCCGGGACGACGTTGCCCGGGAACGGCTGCCCCGTCGTCGGGTCGATCACCGTGACGGGCTCGAGTGGATCGGTCCCCAAAAAGACGCTTTGGGAGAAATCACCCGCCCGCTCTAACGCGGTTGGAACCGTTACCCTATTCCGTCCCCATGGCGATTTGATCCGCCAGTCTTCCTCGGAATAGAAGAAAAATATTTTGTCTTTGTTGACGTTGAACTTCCCAGGGATGTACACGGGTCCGCCGATTGCGCCGCCAACCGTACCGAACCTGTAGATTGGCTTTTCCAAGCCGTTCCGGTTGTTGAAGAAGTCGTTGGCGTTCAACTTCTCGTGGCGCTTGAAGCCGTATATGGTCCCGTGGAAATTCTTGGTGCCGGACTTGGTCACGATCGCAATCGTGGAGCCGGGGTTGCGACCGTAATCTGCGGTGTAGTTGTTGGATACTACCTTCACTTCGGAGACGGCGTCCATGCTCGTGGTCGCCATGAAGAGTCCGGGGAAGTCCGGGTTGGAGCCCACCTGGCCATCGACCGTAACGGTGTTCCAGAAGAGCCGAGCGCCGCCCACCCCCGGCGTGAAGCTCCCGAACTGCCCGCCGTTCGAGCCCGTGCCGGCAGGATCGGTGTCGGAAATCTCGCCCCAAGGGACAACCGTTAGAGTGGTCACGCCAGGCAGCACACGCAGCAGCTGCATAACGTCGCGTCCCTTGGTGCCAAGGTTTTCCACCTGGATGTTGGAGAGCAATCCGATGGTATCGGCGCTCTCCGTATTGATGGCTTCACTCCGCGCCATGACCTCTACAGTCTGCGTGACCTGACCCACCGTCAGCTCGACGTTTCCGAGGGCGACGCGCTGGTTGGCCGTCAAGACGATGGACTTCCGCTCGGAAGCGTTGAAGCCACCCTTCTCCACCTTAACGGTGTACGTACTGGGGGGCAGAGCGGTGACTACAAACTCGCCACCCGACCCACTTTCCACGGTACGGATCGCTCCGGTCATTTCGCTTGTGACCGTGACAGTGGCTTCCGGAACTACGGCGCCGGAAGAGTCTGTCACCGTACCGCTCATTTCTCCCGTAGTAATCTGCGCAGGCGCGCGCCCACAGAACAGGGCAAGCCCCAGAAATACGATGAGGGATGGAATCCCCTTGCGGCATTTGCCTAGCATTGGTAATTGCCTCCTCTACCCGTCCGACGCTTGGTGTAGATGGTTAATAGTTGTCGCTCCCTCTACATTCAGGCGTTGTTATAAGTCCAATGTGGGGGCGTTTCTATAAGGATTGAGAAAAATTTTCTTGCAAAAATATCATCCCCAACCGATACCGCAGGGTGCGCGCCCCCCAGGGGCGCCCGGCTCATGCGATGAATCAGGAACTCATAATCTGTGGAGCCGACCTTTTTGATGACCCTGCCGGGCCGGGGTCCAGTCCGGGCCGCCGGAGCGGGCGCGGCGACGACGCCTTGGGAGTCAGCACGCATCCGGGGTTTGACCCGCGCGCGGGTTTTTGTTATTATGCAATCAGACGTTTGGGGCCTCAAAATCCAGGGTGGAGACTTCCGTGCGCCTCGCGGCGAATCTTCGGTGGGAGAACACGCACGCTATCATCGCGCCACAAATCCGCGCTGACGGCGTCCATGTCTGGCCATTCGACCCTTCCCTGCCGGTCGCCGTGATCTATCAGGTGTTTGGCGAGGGCCAGCCCATTCGTATGAACCGCCACGACTACTTCGAAATCGCCTACGTGTTGAGCGGGGAGATTTCCTGCCAGGTCTCTGAACGCGTCTTCCGCTGTAAAGAGGGCGAGCTCATTGTCGTGGGCTCTTCCCCCTATCACCGCATGTGGCGGGATACCCGAACACAGCCCCGCATGGCCACCCTCTTCTTCATGCCCGAGGTCGTCTGCGAGGCGGGAGCGAACGGAGGGCAGGCTGAATTCCTGTTGCCCTTCTATCTCCAGGAAGCGAAGTTTCCGCACGTCGTCCGGGCCCGCACGAGGATTCCCGCCGAGGTTTTCAAGCTCATCCAGCGAATCCACGCCACCCTGCCGGCGCAAACCAGTCTGGCACGCCTTTCGGCGCGCACCTATCTGAAAATGATCGTGATTCTGCTGGCGAATCATTACTCGCCCTATCTGGGCACGCGCCGGCTGGGAAACCGGAAACAAGAAGCCGACCGGCGCATCGCTCCCTTGTTCGAGTTCCTGGAAGTGCATTACAGCCAGGCAATCAGCGTGGAGGACGCTGCGGCGCTTCTGGAAATCAGCAAGCCGCATTTCATGCGGCTCTTCAAGCACGTCACCGGGCAATCCTTCATTTCCTACCTGAACCACTTCCGCATTGCCAAGGCGCAGGCCTTACTGGTCACCTCTGACAAGCCGATCGCGCAGCTTTGCCAGGAAGTGGGCTTTTGCGATCAAAGCTATTTCGGATCCGTGTTTCGCAAGACGGTCCACATGACGCCACTGGAGTTCCGGCGGCGCTTCGGGAGTTCGACCGCCGACACTCATATCCATCACACGGTGCCAAGCCCCTGAAGCCCGTGCGTCCGCAATTCCAGTTCTCTGCGGTTGAAATGGTGTTCTGCGCCCTCAGGTCGCCAGCATCCCGCCGTCCGCCATGTAGAACCCGCCGGTGCAATAGCGCGACTCGTCCGAGCCCAAAAACACCGCGAGCGGCGCGACGTCTTCCGGCGTGCCCAGGCGGCCGAGCGGGGACTTGGCCTCCAGACGGGCCCGGACTTGGCGGGCCGAAATAAGGCTGGCGATCATCGGGGTGTCGGTCGTCCCCGGCACGATGGCGTTCACACGAATGTTGTCGCTCCCGTAGTCGACAGCCATTATTTTGGTGAGCGCGAAGACGCCGCCCTTGCTCGTGCTATAGGCCGTGTATGCCGGGGCGCAACCGGTCAAGCCCGTTGGCGAAGAAATGTGGATGATGGAGCCTCCGCCGCGACGGAACATCGCAGGTATCACATACTTCGAGCACAACCAGACGGCGCGGAGGTTGATGGCCATGGTCCGGTCCCAGACCTCCTCCGCCAGCTCATGAGCGCGAGCGTCCGCGCCGTGCATTTGCACGGCGGCGTTGTTCACCAGGATGTCCACGCCCCCGTACTGGCGGAGAGTTTCCTCGACCATCGCCTTCACCTGCGGCGCTTGCGAGACATCACAGCGGATGAAGGTGGCCTTGCCTCCGCAGCCGGAAACCGCACGGGCGACGGCTTCGCCCGTCGCGGCCGCGATCTCCGCGATGACGACGCTGGCCCCTTCGCGGGCGTACAACTCCACCACCGCCCGGCCAATGCCCGCACCTCCGCCCGTTACGATCGCTGTCTTCCCCTTAAGCCGCATCGTCGCTCCTCGCCGCGCCATCCCTTACGCCGCGGCCTCCTTCTTGGCAGAGGTGAAGTCAATGGCTTGCCCGCTGCGTGCGGAATCATAGGCGGCCGAAGTCAGGATTATGGTCTTGAGGTTGTCGTCGCCCGTGGTCTCCGCGGGGCCCTCGCCCTTCAGCGCCCGCAACAGGTTGCCGATGCAGGGGACAATGCTCGAGTGCACGACCATGTAGTCGGGATCAGCCCACTTGAATTGGGGAGGCGGACAGCGCTTGGAATGCGTTCCCTCCCGGGTCGTTACACGAATACTGTAGTCGGGCGCCAGCTCCGCCGAGCCCTTATCGCCCTCGACAAAGATGAACGTCTCGGGAAATCGCTCCCGCTCAAGATAATTCTCGGCGTACCCCAGCTCGCAGAGGACGGTGGTCTTTCCTCCCATCTGCATCATGACCGTCGCGATGTCCTCCCCCTTAATATCCGAATGAATCCGATGAACCTGGCAATACAATCGGTCAGCTTCTCCAAACAGGAAACGCGCGACGTCAAGGATGTGCGTTCCCATGTCCCAGAGAATGAACTCCTCCCAGTCCTTCAGCGCCGGCTCGTTGATGAATACGGGGAAGCCCGAGACCATCGTGAGCCGGGCGCGAAACGGCTTTCCAATGGTGCCTTGGTCGAGAACCTCCTTGAGGGCCCGAATCGGATGCTGCCAACGCCAGTTTTCGTGGATGTAGAAAGGCACTCCGGCTTCCCGGCAGGTCTTCACCATCTGCCGGGCGACGGCCAGGGAGGGGCCTATGGGCTTCTGGCAGATGATCGGGAGATTATGCCGCGCCACCATTTCCGTAAACCGCTGGTGGCTGAAGACATCGGTGCAGATATCCACGAAATCCAGTTTTTCCTTCGCCAGGAGCTCTTCGGCGTCGCCGTAGACAGCGGGAACGCCGAATTCTTCCGCTAGCCTTTCCGCTTTGGAAACCGTGCGGTTATACAGAGCGACGCACTTGGCCTCCGGAAACTCGTACCACGCGGCGAGCTGAAACCGCGCCCAGAAATGCGCCCCAAACATCGCAAAGCGCAACTCGGTCATGTCCTTCCCTCCTCTGGTTCGATTTCGTGCGGGCGCCCGGGGCAGGGTGTGCCGGCGGCCGAAACATTCCGGCAGATGATTTCGAATTCAAGGTTGATCACAGCACGAGCCGCCGCCAAGAGCTTCGCACACGATTCGCGCTCTTCATAACGCCGTCCCGCCATCCCAATCTATAAGGATTCAGGATTACTTTTGTTGCAAGAGTATCACAGCATGGAACACGCGGTTTGGCCGTCGGGAGGCCGCGGCCGCGCACCGGCGCCGGGGGCGTGCAGAGAATTTCTTGACGCCGGTGAAGCCCTGCCACTATACTCGCGCGCGATTTCATAAGAGGATGATTCTTGGCAAAACTAACCAGTAAGCCCACAAGGCCCAAAGTCCAACCCGATCTCATCCCCAACCGCTTCCAGAATCAGGTCGCTCTGGTCGTAGGCGGCGCCCGCGGAATCGGCAAGGCCATCGCCGTGCGACTGGCGCGGGAAGGCGCACTTCTGGTGATTGCCGACCTGGACGGCAAGGCGCTTCGCCGCACGGCGCGGGAAATTGCCGCGGAGGGCGGAAGTGTCCGCACTCTGGATTGCGACGTGCGCAGCGAGGCTCAGGTGAACCGCATGGTGGCGAAAGCCATCCGCGGGTGCGGGCGAATCGACGTGCTGATGCAGATTGCCGGTGTCGCCAAGCCGGCCCCGTTCTTGAAAACAACCACGAAGCTCTTCGACTGGATTGTTGATACCAACGTCAAAGGGTCGTTCCTGGTGGCGCGCGCCGTCGTCCCCCACATGATCAAGCAGCGCCGCGGCAAGATGGTTTTCATGGCCTCGACGAATAGTTGGGACGCCGAGGCGGAACTCGCTCCGTATAACATCTCCAAGGCCGGCGTCTACCTGCTGGCCAAGACGCTGGCGCGCGAGTTTGGACGCTACGGTATTTACTCCAACGCCCTGGGGCCCGGGTTTATCCGTACCCGGCTTTCGGAGTGGGTCCTTAGCCATCCAGGCTTCAAAGAAAAATACGAGACCGTCATCCCGCTGGGAAGAATCGGCGAGCCCGAGGACATCACCGGCCCGGCGACTTTCCTCGCCTCGCGCGATTCGGATTTCGTGAACGGGGTCCTGTTGTTTGTCGATGGCGGCCAGCTGGCGTGAGGGGCTACGCCCAGCGGGCCGCAAGCGGGTCGGACAATTCCGATATAGCGTACGCATCAGCACGGTCTCCAGGGCCATCCAAAGCTGATTGGGGGATAGGATATCACCGGTGGGCTTGTGCCCACCAAGTTCTGAGGTGGAACTAGTGACTGAATCTTCGGTCGGAGTCGAATCAAGTTCGAAAGCTGCGGTTCCACGTCTGCGTCGAGTTCTCTCCTTATGGGACCTGATTTTTTACGGCATCGTCGCCGTCACGCCAAGCGCGCCGGTAACGGTTTTTGGCTTGGCTTCCGTGCTTTCCTACGGGCATTGTGTGGACACGATCCTGATCGCCATGATCGCCATGGCGCTGACGGCCATCAGCTACGGTCGAATGGCGATTCTTTACCCCGCGGCCGGCTCTGCTTACACCTTCGTGGGACGCGGGTTGCATCCCCACGCAGGCTTCATGACCGGATGGTCCATGCTCCTCTGCTATCTGTTCATCCCGCTTTTCTGCGTCATATACGGGACGTTGGTCCTCCAGCGGTTGTTCCCACAGGTTCCCTACGTGCTGAGCGCGGTGGCCTTCGCCGGCACGATGACCTTCCTGAATCTGCGCGGCATCCGTACCACCGCCTGGACAAATCGGATCCTTCTCGCTTTCATGGGAATCGTGCTTGTCAGCTATGACGTACTCGCGGTTCGATATCTTTTGATTAACCAGGGCTGGGGCGGGGTATTCTCCCTGGAACCGTTCTACAACCCCAAGACCTTCGACTTCGGCGCACTCTCGGGAGCCACGGCCTTTGCCGCCTTGACTTATATTGGCGTGGATAGTGTGGCTACTTTGGCGGAGGACGTGAAGAAACCGGCTCACGTCTTGTGGGCCACAGTCCTCGTTTGCCTTTTCACGGGGTTCTTCGGCGGCTCTCTCGTATATCTGGGCCAGCGTGTCTGGCCCGACTACCAGACTTATTCCAACGTTGAGACCGCCTTTATGGATGTCACGGGTGTGGTGGGTGGGACCCCGCTGTTTCAAGCCATGGCTCTCCTGCTGGTCTTGGCGAACCTCGGCAGCGGCCTGACAGGCCAGGTGGGCTCGGCACGGTTGCTCTTCGGTATGGGGCGCGACAATGTGCTGCCGCGCCGCGTATTCGCTTACCTTCATCCCAAGCGCAACACTCCCACTTACAACATCTGGTTGATGGGGATTCTGGCCTTCATCGGTTCGCTGTTCTTCAAATTTGAATTCGCCGGAGAAGTCATCAACTTCGGCGCGTTCCTCACGTTCGCCACGGTAAACGTCGCCGCCCTGCGCCAGTTCTATCTCACGCCGCAGGTGGGAAGGAACCGAAAACTGGTGATTGACGCGGTCGCACCTGCCATCGGTTGCTTATTCTGTCTTTGGATCGTCTGGAACCTTCCCCCCGTGGCCAAGATTGCCGGGGTGGGGTGGCTTCTTGCGGGTTTCACATACGACGCCATCCAGACTCGCGGCTTCCGCACCCGGCCGGTCATGATCGATTTTACCGACGCTTAGCGGTGGGGCTGGAGCTCAGCTCGCTGCTTGCGCCCGAGCCGCGAGCCACGTGTAACCGCCAATCCCGCCGCCTATTCCACACGAGAGTCCCGCAGTTAGCCATGACAGAGTGAAACTCCCTTCGGCTGGAATCGAATTCTGCTGGCCGAGGCTTACTGGGAGGCTTCTCCCGTGCGGGTAGTGGTGCAGTTTGAATCTTGAACCCAAATCTTCATCATGGGATGCAGCCCCAGAATTCGCGGGTGGCAATTCCCTTTGGCCGGAATATACTCTAACCGTTCCCAGAAAGCGCCCCCCATCGCAGGCGAAGAGCGAAAGGGGGCCAGCGTAGAATCTTGCGAAGAGCGAAAGCTGACCTCGCCGAATCCCCGTCGTCCCGGTTCGGGCCTCGGGTGGATCGTGAAATGGCGGTTGAAAACCGAGGTTCAAAGCGCGAAGGCTCGGCGAGGCCGAAAAGTTGTAATCAACGAAAGGAGCGAGCATGCGCGTGGCCATCGATAGTGACGATGCCGGAATCGAGCTAAAGAAGATTCTCACCGAGCATCTCCGGTCTCTCGGGGTGGAAGTGGAAGACCTCAATCTGCTGGGAAGCAAGAAAGTGGATTACCCGGATGTCGGCTACAACCTCGCGCGCCGGATCGCCAGCAAGGAGTTCGATCGTGGCGTGCTGATTTGCGGCACGGGACTGGGCATGGCCATGATCGCGAATAAGGTCGAAGGGGTTTACGCCGGGGTGTGTCACGACGTGTACTCCGCCGAGCGGCTCCGCAAGAGCAATGACGCGCAGGTCCTGACCATGGGCGCACGAGTGGTCGGACCGGAGCTCGCCAGGGTCGTTGCCACCGCCTGGATTCGATCCGAGTTCGAGCCCGGCCGCTCAGGGCCCAAAGTCGCTCGCATGCGGGAACTGGAAGAACTCGATCGCAAGATCTCGGCCCCGGGTGAGAAGACACGATGAGAACCGGCCGACTGCTTCTGGGCACCAACTGGAAGATGAACAAGACGATCCGGGAGTCCGTGGACTACACCCGCCGGCTGCTGGGGCTGCTGGAGGGACTCGGACGCTCCGACGCGATTCAGGTCTTCGTCATCCCTCCTTACACCGCGATCGAGGCCGTCAAGCGAGCAAGCGAAGGCAGATTGTGGGTGGGAGCCCAAAACATGCACTGGGCCGAGCGCGGTGCTTACACGGGCGAGATCTCCGCCCTTATGCTGCAGGAATTGGGTGTCGACTTGGTGGAACTCGGTCACGCGGAGCGGCGCCGGTACTTCAACGAGACCGATGCGGACGTGAATCGCAAAGTGCATGCCGCGCTGCGCCACGGGCTCCGGCCGTTGGTCTGCGTCGGGGAGCCGTCCGAGGATAAAAGGCGCGGAGTCGGCAGGGAGACGGTGAGGAACCAAGTGCGGAGGGTCTTCGCGGAAGTGGAGGCATCCTGGGCGTCTCATCTCATCGTCGCCTATGAGCCCGTCTGGGCCATTGGCGCGGACGGCGCGGATATCGGAATGGATTACGTCCGCGAGGTTCAGAATCACATCCGCGCCACGCTGGAGGAGATGCTGGGCCCGAGCGCTGCCGCCCTGGTGCCGGTAATCTATGGCGGAGACGTCAATCTCCGCAACGCCGCGTCTCTGGTACTGGAAAGCGGGACCGATGGCCTCTTCATTGGCCGCGCCGCCCTGGAGGCCGAAAACTTTGCGGAGTTGATTCGCACCTCTCTTCAGGTAGCAGGCTAGAATCGTACCCCCCTGGCAATATCGTGCGAACCTCCGCGCAGGCGGCGCCGACATCGGGGCGGAGGGAGGGATCAATCTGCGGAGGGAGATTGCTTTTGAAGCCATGCCGTCATGGCGCGCAGGATGATGGCAAAGGAGGTTGCCCCCGGGTCGGGATTTCCCAGCGCTCGATCACCCAGCCGGCTGGAGCGTCCGATCCGGGCAGGCATCTGGGCTGTGCTCTCGGCGCCGCGGCACGCACCTTCGCTGGCTTTTGTGAGCGCGCTCAGAAGGTCGGGCTGCACCTCTCCGACGAGCGCTTCGTTCGCCGCGTGAACCGCGTCCAGGAGGGTCTTGTCGCCGGGCTTCGCTTTGCCCGCCGCAACGAGAGCTGTTTCCATCGAGCTAAGAAGGGGCCGAAGCTCCGCACCGCCGATTTCCTGCTTCCCTCTTAGCGCGGCGCCCGCGGCCATCAGCATCTTCCCCAGCAAGACGCCAATCGCTCCCCCTGTCGCGCCCATGAAGGCGAACCCGGCTTCGCGCAGGATGGCATCCACGCCCGCCCCCTCCTCCAGGCCATTCACCTTCTCCCGGATAGCTTGGAAGCCCAAGCGCATTGTGATCCCGTGGTCGCCGTCGCCGATCGCGGAGTCGAGGGAAGTCAAGTATGCCTCTTCGCGGGCCATGGTTTCGGCAATATAGGCGAGCATCTGGCGAAGGTCTGAGGCATTCATACGGTTGGGGGGCATTTGATGGGTTCTCGAGGAAAACAACCTATCACGGAATTCAGGCCGTTTGCACGAATGCGGGCGACTCCGCGGGAGCCAACAATAGCCGCTTCAGCTCGGAATCCAGGCACATCACAGTGAAAGAGCACCCGGCCATGTCAAGCGAAGCAGCGAAGTTGCCGACATAAGTCCGCACTATAGACAGGCCGGCGTCGCTCAGACAACGGCAGGCAGCGCGAAACATGATGAAGAGTTCAGAGAGCGGCGTCGCGCCCAAGCCGTTAACGAGAATAGCCACTTCGTCGCCTCCCTTGGCCGGAAGGTCCGCAAGGATTCTCTTCATCATGTCCCCGGCCACTTCGTCGGCGGGAAGGATTGGCCGCCTCTGGACACCCGGCTCGCCGTGCAAACCCATGCCGATTTCCATATCGTTTTCAGAGATCTCGAAGATCGGCCGACCCGAGGCAGGTATGACACACGACGAGAGAGCCACTCCCATACTCCGCATGTTGTCGTTGGCTTTTTCCGCCGCCGCCGTAACCTGGTTCAGCCCGGCTTTTTCCTCCGCCCTGGCCGATGCAACTTTGATGACAAAGAAATCGCCGGCGATGCCGCGGCGCTCGCTCCGCCTCTCGGGAGGGGCCGAGGCGACGTCGTCCGTGATGCGGACGGTTGAGACCCGGATATCTTCTTGCGCGAGCATTTCCGCCGCCATATCGAAATTGAGCACGTCGCCGGCATAATTGCCATAAAGAAACAGCACGCCCGCGCCGCCGTGAATCGCCTTCGCGGCTTCATAAATGGGCGGGGGTGGCGGCGAGGTGAAAATATTCCCGGCAACGCTCCCGTCCGCCCAGCCGCGCCCGACGAAGCCCGCAAACATGGGCTCGTGGCCGCTGCCGCCGCCCGTCAACACTGCGACTTTGCCGGCCACCGGCGCGTCCCGCCGCACCACCGCCATCACACCATCCAGCTTCCGCAAGTATTGTGGATAGGCCAGCGCCAAGCCCTCGATCGCTTGCGCGGCGACAGCATCGTGGTCGTTGATCAGTTTTTTCACGGATCTGATTTCTCCTCGGCGCGCTTTGAGGAAACACCTCTCTCCGGGAAGGCGGCGCGTCGTCTCCGCGCGACTGCAAACTCCGCCGCCGGAAGAACGCTTCACGGTAGAGCAGGCACGCTCACGAACTGTTTCAGATAGGCGTAAGTCTCGTCCAATTCTTCCAACAGCTTGTCTTCCTCGAACTCAAACGGGTGTATCAACTCGGGGAAGAGATAAACCTCTTCGGCTCCAGATTGCTCCAGGGCCTCGACGACCTTGTCCATCCGGATGGCGCCCTTCGCATTGTTCGCTTTGGTGAAGCTCCAGTGCCTGTCCCAGTCCGCTTCGGTCTGCTGGAGATGGACGAGCGGCGAGAGTTTGCCCAGTTCGCGCAGCCAAAGATAGGTGTCTCGATCCTTGCCCGTTACCTCGTAGCTGCACTGGTGTCCCACATCGAGGATGTAGTAAATCGGGATGGGCGTGTTCTCGTTGAAACGCTCGTAAAGTTCCTTTGCTTCGTCCAGATGGATGAGCATCTCACGGCCGATCGGCGTGGGTTCCCAGCAGACGAATTTCAGACCCTGGTCGGCAGCATAACGCGCAAGCGTCTGCATACCTTCCACGAGGGTGTCGCGGAGGAATTTCCGCTTGCTCGGGTCGCGGTAGTCCCTCATGCTGGCGGCCGCGATGGGGCCTCCGACCCCCTTGGCCCCCAGTTCCGCAGCGGTGATCGAAGCGAGCCTGCACCATTCCAGAGCGTCCTTTCGGAGCTCGGGGAACGGGTGAAGAAGCAGGTTGTAGATGTACGCCCCCACCCCGATAAATGCACTGTGAATCTCAAATCCGTATTTCTGTGCGGCTTCCCGCACCTTCGCGGCCATAGCCTTCCGGGCCTCCGCGCTGCAGCGCGGATCAAGCAGGTCAAAGCAGAACTGGACGTACTTCAAGCCCCAGCGCTGGGTCACCTGCTTGCCCCATTCATCAGGTTCGGGCCAACGCTTGGCGGCGTAGATGTTGTTGATTCCGAGATGCAATTTCATAAGCCTCCTCCTGTCCGCGCTCGTTCCGCGCCTTTCAGATCAGAAAATCGCGATGGGATTGAACAGTGAACCAGTTCCGCGTGGCAACCGCAGGGGAGCTGCGACGACAAGAAATTCCCAACGCCTTTCCTCCTCACAAACCTTCACCAACTCTTCGAACTGCAGACTGTCGGCGCACGCCATCCCCATGGCGGCGATTTGCAGAGCGTGGATGGGATAAGCGATCCCTTCTGCGTTGCTTGGGACCGTTTCTCCGTCTCCGTCCGGAAAGAATGCCGCCACCTTCCGCTCGTGGAGGAGGAGAATGGTATCGACGTGCAAGCCAGCCTTGCCCTCCCCGTCATATCCGTTGTTCCAGGGGCCCAATTCCAGCCGCCGCCGGTGATGACCGGTCCTGAAGATGAAGATATCTCCTTCGCCCAAACGGACTCCCTGGGCCTTCTCTGCCGCCTCAAGTTCCGCCCTGGTGACGGCCTCGCCCGGTTCCAGCCACTTGACTCCGCGCAGTCGCGGAATATCCAGTAATACACCGCGGCCGACGATTCCGTGAGCGTAAGCGGTGATGTCCTGAATCAGCGGGCCGTGAGAAGTCACGGCGCTCGTCGGCTTTCCGTTATATAGCTTTCCCTTGTAAGCGATATGGCACAACGCATCGATGTGGGTGTGGCAATCGCCGTGAAACTCGCTCGCCAGAAAATCGGTTGAGAATTGAGGTTCTCCCAAATCCGATTGGATATCGTAGCCCTGGACCATGTAGTGCACGGCCGGGCGGGGATTGTCCGGACCGGCGACGGTGTTGATGGGGACCTCCATGGAGACTGAGCGCCCCGACCGAACCAGGCCGGCCGCCTTGCGAATCTGCTCGGAAGTGATGTAATTCAGCGCACCTCGTTCGTCGTCCGGTCCCCAACGTCCCCAATTACAGACTCGCTCAAACAGTTTCTCGAATTCAACCTTGGAGACATGAGAGGGAGCAGTTTTCATGATCTCAAATCCTCCCTTCGTGCTGTTTCAGCCGGTCAGCAGCCCGCCATGGCCAGCCCCACGGGGAAAGATCGGCCAGATATCCACGACAACGTCCTTCTCGACGACGTGGTAGGCGTCGTAGAGGTTTACGGTGGTTGGGGCGTAACCCGGAGTCAGCTCCACCGTGTCGCCGAGCTTCAAGCGGCAGCGATCGTCCACATCGAACAGGGCGTGTTCCTCGGCGAAATAGCGAGCCTGGTAGAACGGGTAATCGATCATGGTGGGAAGCACAAAATCAATACCGACGGACTTGCGCCCGGCGTCGAGGACGACGGTCTTCCCGTGCTGAATCACAACCGTCCCGAGGACCGTGAGGGCCCGCGAAAACCCTGGAACCAGGTTCCCGTGGAAGTTGTCCATGAACACGTAAGACCCGGCTTGGATCTCAGTGACCCGAGGATTATTCCCCGTGATGTCGTAGGTGCCGGTTCCTCCCGCCGAGACGACTTCGCATTCGAAACCCGCAGCGGCCAATCGATCGATTGCCGTCCCCAAGTAATCCATCGCCGCCTGAGCCTTTTGAATCCTGACCGAGCGATCGGGCTCCAACATGCAGTGGCCCTCGTATCCCTGGACGCCGCGAAAGCGCAGGCCGGGCAATTTTGCCACGTCCTGAGCTAGGGTGACGGCCTCCTCGGCCGAGCGGACTCCGCCCCGCCCCATGCCGACGTCGACCTCAATGACCACGTCCAACTTGCTTCCTGCCGCTTGCACGGCGTTGGAAAGATCTTCCGCATTGCGTGGATTATCGATCGCGACCGTCAAGTGGCCATTCCTCGCGGCCTTCGCCAGTGCCGAAATTTTCTCCTTGCCCCCGACCTGGTTGGCAATCATCACGTCTTCCACGCCGGATAAACTCATGACCATCGCTTCCCAGACCGTCGCTGTGCACACTCCAATCGCACCCGCCTGCACCTGCAAGCGCGCCAGCTCCGGACTTTTCTGGCATTTCACGTGCGGCCGCAATTTGGCTTTCATTGTGGAGAGACGTTGCATCATGAATTGGATGTTCCGGCGGACCACATCCAGATCCATGATGAGTGCTGGAGTCACGAGATCCCAACGGTCCCGGCCGATCGCCGAGCTGTAGGTTTTGCGAACATGATCAAGCCATGCGGTCAACATGAGGCGAGCTTCTCCACTTCGCGGGAGCATTGCCGATGCTTCCACTGTTCACGGCGCGTCCTGAGCCGTTCCGTACTTATGGAGGAACCGATGGCGCTCCGAGCGGACGTATTCTTCCGGAATCGGGACAACTTTCCCGGCGCCCCCCGCCGCCAGCATCATCAGGGCAGCTTTTTCCAGGATATGGCTGGCGACCAGGGCCTCCTCCAGATTGCGGCCACAACACATCATGCCATGATTGGCGAGCAGCACAGCGTTCTCCTCGCCGATGGTGATCGCAACTTCTTCCGCGATTTTCTTGTGCTGGCCGGCCGGGACGTACCGGGTGCAATGGACTTCTCCCCCGATGATTTGCGCCATGTCCTCGACGAACACGGGCATTGTCTGATGCAGGCAAGATACCGCCGTGGCGTAAGGTGAATGACTGTGGATGACGGCGCCGACGTCAGGTTTCTTATTGAGCACAGCGCGGTGAATTTCGCTTTCCGAGGAGGGAAGGCGGTGTCCCGCAAGGACCGTTCCATCAAGAGAAACGGTAACGAAATCGTGTGGTTCAATCACTGCGTACTCCACCCGGCTCGGTGTGACAATAAACCCCTCGGGAACTCTGACGCTGATGTTTCCCCACGTGCCGATGAAGTATCCAAGCTTCTCCAGCTGACGGCACTTCTCGATCATTTCCCGCTTCAGGGTCGAGTGTTTTTCTTCAGCCATCTTCACTGCATCCTGCCGATGATCTGGGCGCGCAGGTCCCAAAGGTCCATCTGTCTTTCTGCCGTTTGTTGGTAGACCTCGTAAAGCTGGCGATAGAGGTTGGTGTTTGCCTGGTCAGGCTCGTAGAGTCGCGCCGTCCTGACCGACTTGGCGACAGCTTCCTGCGCGTCCCGATACGCCCCCACGGCGATGCCGATATTCAGTGCCGCTCCCCTGGCTCCGAACTGCGAGCCTTCCGGCACGCTCACTGGTTTGCCGAGACAATCCGCCATGATCTGACACCAGGCCGGACTATTTGCGCCGCCGCCAGAAAGGAAAACCGTCTTGGGATCAATCGGCATGTGACGATAACAGTCGAGCGTCGCGAAGGCCACACCTTCGTAAACAGCGCGCAAGAGGTGTTTGGCGGTGTGATTCATATTCAGGCCTGTAAAGCTGGCGCGCGCCGTCGGCTTCACAAAGGGCCCGCGCTCCCCGCCGGGAAAGAGGTAAGGATGGAAGATCACGCCCTCCGACCCGGCCGGAACGGACTCAACCGCTTTCTCCAGATGTTCGTAAACGTCCTTGCCGGCCTCCCGCGCCTCGACGGTGAATCCCGTTCCCAGCTCCTTCAAAAACCAATCGAGGTTCGGGGTGGCAGTCATTGCCGCCAACATGCGGATCCATCGGCCCTTGACGCCGTGGCAGAGGGTCATGCCGACCATGCGGGGTTCCATGTTCGGCTCCTCCATGATCACTTCGTGAATCCCCGCCGTGCCGAGGATCGACAAGGCCTGGCCGTGCTCGATGGCTCCCGTGCCCAGCGCGCAGGCGGCCACGTCCATGGGGCCCGACCCGACGGCAACGCCTTTGGGCAGGCCGAGCTCCGCCGCGACTTCGGCGAGGAGCGGCGCGACGTTGTCCGCCGTCGCCTTCACCGGAGGAAACTTGGAGTAAAGATCGTCAATGCCGAAGATCTTGAACAGCTCCGGATCGTATTGACGAGTTGACATCCGAAGCATGGTGAGTGACTCATCGGTTTCGTCGCTGGTGATGAGTCCGGTGAGCTTGTAGAACAGCCAGTCTTTGGCGTGGAAGATGATCTGCGCTTTCTTCAAGGACTCCGGCTCATTTTCGCGCAGCCAGAGGAGTTGCGCCGCCTGGGAGCCCGTGAAAACCGAAGTCCCGCAGATATCGAAGGCCCGGTGGGCAATTCCCTGCGCGTGCAGACGCTCGACGATCTTGCCGGCCCGGCCGTCGCACCATAAGATCCCGCCGCGCACCGGCTTCCCTTCGCGATCGATGATCCAGGTCCCATCTCCTGTTGAGGTGATGCCGATGCCCTCGATCTCCCTCTTCGATGCTTGAAGCTGTGCGGCGACGCTGCGGAGACAAACCTTTACCGTCTCCCACAATTGGGCCATGTCCTGTTCGATCCACAACGGCTGGGGCTGGCGAAGCGGCATCGGCGTCTCATGCACGCACACTTCGTTCCCGAGTTGGTCAAACGCCACCGCTTTAACGACCGACGTCCCCGCATCCACGCCGATCAGACATCGCCCATCCGTCATCAAAAAACCTCTCCTCGCCTGGAGCTCGAGTCAAACTCCCGGAAACACACGATGCTTCATACCACAAGTCGGGGCTGAGCCCAACCCTTGTTCAGCTTGAAACATATTCGTCTCTAGCAATCCCGTAAACCCGGAAGGTTATCTTCGAAACTTCCGTTGTGCCTTCCAGGCGTTCACCCAGCTTTTCAGCCACGCGGATCGAAGGAGTGTTGTCCGAATGGATCAGACTGATTACATGAGGGACATTCAAGACGGAGAATGCGTACTTCAAGGCAGCCTTGGCCCCCTCCGTCGCGAAGCCGCGGCCCCAATAGCGGCGGCCGAGCATCCAACCGACTTCAAACCCCGGCCAACCTTCCGGGTTCCAGTGGCCGATCCGGCCGATCAGGCTGTGTGTTGCGCGCTCCTCCACTGCCCACAAACCGTAGCCGCGGAGTTCCCAGTGACCTAGGATGACAGCCATGTCGCGCCAGGTCTCATCGCGCGACAGCGTCCGGCCGTCGTTGATGTACCGCATTACGTCAGGGTCGGCACACATCTCTGCGTAGGCGTCAAGATCGCTGGGCCTGAACATTCGAAGGGTGAGGCGTTCAGTCTCAAGTGTGACCATGCCCGGTTCACGCAAAGTGCTCGAAGTTCAGCACTTCCTTCACATAGCTTCGCGACCGTCGCGACTGAATTCTATAAGAATGTGGTCTTCCATTGTTGAGATTGGGTCATCGCGACTTCACTCGATCTTTGCAGTTCTCGCTGGAGCAGCGGATGAGGCAATGAATCCCGCGTTTGCTTTCAGAGGGGAGTCGCTGAAGTCCTCGTATGCCAGCTCGGACAGCGTGGTGAGAATTTGAGCTCGGCATGGACTACGGCAGGACATCGAAATGAGCGTAGCGGGAACTAACTAGCAGAACATTGCTTCGTCAGGCCCGCCAGTTGGCCTCAGTCGTGCCGAGCACAAACACCCTAGTACTCAGTGACACAGTATGCCGTCATAATCTATACTCGGGGTATGCGACATGCAACCCCCATTGAATTGAGCGCTGAAGAGCGACGAACCTTAGAGAACTGGGTTCGAGCTTCCACCACCGAACAACGTCTGGTTTGGCGCGCCCAGCTGATTCTGGCCGCGGCGGCGGGAGCCACCACCACCGCTCTCGCGCAACGGTTTCGGGTACGCCCCGCCACGGTCAGCCAATGGCGCCGGCGTTTCGCGGCCCAGCGGCTGGTCGGTTTGCAGGATCGACCGCGGCCCGGCCCCCGCCGGCGTTATGGTGAAGAGGCGGAGCGGCGCATCCTGGCCCTGCTGGATCAACCACCCCCTTCCGGTTATGCCACTTGGAGCGGCCGCTGGATCGCCCGAGCCGTGGGTGATGTGTCGGCGCGCCAAGTCTGGCGGGTGCTGGCTCGTCACCGCATCAGCTTGCAGCGGCGACACAGTTGGTGTATTTCGACCGACCCGCAGTTTGCCGCCAAGGCGGCCGACCTGGTGGGGATTTACCTGTCGCCGCCGGACCATGCGGTGGTCCTGTGCGTAGATGAGAAGCCCTCGATTCAGGCCCGGGAGCGTGCCCAAGGTTATCTGCGCCTTCCCAACGGGCAGGCCTTGAAGGGGTTCAACCACGAATACCAGCGACACGGCACCACGACGCTGTTCGCGGCTTTGAACGTGAGCACCGGGCAAGTCAAGGCGGGCCATTACCACCGACGGCGTCGGCGCGAGTTCCTGGATTTCATGAACGAGGTTGTGGCCGACTATCCCCATCGGGAGATCCACGTGATCCTGGACAACCTGAGCACCCACAAACCCAAGCGGGATCGCTGGCGGGCACGCCACCCGAACGTGCACTGGCACTACACGCCGACCCACGCCAGCTGGCTCAACCAGATCGAAATCTGGTTT
>DATKYV010000280.1:0-2883 GCA_035528275.1 Terriglobia bacterium | reverse complement strand
TAGCATAGGGAGGGGAGGCATGCAAGCCGCGGGTGAGGATCCCGCCCGAGGCGCTTCCGCAGGGCGTGTTGGCTAGTGATAGGGGAGGCTGCGGAGCAGGTCCTGGTCTCTTGTCGCGGGGCGCCTTCTTGACGGCAGGTTCCCGGAGCCGAAAACGCTCTGGGCGAATCCCGTCCGCAGCTCTGGGGGTACAGGCTCCGTCTCGAGTCCACGCGCGAAGGCGACAGCGTGCAGGAAAGAAAAGCCGGTCTGGTCGAGTGCGAACAAGTATTCCGAGCCTCGCCACGGGCGGGTCGAAAAGCGGACCCGCCGGCGGAGGCGCGCGCGCAGTTCGCTGACGACGCCCTGCAGCTCGGGCGATTCGACGAGGTTCGTTTTCTCTTCGGGGTCGGTGGTCCAGCGATAGAGCTCAGATCCGCCTTGCGAGTCTTGAAGGTACTGCCATTCCCCGGTCGTCAGCGTGATGTACGCCTTGAGTCCGGGACCGTGGAGGTTGGGGACTAATTCTGATACGGCGACCTCATCAAACGCTTCGGGTTGGAAGCCCGGCGTCCAGAAGCGGCGCAAACTGGTTCGCCGGAAAGGAGGTTTTTCTCCCAGAGCCAGGTCGAGGACCGTCGGGAAGATTTCGTGGATACGTGCCAGGTGTTGAATGCGCAGGCCGGTGGGGATTCCGGGGCCGAAGATGATGAGAGGGACGTGCAGGACCTCCCGGTAGACGTTCCAACCGTGGCCGTATGTCCCGTGCTCTCCGAAGGCCTCGCCGTGGTCCGAAGTGATGATGACGATGGTGTTCGGCCAGTCGGGCGATGCGGAAAGAACTCCCATCAGTTTGGCGACTTGGTCGTCCAGGAAGGCCAGACTGTCGTCGTAGCCGTTGATAAGAGACGCGCGCTCGTCCTCTTCGAGCGAATCTTTCGTCTGCATCCCGTCGATCGAGTTCATGTGGCGGATCGCATCTTTGGAATTGGAGCCGAATCTCTCATCGAAAGGTGGAGGTGCCCAATAGGGATCGTGCGCGTCAAAGTAATTGATGAACAGGAAGAAGGGGCGTGTCGGCCGATGGCGAAACCAACGGAAGACTTCGCGGTTGAGGTCGCGCGCGTCACGGCGCGAGAGGAGATCGTAGCGAACGAGATGCTGATAGACAGGCTGGGCAAGCGCCAAGCCGGCGAGAGTGACCGAAAGATTGTTCCGCAGCGTGAAGCTGTCGTCCTCGTAGACCTCAAAGCCCCGGGCCATGCCCCAACTCCCTTGGCCGTAATAGAGGTTGGCGGAAAAACCTGCGGTCTCGTAGCCCTGGGACTTCAAGATGTCGGCCAGAGTCCGGGGGCCGGGTTCCAGAGGCAACGTCCAGGCGGCTCCGTGCTGGTGAGGGAGCAAACCGGTGAAAAGTGAAGCGTGCGTGGCGAGCGTCCAGGGAGAGGGAGCGATGGCGTTCTCAAAAAGCACACCGCGCCGGGCGAAGCTGTCCAGATGGGGTGTGGTGGGGCGAGAGTATCCGTAAGTGGAAAGATGGTCGGCGCGGACGGTGTCGAGTGTGATCAAAACGATGTTGGGCCCGCGGGCCGCCGCCGAGGGGCTGGCTTCGACCGCAGAAAGGCGCGTCGAACGTCCGATCAGATAGAGACCAATGCCCAGAAGCAGGACCGCAGCCATCGTGGCCATCCCCTTTCCCCAGATCGCGATCGGCCACGGAGTATGGAGGTCGAAGATGAGTGCCGCGCGGGGCCAGGCCAGGTGGACGACCAGCAGGGCGTATGCGAACACCACCATGAACCAGAGGGCCGGAACGGTAAGATTCTCGAGCGAAACCACATCGCCCGGCCGGTCGTGCAGGAAGTTCAGGACGGAGGCTACGTAGGCTCCGGCAACACCCACAAGGGCCGCGGCCAGGGTCGCAATCCTCCTTGGCGAGCGGTCTTTGCCGCGGACGGCAATCCATCCTGCCCCAAGCCCTGCCAATCCAAACATCATTGAGGTGAGCGCTGGCGCCAGAAACCAGATCACGGAACGAACGTCGGGATGGAGGAGCGTCGGCACGCGGGGGACATAGAAAAGCAGCGCGGCTTCGAACAAGCCAATGAGCAGTCCCAGCGTGGCCCCCAGCAGGGAAAAACGATGGAGCAGCTCCCGGGACATGGGACGGCCCTCTTTGGCGGTCTGGCCTAGACCCCCGCAGTCTCGAGTTGGTTCTGCTTTCTCCGCCATTCTGAATCGATGAGTGCTATTCCTGATCTTCGCTCATGCCATTCCACCTGGCTGGTTTGCACCCGCGCAATGGTCCAGAGGGTTGGGACACGGAAAGAGTGAGTACGATCCCGCCTCGATATCTGATGGGAGCCTTGGGTGCCGCGCACCAACCGCAATTCCGCCCATTGTTGGCAGTATCGCATCGAACCGCGACCGAAAGCAATTCCGGGTATGGCGCGGCCGACGCTTGCTCCCTGATGCTTTCAAATGCAAGCTGTCAGTGATTACCTGTAAGGAATGCTGCGAAGAGACTGCACCTCCGCCGGCAGCGGGTGCATTGGTAAGGAACGGCCGTCGCGCTTGAAGTAGGCCTGCGAGGTTCCCACCGGCGGCAGCGAGGAATGAGCGGCCGACTCCTGCAAATTTCCGAACAACGCCTCCTGCAGGAAGGAGTGGCCGGGCCGGTCGAGAGCCAGCAGGTACTCGGGGCCACGCCAGGGCCGCAGGGAAGTGCCGGCAAGCTGTTCGAGGCGCCGATGCATATCCTCCAGGATTTGCCGGTATTCCGGAGACGAAGACAAATCGTTTTTCTCCTGCGGATCCTCTCGCCATCGGTAGAGTTCCGATTTCCCGTTCGAATCGTGGATGTAATGCCATTCCGAAGTCATCAGACTCATCATGGCCGGGCGA
>DATKYV010000279.1:0-6018 GCA_035528275.1 Terriglobia bacterium | reverse complement strand
TCGACGCTCAGCGTCATGCCGCGCGCCGCCCCGAGCGGGGCCAGGGCGGCCAGGTGCTCCGTCGCCGTCGCCAGCAGCTCCGCGACGTCGTGGCCCTCCAGGCTCCCGCCGGGCTGCACGGTGATGTTGCCGCACCCCACCGCCTCGGCCAGGTCCAGCAGGGCGGCGTACTCCCGCCGATACTGCGCGAAGGCGTCGAGGGCCGGGTCGTTGACGGCCCGGCTGGGTCCGGCGTTGATCGAGCTGACCCGCATGTCCGCCGCGGCGAGGGCCTCGGCGAGGCCCCGCACCCACGCCTCGTCCCCGTCGGCCAGCCGCGAGGGATCCACGTTCTGCCAGCCCTCGAAGGCCGCCAGGTCCAGGGCCCGGAACCCACGCCCCTTCAGCCGCCCGACCGCGTCCCGAACGTCCGGGCACTCGGCCAGCGTATACACCAGACTCGAGCAGCTCACGTACATCGTCGTTGTCTCCGTCTCGCCGGCGCGGCGGCATCCTCGCGGGGCCCGTCGACCGCCGCGGCTGCCCCATCCTCGCCAGCCGTCCAGCATGGTACCGAAGCGGCAACCCTCTGCAAAGCCGCAGTTCCACGCGAACCCCACGGCAATGGCGACGTACGCCTTCTATCGGGCGATCAGATGGAGGCCATCCCCAGCTATCCGTCCGCCATTTTCAGGACCAGCAGAAAGCTGATCTGCTCGCTGTACCCCCGCCAACTCGCCCCGTCGTCCCAGAGAACGTGAGCAGAGCTGCACGCCCGGCTGGCGGTCCCCCTATCCCGCCGCTCACGCATCTCCGCGCGAGAACGTCAGGCGAAAGACGCTTGCAGCGGCTTCGCTGCAGGACATAATGACAGAAAAGTGGCTTGCGGTGGTCGCAGGTCAAGGCCATTTGGGAAATCCCGGCCTGGCCCGCCGCGGAGCTATTCTGCGCGGCGCGGGTCGCGCTCCTCCAGGCCGAAGCCGCACACGCTGCCCCGGCGGCAGTGGCTGCAAAATGCATGACAGCGCTCCTGACCGGAACGGCCGGCCAGAGCGCGGTATCGACCAAGGCGGTAATGTTGGCAAAGGAGGCTAAGGCTATGATGTTTTGGATGAAGGGGAAGACGGTCGCAGCAGGATTGCTGCTGGCGGCCACGATGGCCATGGCCGCGGGACCCGCGACGAACCCGAACGCAGAAGCCCCGAAAACAACGCCCCCGGCGGCTACGACGGCAACGAACGAACCGGCAAAGGATGTTCCCACGACTGGAACCATAATTACCTGGCGTCATTTCAAGAGCTGGAAGAGGTCGGAAGACGAGAAGAAAGAAGTCGCGGAGGATTGGTGTCTGGGCGGTAATCCATATGGCAAGAATCACTATCGCATGCTGTCCGGACGTTTGTATAAGCTCAGATTTGCGCCTGAGGACTACATGGCCGTAACTAACGACCGAACCATCAAGTTCTATAACCATCATGCCACCGCTGGCGGAGCGCAAAATTTCCTAGTCTTCGCCGTGCCCGTTCCTCCCGTGCCTTTCGGTTTCTATGTATCGGATCGAGCGGAAAGACTTCCTGAGAAGCGCAGCCTCGCCGACTTCTGGGCGGCCAAAGATGTGACGTGGTTCTTGAACAAGGAGGAAAAGAGCGACGCGAAACTCTACGTCAAGGCCCGGAAGCAGATCCATCTTATCCTGTTCGATCCCGCCCAGAAGAGCACCGTAAACATCATAACGCCGCGCGAAGGAGAAACGGTGTCGGGTACCGTTCCTATTAGCGTGGTCCCGACGATCGATGCACCGAATCCCTTTATGCAATTCAAGGTCGATGGCGCCAATTTCGGCGAGACCGACATACTGACTGGAGAACCGCCGTTTACATTGGACCTTGATACCACCAGGCTGAGTGATGGTCCTCATGAGGTGGAGGTTATAGGGGGGGATCGTCGTCACCCGGAACTGGTATTATTGTCAAAGAAGGTTGTCTTCAACGTGGACAATACCATTCCGGCGGTCTTCCTGATCAATAAGAGGACCTCGCGGGAATTCGGTTGGGGCTGGCGCTGGCCAGGAAGGTTGCTTTCAGGGGGATCTGACACCGACATTGTGGAGCATCGGCAGAGCACGGTCCCGGTTGCGGCGGGGGTGGCCAACATGACCGCCAGCAAGGTTGAATTCTATGTGGATTCAGTTCTGAAGGCAACGGACAGCGTCGGGATCAAGGACCTATCCGCGAACGCCCTGCTAGGCGCTCCCAGGAGGGCTTTCCAGCCGGGAACGCCCCTGCCTGGCGCCACCCATTTTGCCTCCATCGATTACACAAAACTCCCGGATGGGCCGCACGAGCTGACGGTGAAAGCCTATGATATGGCCGGGAAGATGGCGGCTTCCCAGACGGTGAAGGTGTCCGTCTACAACAAGGGGGCCATCAATCTCACAGCCCCGCGGGCAGGAGAAACCGTATCGGGTACGATTACGGCCCTGGCAAGGGTTCCCGACGGCATCATCCCGTGTCGCTGGATGCATTTCGATGTGGATGGCGTCGATATGGGCGAGGACAACCTGCTACGGCATGAACCGCCCTTCGGACTGTGCATCGATACGACCAGGCTGAGTAATGGGCCGCATGTGATCGAGGCCCAACAGGCCTATTCGGTCGGAGCGGCCGACTATCTCTTCTCAGAGAAGATCTCTTTCACGGTGGACAATAGCGTTCCTTCGGTTTTCCTGACGCACAAGGCGCGATTTGAGGCCCCCTGGCCGGGGCGGATGATCTCGGGCACGGTCCCGGTGACGGCCGGTGTTGCCAACCTGAAAGCGGGCAAAGTGGAATTCTATGTGGGTGCAACCTTGAAGGGGACGGATCGTTCCGCCCCTTATGCTGCCTCCCTGGATACGACGAAGCTGAAGGAGGGGGCGCACGATCTGACGGTGAAAGCCTATGATGCCGCCGGGAAGCTGGCGGCTTCACAGACCACGAAGGTATTCGTCTACAATAAGGGTGCCATCCGTGTGCTGTCGCCGCGAGCGGGAGAAACGGTATCGGGGACGATTACTGCCCTGGCCAGCGCACCCGAAGGGAGACCGGTCCGCTGGATGCGGTTCAAGGTGGACGGCGTCGAAATGGGCGAAGACAACCTGCTCGGTCATGCGGCGCCCTTCGGGCTGTGCCTGGATACGACCAAGTTGAAAGATGGTCCGCATGAGATCGAGGTCGTGGCGGGTTCCGGCTACCTGCCTGGTGGTTGGAGCGCGGGCGCGATCCTCCAGCCCTACTCGCCAAAGACAAGTAAGTATCTCTATTCGGGAAAGGTCGCCTTTACGGTGAACAACACCGTTCCGGCGGTTGGTTTAATCCACAAGGAGCGATTCGAAGCTCCGTGGCCGGGAAGGAAGATCTTGGGCACCGTCCCGGTTGGGGCCAGGGTTGCCAACCTGAAAGCGGGCAAAGTGGAGTTCTGTGTGGATGGGACCTTGAAGGCAACGTCCACGCTCGAGGCGGATTTGGCCCGACTGAGCGCCGAGATCAAAGCCCTGCAACGCGAATTGAATACACCGGCGGTGGTGGAAGCGCAGGCAAAATGGGAGCGGAGCCTGGTTGCGAAGGGGCCGTGGTGGGCGCTAGGGCCTTATCCGGATACAGCATCCTGGCTGGAGGCGTTCAAGAAGGACTATGAACCGGAACACGGAGTGGATGTGACGAAACCGACCAAAGACGGGAAGACCTGGGTCCAACATCCCAGGTGGCACGACGGGACGAACATCGGCCTGCCGTGGAAGAACGGCGCGACTTATTTGTATCGCGTCATCTTCGCGGCTGCGGCGACCAAGCTGCCGTTGACGATCGGCCGCAGCTTGCCGATGAAGGTGTGGGTCAATGGCCGGCAGATAGTGACGCATGAGTCTATTATCGGACCGCGGGATCAGCCTAACGAAACCATCACCGTCGATCTGCGGCCCGGAGCCAATACCGTGCTGCTGAAGAACGTCGGAGGCAGGGGAGTTCTTTTTGAAGCTAGGTGTCAGCGGATAACCGAGGAGTTTTTGACGATCCTGCTGGTGCCGGCGGCGAAACGCAGCGCGGCCCAGCGCGAGCAGGGGGCGGCGTTCTATCGCAGCCAGGAGCCGGCCCTGGCCTGGGTCCGCACGCGTCTGGCCAAACTGGAACAACAGCGCAAGGCGCGTGAAGAGGACAGGACAAGATATGGCGCTTCCATTGATACGGCCAAACTGACAGAGGGCGCGCACGAGCTCACGGTCAAAGCCTATGATACCGCGGGAAAGCTGGCGGCTTCACAGACAGTAAAGGTAACGGTGACCAAGGCTCCCGCCAGCACCAGAATTCCGGCGGCCAGATAGCTGTACGCAAAGGCTGGGTGCGCGAATACAGGAAGGAGTTTCGTCTCGACTGGACTGGACAAACGGATACTGAGTGAGCGAAGCGCAAAGCCCGGCGGGCGTGTAGCGATGCGGCGTACGAGCTCAAGTCTACAGGCGCTGGGAACCAGCAGGGCTGCGGCACCGTGGAGGTTATGATGTTCTGGATGAAGGTGAAAGCAGTGGCGGCGGGGTTGATGCTGGTTACGACGTTGGCGATGGCCGCAGAGAAGAGCGACAAGCCCGCGGGGCGCCCGCAGAAGGCGAAACCTCAGCTCGTGATACTCGAGGCCGACATCGCCAACGATCCTGATGAGGATGCGGACCTGGCCGTTGCCGCGGGGCTGGCGAATCTTGGCGAGATAAAGATCCTCGGTTTGATCTGCAACAGCCGGAACAAGTTCGGATTGCCGTGCGGCAGGGCGGAGCTCGAATACTATGGGATAACCGGCGTCACCTATGGCATGTACAAAGGCTCAAACGTGACATTCGATGGCAGCTTTGCGCCTCATCGTCAGGGCATGTGCAATATTTTCCGTCCCGGCGATTCCGGGGACAAGTACACCGATGCTACAAAGGTCATGCGCACGTTGCTGCATGATTCGCCGGACGGCTCGGTGAAGATCGTCAACGGCGGCTTTGCGAGTGTTATAGCACAAATGCTGGCCAGCCCCGCGGACAACATAGACAAGCGTAGCGGCGTGGATCTCATCAAGGCCAAGGTGAGCGAGTATATCTTCACGGCAGTCAACGCATTGCCAGGTTCGACGCTCGAACTCTGGAACATCAAGCAGGACATCAAAGATGCCCGGTATCTGACCGACAATTGGCCGGCTTCGGTTCCGCTCACCTGGGTGCCTTACTCGGTAGGCGGGTCGGTCAGGACCGGACCGCCGGCAGGAGCGGACCCGAAGACCAACCCCGTCAAGTATTACTTCGATACCAGTTCCGTCGATCGGCATCTTGACGCGAAGGGCAAACGCAATGCGTGGCATCAGGTAGCGCTCTTGTATGCGGCCCGGCCCAATGCCGGCTATTTCACCCTCGGCGGCAAGAATGGTAAAGTAACAATCGACGACAAGGGGAATACGGCATGGGACGGCGCCACAAATCGCGGACAGCGCTATCTGCAAAAGGCAGGCGGCAAATATACGGATGCCTGGTTTGGCGGTCTGTTTGACAAATTCATGGCTGTTGTGCCGAAACCTAAGCCAACTGGCGGTGGGCGTCAAGCCAACCCCAAGGAGGGGATTCCAGGGGATTCCGGGATTCCGGGGTCAGCATACATAAGTCGCTGATGAGCATGGCGTCACCGGAACGCTGCGATTCCATGCCGGGTCGCGCGAGCTGCCGCGAGCTTTCGGCCATCCATTCTCCGCCCTGCGTCGGCTCGCCTGAGCAGGGCCGCGAAGGACCAAAGCGCCGCGCAATGCGAACGGATCGCTGACTGCTGACTGCTGATCGCTGATCGCTGACCGCTGAGAACTTCCCGTGCGTGCAGAGCACCCGGACACGCCGGCGGGTGCAAGGGGGGTTCTGGCCTTGGGGCGGGGGGCGTGCAATGGCGGACGGTCCTCTTGAAGCAGGCTGCTCGTGAGGTCGCTCTTCTCCGCGGACTCGGCGGCCTCGGCGTGAGGGAGGGCTGGTATTCTCTAGAGAGAGAT
>DATKYV010000278.1:0-6909 GCA_035528275.1 Terriglobia bacterium | reverse complement strand
AGGGCGGCGAGTCCGCGCGTCATGCGCGCGGGTTTGCCCTCTTTGTCCAGAATCAACCAGTCGGGATGCTGCTGGACAACTTTGCTCACCACATACTTGTGCGAAGCATACTTCCCCACCCCGTCTTCGACTCCGATGGGGACCCACCAAATCTGGGCGAGGATTCCCTGCTTGTGGAAATCGTCCACCATTTTCTTGATGGAATCACCCGGGAACGTATCCGGCCGCGGCTCCCAGTCGCCGTAATTCTCAAACCAGCGGTCATCGAGCGTCGCCCACTTAATGCCCAGCTCCTTCAATTTCGGAATCGTCCCGAGCATCTGCGCGGGGGTGACGTTGAACTCGTAACCCCAACCGCACCAGCTCATGTTGTAGTCCTCGTTCGACGGTTTGGGAATTGACCATCCCTCCCGCTGCAAGGCGGCTGAGTAGAGGTGTAGGGGCTCGTAGAAGTCGCCCGAATAAACGGCGACGAAACTCCGGGGCGTCGAGTACACCTCACCGGGCTTCAGAGTGGTTTTGGGTTCGAGTGCCATCGAGGCATTAACTCTGCCGTCCTTCTCCACTTTGACGGGAAGCGACAGAACCAGGGGCAAGGTCTCAATGTGTCCGATGGCTTCGCCCACCGTGGCCGTCCAGAAAGCCACGACGGGAATCCCGCCGCCATTGCCGTGCTCCGTGATGCCGCCCATGGGATTGTCGCGGGAAAAGTCCTTGGTCATCTTGAGCACATCGTCCCTGCCCCACTCCACGCTCGAGCCGTGGAACGACCAGAGATCGTAAGAAGCCGCCTGGGTGTCGGCCAGGGCCGCATTAAGGCGATGATGCTGGAACACCACACGGTCCAGCGCAATTTCGGCTGAGCCTGCGTTCTTACAGGCAAGACTTGCAATCGCGAGATTGGGGAAATCGTCGTAGACCTCCACGGCGAACGTCACTTCCACCTGGCCTTTGTCCTCAGCAGAGCCACGTCCAATGACTTCAACCCTCTTGCCGCGCGGTCCGAGTTTCCCCTGCGCATCCGTGACCTTGGCGCTGTCGAGGTGGAAAGTGATGTCGCCGACCTCCTTGCCGCCGATCGTCATCGTAACGCCGGATTCCTCCGCACCAGCCTGGGGTTCATCCAGCGTGAGGCGTTTCCCTTCCTGGAGAAGAAAAGCCTGCACGTAGCCGGAGCGGAGAAGGTCAAATTCCGTCGTGGTGGTTCTAATGACCACCGGACCGCCGGGATTCAAAGTCACGGCGATCGCAGACCCCATGGCGTGTTCACCGGGTGGTGAGGGTTCACATCCTATGAGGCCAAGAATCGCAACAGTCAGAAACAAAAACGGGCCAACGCCCGTCGGTCTCCTCGTCACAAATCCAAAGCACTTCTTCACCGGCCACCTCCTTGCTTCGCCGCCAGTCCCTTGAACTGGCTGAGAATTCTCTCTGCATTCCTATGATAGACCTTTTCCAGAACCTCGTCGGGCAGTTCCAGCCCATAAATTTTCCACCTTCCCTGCTCCGGAGCGCTCCAGTAGTCGAAATACTCGTCAGCCGTCTCCAGCCATCGGAAGAAGTTTCGATACATCTCCTCACTAGGATCGAAATCCGTCCCAAAGAGGACGCGGTCCTGATATTCGAGGAAGAACCGCCGGGCGCGCCGCGGCTGGCGGCCCAGCTCCGCCTCCCGCGCTCCGAACTCGACCATCACGTTGGGGCAGCGGTCGAGCAAGTCTGAGACGTAGTCCAGATTCTCCGGCCACGTCGCGACGTGCAACGCGATGAACGTGGTGTTCGGATGCCTGGCAAAAACCCGGTCGCGCGCTTCCAGGATGGCCTCCTTGCTGGGAAACTGTGGACCATAGAAACTCCAATCGCGGTTATCGACCAGTTCTTCGTAACGCTCGTTCGTGGCATCGAAGGGAAGGAAGAAGGCTTCCGGATCGCTGACGTGGATGGCGACGGGAATTCCCAACCGCCCGCATTCAGCCCAGATGGGGTCGAGGCGGGGATCGTCGACGGTGAGGAGCTTGCCCGACTTGTATCGCACCCGAAGCCCCAGTTCCTTGGTGACCTTCAACCCGCGCGCCCCGCGCTCCACCGCATCGTCAATCTGCCGGACCATTTGCTGGGCGAAGTCCGGAGCGTCGAGGTTGGTCCAGTCAAGCTGGACGAACACGGTGAATCGGCCGGGATAAGGCTTCACCATTTCATCCACAACCCGCTGAAGCTGTTCACCCCACCCGGCTGTCAGGATGACGATCCTGCGGATATTGCAGTGGTCCATCATCTCGAGGAGATTCTCCGGCGGGACGTGCCCGCGCCCCGCCGATCGCGCGTCACTCACGTGATTGTGAACATCGATGACGGGATAGCGCGCCCGGACCACTTTGTGAACCGGCGCGTGAAGCATGGACTGGGGTTTGAAATCCCGCAGGAGCAATTCCTTTTGCTGTGCGGCATTCGGGGCCGAGCGGGATTGGCGCTCGCCTCCAAAAACCCCGAGGAGAATCAAGCCTGCGATCGGAAGCGGCAGCATCTTGCGAAGCCCGGTCCTCAGCTCCATGAGTACACCTCCTGTGGATTGCGCGGCGGAAGCGGGCTCAGGCGCCCAGCCCGAGAAGCCGCTCGGCGTTCTGGTGGTACACCTTGCGAAGAATCCCGTCGGGCAGGCCCAGCCCGTAAATTCGCCAGCGCCCCTGCGGAGGCACCGGCGCCGGCGCGTAGTCAAAATACTCGTCGTCGGTTTCCAGGAACCGATAGTAGATCTCGTAGAGGTCGTCGCGGAAGATTTGCTGCGGGGTCTCGACGCCGTGGGGAACCGCGTCGGTGCCAAAGAGGATGCGGTCCTGGTACTTCTCGAAGAATCTTCGCGCCGTCCGCGGTTGGCGACCGAGTTCGCCGATGCGCGCTCCAATCTCCACGTGCATGTTCGGGTAGCGATCCAGACACTCCGCCACATAGGCAAGGTTTTCGGCGCTGTTCCCCACGTGAAGCGCGATGAACTGGGTGTTCGGATGCCGCGCAAAAACCCTGTTGCGCGCCTCGAGCAGGTCGCGTTTGCTCGGGAAATCCTTGTCATAGAACGACCAGTCGGGATGGTTGTTCAACTCTTCAAAACGCTCGTTGAATCGGTCCGTGGGTGTAAAGAAGGCGTCGGGGTCCGCGGTGTGGATGGCCACCGGGATCTTCAACAAACCGCAAGCGTCCCACATGGGATCGAAGCGGGTATCGTCGACCTTGATCAACGGTCCGGAGGTGATCTGCTCGCGCACGTAGAGGCCCAGCGTCTTGGTGACCTTCAATCCGCGGGCGCCGGCCTTCTGCGCCCGGGCGATCTGATCCGCCTGGAACAGGCTGTAGCCGGGCTCGTTGACCCGCGCCCACCACGGTTCCGTGAAGACCAGAAACCGGCCCGGATGCGCTGTCGAGTATTTCTTGATAGCTTCAACGACGCCCGCGCCGAATCCCCCCGTGAGGTCCACCAGCATTCGAAGATTCCTGCGGTCCATCACCTTGAGGAGTTCCTGCGGCTCCTCCAGAAACTTCACTTCATCCCGATGAGGGTCTCCGCTCCTGAACGAGGCAGCAAATGAGAGATGAGTGTGAACGTCGATCACCGGAAAACGTGCGCGCTCGACTTTCGTTTCCGGCACCTGAAGCATACTTTTGGGCTGGAACTGGCTAAGGTCGAGCGCTCCATTCCCCTTGGGCTCCTGCTTGGGACTTTGTTCGCCCGCCGGACTGCACGAACCCAGGCCGCCCGCGAACCCCGCAGCCCCCAGAATCCCAAACAACTGTCGGCGATTGAAACGAGTCATTGGATCTCCTCTCGAAACCCTCGCACTACACCATCCCTTGCCTTGCGGAGAGAAAATGATGCAAGTCACATAACTACTACTTTTTTCAGAACATTTCAATGTTGTCAGTGAACAGTTGTTTTTTATTTCACAAAATATGTTTTTGTTGCGATTGAGCGCGGTCCCGTCCGGCCAAGCCGGGTTGCGCCGCCCGGTTTGCTGCTTGACTTGGCCCGGCTTTTTCGGGAGCATTCCATCGTCGCCCGCCCATCGCTACTAAGGAGGAATGATGAGACGATTGCATTTCTCTGCTCCAAGCCTGCTCTTGGTAGCTGTCTTGGGCTTGTTCCTACCCCCGTCGCTTGCCCCGGCCGACACCATGAAACCCCTGGTGGCCGGCAAGCGAGGCGTTGTGGCCGCTGGGCACCCGCTGGTCGCGGAAGCCGGCCTGCGGATCCTCGAAAAGGGCGGGAACGCCGTGGACGCCGGAGTCGCCACGGTCTTCGCCGCCTCCGTCGTGGAGATGAACGGTTTCGGCTCGGGGGCCGAATGCCCCATCCTCATCAAACTTGCGGGTGAGCCGCCGGTGGCCATCAATGGAGCAGGAATCGCCCCGCAGCTCGCCACGGTCGAGTACTATAAGAACCTGCGAAACGACGATCCGCGACGGGCCGACGTCGCCTCGCTTACTCGCAGCACGATTCCCGCCTACGGACCGCTTAGTGCCATCGTTCCCAGCGCCATAGACGCGCTGCTGCTCGCTCTGGAAAAACACGGCACCATGAGCCTTGCGGAAGTCATTCAGCCTGCTATCGAACTCGCTGAAGGCTTCCCTCTCGATGCCCACTTTGCGCGCGGCATCGAGCGGTACAAATCCGTGATCGAGAAATGGCCGACCACTCGGAAAATCTTCCTTCCCGGCGGCCGGGCACCCCAGCCCGGCGATCTTTTCGTCCAAGCGGACCTGGCGCGGACCTTCCGAAGCATGACCGAGGTTGACCGCGAGAACGCCGCCAAGGGTCGCGCGGGGGCGATTCAGGCCGTTCGCGAATATTTCTATCGCGGGCCGATCGCCAAACGCATCAGCGATTTCTGCAAAGAAGCCGGCTGCCTGCTGCGCGAGGGGGATTTCGCCGTCTACGGCGCGAAAGAGGAAATGCCTCTGACCACGGACTATCGCGGAATTGACGTTTACAAGGTGAGCTTCTGGAGCCAGTCTCCGGTCTTTCTCGAGAATCTGAACCTTCTGGAAGGATTCGATCTCAAGTCGATGGGGCAGAACTCCTCGGCTTACATCCACACCATCGTCGAAGCCATGAAGCTGGGCTACGCCGACCGCGATGCCTACTATGGCGACCCCGAGTTCAATCAGATTCCCATCGAACTCATCTCCAAGGAGTACGCGAAGATTCGCCGGCCGCTGATTGATCCCGAGAAAGCATCCGCCGAGCACATCCCGGGCGACCCGGTACGCAACCTGGCACGGGCTTCGGAGGATTTCGTCCGGGCACGATTCGCGGAACGCAACCCGGAACACAAGGACACGACCACCGTCAACGTCATCGACAGCGCGGGGAACATGTTTTCCGCGACTCCCAGCGGGGCGTGGTATCCGGCGGTGATTGCCGGGGATACCGGCATCCCGCTCAGCCAGCGCGCCCAGAGTTTTGTGTTGACCCCCGGCCACCCCAACCGACTGGCGCCGCACAAACGCCCGCGCATCACTCTGACGCCGACCCTGGCGTTGAAGGACAAGAAACCCTGGCTGGCGTTCTCCACGCCCTGCGGCGACGACCAGGACCAGACCCTGCTGCAAGTGTTCCTGAACGTGGCGGAATTCGGGATGGACCCTCAGCAGGCCGTCGAGACGCCGCGATTCAGCTCCCAGGCGATGTACAGCTCCTTCGACAACCACGGCGATCGGCCGTTGCGGTTGCGGGTAGAGAAGCGCGTCCGCGACGAAGTCATCCAGCAGCTCCGAAAGCGCGGACACGACGTGATTCTCCAGGACGACTGGGGCAACCCTTGCGCGCCGACCCTGATCGAGTACAATGCCACCACCAAGATCATCATGGGTGGCGCCGATGTGCGCGGCCACCGCTACGCGCTGGCGTGGTAGAAGCGAGGTGAGATATGCGGGTTTCTAAGCTTGATCGTTGGCGCAAGATCTTTTTGGCGGGGTCCGCAGCGGTCCTATGGGGCCTCGCCGGAGCCTTAATTTTCCTTCGCCCTGCGGGCGCTGTGGGTGACTCCATGAGCGGAACCAGTCCTTACACCAGCAATGCTCAGATTCAGTCGAAACGATCAGCCAGGGATTTTGTGCCGGACGGCGATCTGACGAAGAAGGAGTGGAAAGAAGCCGAGTGGGCGCGGTTTGACCACGACATGTCCGGCAAGAAGCATTTCCCCGAGTCCGAAACCGCGGTCAGCGCACTCTGGACCGACGCTTACGTTTACTTCGCCTTCCGCTCGAAGTACACCACGCTGAACATTTACGAGGGAGAGGACATCGCGAAAGAGCGCTGGGAACTGTGGAACCGCGACGTGGTGGAGGTTTTCGCCAATCCCCAACCGGATCGGGTGAACCACTACTACGAGTTTGAGGTCTCGCCCAACAACCAGTGGATTGACCTGGAGATCGACAAGGACAAGGACCCATTCAACGACGCCGGCTGGGACTCAGGGTTCGAGCACGCAACGCAAGTCGACGAGCGGGCGCACGTCTGGACGTGCGAAATGCGGATCCCTCTGAAGTCGATGAATGTCTCCACCCTCGCTCCCGGCACCGAGTGGCGCATCAACTTCTACCGGGCCGACGGCCCCGGCGGTGATTCCCAACGCCGCTTCATGTCCTGGAGCACGATTCCGGAGGGCAGGTCGTTTCACGCGCCCACGCGGTTTGGGATAATTCGATTCGTTGAGTAGCGGCAAGCCCATTGCTCCGCCGCCCCACCGCTAGTGCCGTTCCAACTTAATGTGTCCGTCAGCTGACGGACATCGCAAGGTCTCGGTCCGCCAGTTGGCGGATTGCGGTTACTCCTCACCGCATTAGGCCGAAAAAGTTGGAACGGCACTAGGCGTTTGGGCGCGGGTAGCCACTCCGGCTTGCCGGGGTGGGCTTTTG
>DATKYV010000277.1:0-9012 GCA_035528275.1 Terriglobia bacterium | reverse complement strand
GCGGGCGTGGTCTGACGGAGGCGGAGGTCTTTCAACTTCTCGAAGGCGGTGTGCCCAGCCGCCGCGTGGCGGAACTGGTTGGTGAGCGCGGGGCTGCCTTCAGCCTCACGCCGGCCCTCGCGTCAAGACTCAAGGCTAGTGGCGCTGGCGACGATCTATTCGCCGCGCTCCGGAACACCGGGGGCGCCGCGTTGATCCGGGGGCCGGCAGCGGCTGCCAATCCGCTGGCGCGCGGATCATCGGCGGGAAAAACTCCCGGCGCGGCGCCGGCGAGTTCTGCGGGAGGGCGCCGCTACAATCACGAGCCTTGGGGAGTGAGCTTCGTGGTTCCGCAGGCGTGGAAAGTTGTCGACCGCAAGCAGGTGCTACTTCTCGCCTCGGACACCGAGCCCGGCTTGATGATCGTTCGCTTCATGCGGCGCACCAACATTCAGAGCATGGCGGAAGGTTACCAGGAGGGGTTGCAGGAAGAAGGTCTGCAATTAATGCCCACGGCGCAACTTCAGGAATTTTCGGCCGGCAGCTCACGCGGTCTGGCGGGTGAATTGGCGGGCGTTGCCCAGGACGGCGCGCGCATCCGCGCCCGCGTCATCGGCATCCCTACGCCCTTCGGCGACGGCGCGCTGGTGGTGGGCCTGACCACGGAAGAGAAGTACGCCGGCCTGAAGCCGCGCGTCGACGCTCTGGGAGCCAGCCTGAGCTTTACCCAGCCGCAAGCGCCGCCGGTCCTCGAGTTCCTCGCCGGGCAGTACTTCTACATCAGCTCGTCCAGCTTCGGCTCGAGCGAGCGCTACATCAACCTGTGCAGCGACGGTAGATACAGCGAAAGCCAGAACATCTACAGCAGCGGAGACGCAGGAACGGCCTACGGTGAAGGGGGTGGGTCAGCCCGGTGGACCGCCGAGGGAAACGAAACCCAGGGAATGGTCAGCGTCACCTATCCCAATGGGAAAACGTCCCAGTTCGGATATTCGCGGTCGAGAGGCGATTTGATTGTCGGCGGCAGGAAGTATGCGCGCTACGGCGACGGCTCGTGTACAAAGACGTCTGTCTATTGAATCCCCGCCGAGCTATGGCTAATTGACACGCCGGTCGCGCGCCGGGCTCGTTTTCAGTCTGTTTCTTCGTCCTTCCAAATAAGAACGCGGCGGATTGGGGGCGCCCGAAGCGTCGCGCTCCGCAAAACGGGTATTCCCGGCGGTGCATTCGGTTGGAATCTAAGTCTTGGGGCGGGACTCGATCTGACGGATCTTCAGGTACAGACCGCTGATGGCGAGGACGATGGCGATGAGAGATACGCCTAGTCCCTTGCGCCGGACGTCGCGCTCGTTGAGCGCCGCCACGCCGGCTTGGTAAGCCTTTTCCGATACCTGTGCGCCCTCGTCGGTGAGTTTCTGGACTTCCGCATCGTCGAAAGCGTGAACGTTGACGCGAGCCTTGACGAGCGCTTCGTGGGCGGAGCCGAGTTCCACCTTGGCGCTCGAGACTTCCATGCCGGAGCGTTCCGCGGTGTTGAGAATCTCCTCGGCGCGAGCCAGGCGAGTCTTGAGGTTGGCGAGGTCGCCGGCTATCTTCTGTGCCCCCGTGTACCCCTTATCGCCTTGCGAATGGCACGTGGCGCAAACGGAATCCTGGCCGACTCCTACCCAGTCGTCGGAGGGTTTCACGATCTCATGGTTGGAATGGCACTGGACGCAGCCGGGCAGGCCCATGGCGGCGAAGGCCGGCTGATGAGGGCTCTTGTTAAAGAGCTGCTCGAAGAAAACGTGGCAGGTGCCGCAGACATTGGCCACCGAGCTCACTCCGGGCGGCGTTGCGCCGTGGTTGCCATGACAGGTAGCGCAGGTCGGCGCGGCCGTATCGCCCTGGGCGAGGATTTCCGCGTGGACGCTCTTTTCGTAGCTGGACACTTGGTCCGTGGGAATGTTGTAGCTGCGCATGTGCTCTTCGCTGGCGTGACAGCGCGCGCACGTCGAGGCGATGTTGACGGGATAGACCGGGGAGCGGGTGTCGGAGGCGGGCAGGATGTTGTGAACGCCGTGGCAATCCACGCACACCGCCACCTTCGTGTCGCCCTGTTTCAACCGCTTGCCGTGCACGCTGGTCAGGTACTGGCTCAATTGGTCGGCTCGCATCTTGGGGTCGAAGCGGTGCATGTAGGCAATGTCGGAATGGCACCGGGCGCAAAATTCCGGCACCTGAGTTTTGCGCGGCACGCCGCGGAATCCTTTCGCCGGGCTCATCGAGTCCATGGATTCGTCGGCCGGGTTCCCGCCATGACAATCCGCGCAGCTCAGGCCCACCTGGCGATGGACGGCGGATTCGAATTTCTTGACGGGGTCAGCGAGCTTGCCATCGAGCATCGAGTGGCAGGTGATGCAGGTGCTTTCAGGCGTGGGAGCGGCGGAAAGGCTCGCGGCCACAAGCAAGCTCGCAATAATCGCAGCAACGAATCTCATGAGAGTTCACTTTCCAGGTGTGGCGAAAACGGCCGCCACGGAGCCACCGCTAGCGCAAGGCCAGAGCGGACATCACCACCATGTATCCCAGAGCGAAAATGCCCAGCCCGGTGAAAAAGCGCGTCACGCGCCCGAACCCCGCCTTGTAGTCGAGGAATGGGACCAGGACCCAGACAATTCCCGCCAGGGTGAAACCCATCAGACCTGCGAGTTCGCCTTCCAGGAACAGGATCTTCGCCGGCAGAATCTTCAGCGTCTGGAAGGCGAAGAGAAAATACCATTCCGGCCGGATGCCGGCGGGGGCGGAAGCAAATGCATCCGCCTTGGTTCCGAGTTCCCAGGGGAATATCGCCGCCAGCGCTCCCAAAACTCCCAGCGCCGCATACCAGCCGATCATGTCTCGGAGCAGGAAGTTGGGGAAGAAGGGCATCGAGCGTGCCGGTTGCCGCCCCTCTTCGATGGCGCGCTCGACACCAGGGGGAACGCTCATGCCCAGCCGTTGCACCAGCAACAGGTGCATGGCCAGAAGCAGCGTCGTTAAACCGGGGAGCACGGCGACGTGAAAGCCGAAGAAACGCGTCAGCGTCGCTCCGGTCACTTCTTCGCCGCCGCGGAGAAACTTCAGGAGCCAGGGACCGATCAACGGCACGGTCGCCGCCATCTCCGTTCCGACCTTTGTGGCGAAAAACGCCAGCGTGTTCCAGGGGAGTAGGTAGCCGCTGAAGCCGAACCCCAGCATGATGAAAAGCAGGAACATGCCGGTGATCCAGGTCAACTCGCGCGGCTTGCGATAGGCTTTCAGAAAGTACACGCTGAACATGTGAATGAATACGGTGAGGATGAGCAAATTCGCCGACCAGCTGTGCACGGAGCGGATGAGCCAGCCGTAGGGAACCTGGGTGACAATGTACTGTATGCTCTCGAAAGCGTCGTTGGGCGTGGGTCGGTAGTAAAGGAGGAGAAGAATCCCCGTCAACGCCTGAACGACGAACAGGAACAGCGTCATGCCGCCGAAGTAATACCAAATGCTGTGGCGGTGGATGGGAACCGTCTTGTGGCGGAGGAACTCCTCAACGGCGCCGGCTCCGAACCGTTCGTCCAGCCATTTCAGAATCCGCCGGTAGATACCAGGCATGGTTAAGCGCTCCGGCTGACGATGACCTCTTCGCCCTGCACGTGGACTTCGAAAGATTCCAGCGGGCGGGGCGGCGGCCCGCTGACGTTGCGGCCGGAAAGATCGTACAGGCCGTTGTGACACGCGCACCAGATTTCATGCAGATCGGAGCGATACTGCACGGTGCAGTTCAGGTGCGTGCACACCGCGGTGAAGGCCCGGTAATCGCCGTCGGGCGTCCGGACCAGCAAGGCGGGCTTGGAACCGAACTTGAAGACCTTTCCGGAATTGTTCTTGAGTTCGTTGACGCTGGCCGCCACTACCGACCGGCTGGTGGATTCCCCGATCGGGGGCGGAATCATGTATCGAATCGCCGGGTAGACAAAAGAGGCGATGGAGGCCAGAACGCCGCTGCCCAGCAGCAGGCTGATCCATCGACGCCGGGATTGGACCCCGTCGTTGGGGATGCGACCAGGAGTCTCCATCTCTGCGCTCTCCTCTCGTGCGGCAAAATGGAAATAATACACTCGCCGAGCCCCGGAGAGCAGCCCTTGTTTCCCGGAGCTCGCGCCAGCCGGATATTGTGATGCGGCAGCAAACGGCTACTGTTTTTCTTCCGGAGCCTTATAACCCTCGAGAGAGTGGTTGTGTTCCTTGTAGTACTTCCCTGCGTCGTTCAACTCCTTGGACCCCATCTTCACGTGGCAGAACGTGCATTTCTTGCCCTCTTTCTTCGAATATTCCAACTTGGCCGTGGCAAGAGGAAGCAGTGTGCCACTTATCAGCGCGCTTGCAAGAAGAATCCTGAGCAGTTTCATGACTGTTCTCCTGTGGATCGAGTTTTTCCAACTTCTTGTCCCACCAACCTTCAGAGTTTTTCGGCTCCTTGCCGGCGGACAATCTCGGACGATCATTCCTGGCCGGCGAGCACACGCAAGATCTGCGGGTCGGGCTCTTCCATGGCCAGAAGATTGTGGCAGGCATTGCAGTCCTGCGTGATGGTCCGTCCATCTTTCGATTGGTGGCTGCCGTCATGGCAGCGAAAGCACCCCGGAAAGTCCGTATGCCCGATGTTGTTGGGGTAGGTCCCCCAGGTCACGTTCATTTCCGGGAAGATGTTCCCGTCGTAGATTTCCAGCAGTGCTGCCGCACTCTGCTCGATCAGGGCGCGCTGGCTGTTATACGCGGCGAAGTAGTTCTTCCGGTAGTAATCCCGAAAGGCGTCGGGCAGCTCGGTCTGGGCGGCGAGCCTGGAGGGGTAGTTCTGCTGCAGGAGCTCCAGTGAGACCTTGTGGGCGAAAGGCAGGGAGGGACTGATGCGTCCCGCCAGCATCTCCCGGTTCACCGCTCCTTCCGGCAAATCGAACGCGTGTGTGGGACGGTTGTGGCAGTCCATGCAGTCCATTTCCCGGCGTTCGCCCTTCGCCAGCAGCTCCGGCGTGGGAGGCGTCTCGGTGGAGGCGTACTCAACGACGGTCCCGTCTTCGTTCTGGTAGCTCACCCAGGGAATCACCTGCCGTTTGTCGTCGGAGGCCACATAGGTCGCCACGCCCAGGTGGCGGCCATGGATTCCCACCCGCTCGCGGCCAGCGCTGACCCCACCGATGTGGAGCAGCAGCACGGTTTTGTTTACGGAGTTTTGTTCATCGTCGCCGTACTTGGTCTTGACCACGAACTTGTCGCCCGAGAATTTCTGCGGCCAGTGGCACTGCTCACACGTTTCCCGCGCCGGGCGGAGATTGTGAACCGGCGTGGGGATAGGCCGCGGGTACAGATTGAACGTCACCGCCAGCACCTGATAGCTGCCGGAGAGTTTCGAGCGCACGAACCACGGGGCGCCGGGGCCGATGTGGCAGTCCACGCATGCCACGCGGGCGTGCGGGGAGCGTTGGTAAGCCGTGTATTCGGGCGTCATCACTTGGTGGCAGGTCTGTCCACAGAACTGCACGGATTCCATGTAGACGGTTCCCCGGTAACTGGCCAGGGCGAAAATCGGCACGTTGATGGCCGTCATCGCGGCGACGAACAAGGCGGTCCGCCGCACCTCCCGGTGCTTGAAGTCCACCGTGGGATAGACGCTGGGCAGCAGGCCCAGGCGCCGCTCCTTTTTGAATTCCCGGTACATGCCCAGCGGGATCAAAATAAGCCCCAGGACGAAGACGCCGGGTAGAACCAGGAATATCAGAATCCCCACGTAAGGGTTCGGAGCGTACCCGAACAGTTGGAACGCGTAGGTCAGAAGAAGGGTAACGGCGGAAGTGGTGGTGAGGACCACTCCTACGCGGCTGGGGGTGTTATGGCTCAGGTAAACGACGGGTCGAACGAAGTGAGCTACTGATTCCCAGAGCTTGATGAGCGCAGCGCGCGTTGTGGACTCCGGGAGATTCCCGTTGGGCGTCTCAGACAACTTGGAGCCGACCTTTCCTTTCCGCCTGACCGCTCTGGCGCAATTCCAATCCCCCAAGGGTCGTCATTCCGCATGCCGGGTGGGGATTCTTGCGTGCCCGCGAGGAGATTAGCTCTATCACTGCTGCCCTGATCAGGTCAATCACCCGCCGCGCTGGCCAGGAGAATTCGCCCACCCAGAGTCTTTTCGCAGCGTTTCCAATGGGTCACAACTTCCTCCCCACCTCACCACTTCGGAAGCGCCCTCATTGGCCTAATAGAGCATTCGGATTACCACCTGCATGAAGGTGTTCATTTTCTCCACGATTATGTGCCGACAGAGGTTAGGAATGTCGCATATTCTCCTAGTTCATTGTAATCAAACAATTTGCGTCATATTGCGGACAGTTTTGCGGGAAATGACTCAGCCTGAGGGCGGACAATCCGAGACCTGACTTCATGTCACTCACAGAGGTTTTCCACCCATCCATCTGAAGGCAAAGGAACGAGAAGTGATGACTCGGCGTGCAATCATTCCAATGACGGCCAAGACGGTTGGCATTGGAGTTGCCTTCGTAACCGCAGGGACTTCGACCCTGGACTGACGCATTCGCTCAGTTTCTTCTCCGCCGTGGGTGCCATGGTGTCCAGGGATGGCGTTCATGAATCTGTTCTTGGCTGCCATGGGTCACAAGGCCGCTCCCGCCGAGTTCGTGGGCGCGGTTCGAAGCCTTTTTCACCTTGAGAACCAGCGCGCGGAGGTTCCTGCGGCGGCGAGTTAAACCATCATGCTGAGAATAGAACGCATTCTCTGCCCGCTGGATTTTTCCGAGTTCTCCGAAAAAGCCTGCGAATACGCGCAATCTCTAGCCCAGCACTACGAGGCCAGGCTGATCCTGGTGCACATCGTCCCTCCGGTTTTTGCTGCCTATCCCTCCTACGTTTATCCGGACATGGTGAACGACATCTACCAGGACCTGCGCCTTCATGCCGAGGAGCAACTGAAACTCTTCGCCTCCTCCCGCCGCCGTGAGGGCGTCCAGGTAGTGAATAAGGTGTGCGAGGGCGCGGTAACCGAATCCATTCTGGCGCTGGCGACGGCGGAAAACGTGGACCTGATCGTCATGGGCACCCACGGGCGGCACGGTTTTGACCACTTGTTGCTGGGATCGGTCACCGAAAAGGTTTTGCGGAAGGCCCGGTGCCCGGTGCTGGTGGTGCGCGCCCCCGCTCATGACTTCGTGGCGGCGGAGGGCGCCGACCCCGTGCATCTGCGCAAGATTCTCTTCGGCACGGATTTCTCGCCGCATTCCGAGCGCGCTCTGGAATACGCGCTTTCGCTGGCGGAAGAGTACAATGCGGAACTCACCCTGTTAAACGTTCTGGAAGAGATCCCGCCCTCCACCGATCTTTCCGTCATCACTGCCGACATCCTCCGGCAGCTTGAAGCGCCCATCCCCGCCGAAGTGCGCGATTCGTGCACCATCAAGCCGAGACTGAGGGTCGGCCGGCCCTATCAGGAAATCATGCACTACGCCCGCGAGACGGGCACCGATCTCGTGGTCCTCGGTGTGCGCGGGCGCAACGCCCTGGACCTGGCGCTCTTCGGCTCCACCACTCATCGCGTGATCCAGAGCGGCCCCTGCCCGGTCCTCGCGGTTCACATTTAACAGCATTGAGAGACTTCGTGCGGGGACCGTTCCGCTCTGGGGGATTGCCTCTACTCTTCGTTGAGTTCCTTGGCGAAAACAGTGTAGCCGGGGTTGGGTGGGAACATCTCGGACAGGAGCTTCATCCGGCGGCGCAGTTGGGGAAGGGGCAGGTGCTCGGGCCCCACGCGGATTTGCACGTCGTGCCACAACCCGTGCATGTACTCGGCCGCGGTGCTGACGAAAGAAATGTCGCGGTACTCGGCAAACTTCTCGCCCCGGCGCGGGCGCCGTCCGCGGCCGGGCAGCAGCGGCTCCTTGGCCGCCCGCGCGTCCTCGTCAATCTCCCCGCTTACCCCCTCGCGCATCTCTTCTTCCAGCAACTGAGTGTAGCGCTCGAGTTCGCCCTCCGTGAGCCGCGGCCGCAGCAGCTCTCCGACGCTGGCCAAAAACTCGAAGCCGGTATCGTGAGGATTGAGCTCGCGGCAGGAGAGTACAAGATGGAGACGCTCGTCCGACTCCTCCCAAACCGAAGTGTGAGTTTCCCCTTCGGGTTTGGTGAAGTAAACCATGTCGCCGGACTCCATGCAGGCGATGAAGGGCACGATCAGCACGCGAATCTTCCCCACGCGCTCGGCAACCGCCGCCGGAACCGCCTGCGCGGGCTCGCGGACGATGGCGCGCTCCTCGGCCGGGGTCAGGGAGACGGCTGAATGCATTTCCCAGCCGTGCGCCAGGCGGGAAAGTGGAACGAAACTGCCGCGGATATACTCCGCTACCAGCACGCTCTCAGGCTTCAAGGCTTTGCCGATTTCCACGTCGCACCGTCAGCAGGTGATCAGGGGGATTGCGGGGAACTATTGTGATGGAAGTTGGCCCGACTGTCCAGCGTCGTGAGGGCGGCGGAGGAGCCGGGGTGGATTCTGCCGCGCGTCTCTTTATCCGCAGCGCCGAGAGTGAGGGAAGAAAGCCATTGCCCCGCGCCCACGGGCGAGTGTAGTCTAATTTTCCGTAGGGCTCTCGAGATGCTCAGGTTGGGGAAGGGAAACTCCAAACCTTCCATCGAATCCCGGGATGAATGGCTTCGCTCCCCGGGTGGCGATCGCCTCGGCCATTTGACCGTTCGCCCGCCGTCTCTCGCTTCGTAGGCCCAAGAGGAGATGCAAAAGTCCTTTCGGAGGTGGAGCTGATCATGTCTCGCAAGGGTTTCTCCCTTATTGTGATTTGCGCCTTCGCCGCACTGTTGACTTGGCCGGGGTGCAGCGGAGCGCCGCCGGAAACCGGAACGGAGGGCGATCTCAAGTCCACCACGACAACGGGCCGGACCGCGCCATGGCTGAAGAACCTTGGGAATTTCCACCGGACCGTTTCCACAAACTCTCCCGACGCGCAGCACTTCTTCGAC
>DATKYV010000276.1:0-13637 GCA_035528275.1 Terriglobia bacterium | reverse complement strand
AACGCATGCAGAAGGCTTGGGCGGCCGGAAAACTCGCCCTGGCCTGAAGTCTCGCCCCGGCCAATCTGCGTCGAGGCGTTGATCGGCTCGCGAACGTGCTGTTTCACTGCTTTGAGTACGAAGTTCTGAGACAGTCTCCTCAGGGTCTGTGGTTCTGGAGATCATTGCGCCTAGGGCGCGCAGACCTACACCGCAAGGTCTGCGCCAGCCGGGGTGCGGGTAAGCCGGGAATGTCGCCGCCTGTGGGATGACAACTGCTTTCCTTCCCTGTAGCATAAGAGTGTGGAGGTAAGACGAGGTTGAAACGATTCAGTGAGTTTTTTGCCTCGGAGCAGCAGCGGCTTGAGGCGCTGGCCACGATTACAGAACCGTCGCTGTCCGTTGACGCCATCGCTCGGAGGGCCGAGTCGCAAGGCGGGCTAGAAACGGAAGACGCCGCTTCGTTGCTGGCCTGGGGACGCCAGCCGAGCGCCCGCGAGGAGATTCACGCCGCGGCCAAGGGACTTCGCGAGCGCCTGGCCGGAAAGACCGTGGAGTTTGTTATCCCGGAATACCTCACCAGCTTCTGCCAGAACGACTGCCTCTATTGCGGCTATCGAAAAACCAATCCCCTGGCGGAGCGGGTCCGCCTGAGCCTCGAACACTACGAACGCGAACTGGACCTGATCCTTTCCTGGGGACATCGCCAGATTGAATTGGTGCTCGCCGACGATGCGGAATTCGGGCCCGGCCAGTTGGCCCCGTACATTGCGCTGACCCATCGCAAGCTGCAGGCTCTGGGAGAAGGCCAGGTGGCGCTGAACGCTCCGGCGTACGAGGAATCGGACTACCGCCGCCTTGGCGATGCCGGCGTGGACTGGGTGGCGCTGTGGCAGGAGACGTACCATCAGCCGCATTTCGACCGCTGGCATTTTCCCGGCTCGCGCAAGCGGCACTTCGAGTTTCGGCTCGACGTTTGGGACCGGGCGATTGCCGCGGGCATCAAGCGCGTGGCGCTGGGTGTCCTCTTCGGCCTCTACGATTGGCGCTTCGATGTTCTGGCCTTGGTCGAGCATGGAAACTATCTCCGCAGGGCGTATGGAATTGAGCCGCACGCCCTGGGCATTCCCCGCCTGAAGCCCGCGCGGGGCGTTCTGGCTTCGCAAAAAACTTCACGCTTCACCGTCGCCGACGATGATTACCGCCTCGCCGTCAGCGTCTATCAACTGGCGTTCCCCCGCACTCGTCTGTTTTTCAATACGCGCGAGACGTACGAGTTCAACATGTCGATGGCGGCAGGCGGCAACCTCTTCACCGCGGACTGTGAGACGCTGCCCGGCGCCTATCTCCACGGCCGGCTTCCTGGTCAGTTCTCAACCCATGCTTATCCGCCCCGCGCGGAAGTGGCAGAAAGATTCGAAAGCATGGGTTTCACTTGCCTCTACCTGGCGCCGGTAAGTGCGATCCCTCCTTCTGACAAGACCGGATCAGCAGAACCTATTGAAGAGCGGGACTTCGACACGGATCGATGGTCCGGCGAGCATCAAGAAATCCGCGGCCGGCTCGACGAGTGGGAGAACGTCCTGGCCAGGCTCCCGTCGATCCCGGCAAGTGAGCGCCAGACCGCGGCGTGGGCCTTGAGAAATCTCCTCGGACATTTTGTCACAATGGTTGTCGAACACTGCCGGCGCGAAGAAAAGGCACTATTCGCCACCATCAAGGACCGCATCGAAGACCAATCGCGCGTCACCGAGCTTCTGCGCGACCATGAGCGATTCGGAATCGACCTCGACAAGTTCGCGCGGCAGGTGACGTCTTACGAGCTTTCAGGCGACCCCACCGTGCTGCTGACTTTGGGAGGTCGAATCATCCGTGAGTTTCGGGGTCACTTGGACCGGGAAGATGATCTGTTCGGAACCAATCGAGTTGCCGAAACCGGCCACGATAGTGGAGTAGCGTGTGAGTGACACCTGACGTTCTGTTTTGAGGATTCTCGGACCGCTAATTCCGTGTCTCCCGCGCCATGCGACCTTTGAAGCGTGATGCGGGATCGCACCAAACAATGGAGCAACCCATGCCTTCATCACCTTTGACCCGTGCCCTTTTTCGGATGCGAACTCTCTCTCGCCTTTTTTCACTCCTGGCACTATTGGTGCTGGCCACCCCTTGGCCGCTCGTAGCCACGGACTGGTCCACGCTCTTCACCGCTCAGGACGTGCGCGACCATCTCTCGACCGCGGAGGGGCGCGAGCAGGCACTCGCGTTTTGTCGCAAGATGGGGCTGAGCAAGGTTTACGTCGAAACCTTTCGCAGCAATTATCAAGCTGATGCCGGGACATTGAAAACGGCGCGCGACTTCTTTCGCCAGGCGGGTTTGAAGGTTTCCGGGTGTGTTACCACCACGCAATTCGGAAAGCCCACCACGGGTTGGGAGGTCGGCGCCTGCTACACCAACCGCGCCAACCAGGAACACCTGGCCTCCATCTTTCGCTTCACGGCGGAACTCTTTGACGAAATTATGATTGACGACTTCTTCTTCACGGATTGTGAATGCTCGGAATGCTCCGCGGCAAAAGGCTCGATGAGCTGGCCGCAGTATCGCGAAAAGCTGATGCTCCAGGTGAGCCGCGATCGAGTGCTCGGTCCGGCGAGGGACGCGAACCCGAACGTCAAGGTCATCCTGAAGTATCCCCAGTGGTACGACAACTTCCATAACCGCGGCTACGTCGTAGACAAGGAAACCGAGCTCTACGACCGCATCTGGGTGGGGACCGAGTTGCGCGATCCGAGCTCGGACCAGTGGGGACACAAGCAGCAGTACGAGGGCTACTTCATCTACCGCTGGCTCACCGAAATCGGCGGCGCCAAGACCGGCGGCGGTTGGTTCGATCCTTACGGCACGAATCCTACGTTCTATCTCGACCAGGCGTACGTCTCGGTGCTCGCCGGCGCTCCCGAAATTCTGCTCTTCCATTATGGCTCGCTGGTTTCCCCACAGTATCAGGCTCAAGCGGAGACGTTCGCGGCACATCGCGCGGAACTTGAAGCGCTCGCCAAGCTTGTGGGGGATTTCCGGGGAATTCCCGCCTACAAACCACCCTCGAGCGACCCCGGAGATGAATCCTATATCTTCGACCAGATCGGAATGCTGGCAATCCCCCTGCTACCGACCGCTCGATTTCCCAAGGGCGCGCGCGCCGCGCTCTTCACCGAGCACGCGCTCGACGACTCGGAGTTTGTTCCGGAGCTGAGGGGATTCCTCGAGGCCGGTGGGACTGCCCTCATTAGCTCGGGCCTGGGACGCCGATTGGACGCCGACCCGCGGCTTCCGACAGGAGAATCACTCAAGCTCAAGAAAGGCGAGCGCCTGCGAATCGTGAAAGCCGGTGGAGGGAGGCTGATCGTTTTTCCGGCTGAGCTTCCGCGTCTGACTTATGTCGATTCGCAAGGCAAAGTTCGGCCGCCCACTCCCGAGCTCAGCAAGGCTTTGGGGGAATTGCGGCAAGTGGTTTCAGAATTCACCGTGACTTCGTTCGACGCACCTCCGCGCGTTGCCGTTTTCCCCATGGGCGGTCGTGTGGCCGTGGCCAACTTCACGGAACTGCCCGTTGCCTGCAAGATCCAGGGGCTAGAAGGAATGGCGCGCAGGTACAAGTCGGCGTTCGCCAGCGAAGGCGCGTCGCTCGATAAGGACGGCGCGACCCTGCGCCTGCCACCTCACGGCCTCCTGGTTGTCGAATGAGCGCCGGGCAAGCCACGGCGCTGTTGCGGCCGGAGTTCCTACTTCTTCTTTCTCGCTGACCGTGCGGCGTGTCTTTTCTTTCGTATCAGCCGGGTGGTTTCCTTGCTGGTAAGCTCGCGCAGCGCGTCGGAGGCGATCCATCTGGCGGATTTCGAATCGAGGGCGTGGATTTCTCTGGCGGCTTGAATTGCTTTCTTCTGCAGACTGGGATTTCGTTTTCCGATCTGCCGCAACGCCCAGTTGGCGGCCTTCTTGACGAAGTTCCTCTCGTCGCGCGCGCCCTTTTTGATGAGCGGAAGGAAGCGCACGAACGTGCTATCCGGGGCGGCATTGTCGTGGACCGCCAGGCAGGCCATGAGGACATACCCCGCCCGCTTGATGTACTCCTCGTCCCGCTTCGCCCACTCCACCGCCTTTCGGTGGGCGTGTGATGTCATTCGGAAGAGGTTGTTGCAGGTGCCGTCCACGACGTCCCAGGAATCGAAGTCGCGCGCCCAGCGCTCCATCTGTTCTTCGCTGACCTGCCGGGGGTCGTCGCACAGGGCGGCGAGGCCTTTGGCGTCGTGGATTCCTGAAGCCCACAAGCGCTCGGCAAGCGCGTGGTTCTTGCGGTGCTCGCGCGCCATCTGGCGCAACACTGGTGCCGGAACCCCAAAGGCGTTCTTGACGTTGATCCCATAGCGAGCCATTCCGGCGATATTCACCGGGTTGTAGAACGATTTCAGCTTCTTGATGATTTCTTCGTACTCCATCGAGAAACCTCCCGGGATGCTGATTGAGGCCAGAGAACCGTCGAGGGGTGCCGGCTCGCAACGAGCGTAGCACGCGAGGTCAAGCGGCAAGTGGTCACGCGAAAAGTGTGGCTGATTGGAGGGCCAACTCAGGCAAAGGCGTTGTGCTATCCTTTCGGCGGCGCGCGAGTGGCGGGGCGATTGTGAGAGGTCGCTCTCTTTGGGTTGCGCGCTATCACCGCTGTACTCCCGCTGCCAGACCAGCCCGGAGGTGTGTTTTGCATTTCTCAAGGCCCGCTGGATTCTCCCTGCTGCTTCTGGCACTTATCGCAACTCCCTTATCGTCTCCAAGGCTATTCAGCCAGCAAATTCCCGAGGTGGCGTGGAGCCGGGGCATCGGGCAGCCACTTGAGAACCCCGGTGTCACCAAAGTGCCAGGCAACATCGACGACGGCTATTGGCAAGGCGTCCCTCTGGGCGGTCTGGGCAGTGGAAGCATCGGCCGCACTTACCGTGGCGATTTCGCCCGCTGGCATCTGAAAGCCGGGGTGCACAAGTACCTGTCGATTCCGGCGAACGTCTTCGCAGCATTCCAGCAGGCGGAGGGCGATTCCTCGGCCGCGGTTGTGCTGCGCGCTGGTAAGCCGCAGGGCATGGGAAATCTTCCCGCCTGGAATTGGAGTTATCCCGTTGGCGCCGGGAAATATCACGCGCTCTTTCCCAAAGCGTGGTTCGACTACCGCTACGATGCTTTCCCGGTGCACCTGGTCTGCGAACAGTTCTCGCCGGTGCTGCCCGATAATTATCGCGAGACCAGTTTCCCCGTGGGCGTTTTCGTCTGGACCGCGTCGAACCCCACGGACAAGCCGGTCAAGGTCTCGATTCTTTTTTCCTGGGTCAACATGGTGGGATGGTTCGCCGAATTCGGCGGGGGAATCAGCCCTTTCCTCGGCTCGGGTAATTTCAATGAGGCCCGGCAGGAGAAATTGAAAGACGGAAGGACGATGAAAGGCATCGTCTTCGACCGTGCGCGGGCGGGCGCGGCGTTGACGAGTTCGGACGGCCAGTTCGTCATCGCCGCACTCGAGGACCGGAATGTGAAGATTACCCACCAAACCACCTTCGATGTTTTCAGTGACGGCTCGAGCGTGTGGAAGACGTTTTCCCAGGACGGCACTCTGCAGGACCTGTCCCAGGACTGGTTGAGTTCGGGCGGGAATCCCATCGCCGGAGTCATCGCTGTTACTTTCACCGTCGCCCCCGGGGCAACGAAGGAAATCCCCATGGTGCTGGCCTGGGACTTTCCCATCGTCCAATTCGGCGCCGGGCGGCGCTGGTATCGGCGCTACACGTCCTTTTTCGGGGCGCGCGGCAACGCGGCCTGGAAGATCGCGCGCGAGGGGCTCGAGAACTATCGTGACTGGAGCAAGAAGATCGACGGCTGGCAGCGGCCCATCGTTACGGACAACTCCAAGCCTGCTTGGTACCGCGGCATGCTCTTCAACGAGCTTTATTATCTGGTGGACGGCGGGACGTTCTGGGATAACGGTGAAGTCGGCAAACCACCCACCGGCGCGCGGCACCACTTCAGCTACCTCGAGTGTTTCGACTACTCGTACTACTCCACACTCGACGTGCGCTTCTATGCTTCTTGGGCGCTGCTGAAGCTCTGGCCGGATCTGGAGAAGACGGTGATGCGCGATTTCGCGGATACCGTCCCGCTCGACTACAAGCAGAATCACCAGATCGGCTGGGACAGGAGCATCGCCCCGCGCAAGGTGGCCGGAGCCTTACCCCATGACCTCGGCGCGCCCACCGAAGATCCCATCCTGCGCGTCAATCAGTACAACTATCAGAACGTGACGGTGTGGAAAGATCTGAACACCAAGTTCGTTCTCCAGGTGTATCGGGATTACGCCCTTACGGGAAAGAATGATTTGGCCTTCTTGCGCTACTGCTGGCCCGCGGTGAAGTCGGCACTCGACTACTTGAAGAGATTCGACACCAAGGAGAACGGCATTCCGCAGAACGAGGGCATTCCCGATCAGACTTACGACACCTGGCGGATGCGCGGCACCAGCGCCTATTGCGGCAGCCTGTGGCTGGCGGCGCTGAAGGCGGCGGTGGAAATGGGGAAAACCGTGGGCGACCCGGCGGCGGCCAGGAAATATCAGGCCTGGTACGACAAGGCGCAGCCCAACTTTGTGAAAGAACTCTGGAACGGTGAATACTTCGATTACGATACCGAAAGTCCGTACAAGACCAACGTCATGGCGGACCAGTTGGTCGGGCAGTGGTACGCCAACCTCTGTGACCTGGGCGAAATCGTGCCCAAAGAGATGACGCGGAAAAGCCTCGAGAAGGTTTTCACGCTAAACGTCATGGGCTTTGAGAACGGCGAAATGGGCGCCGTCAATGGCATGAACGCCGACGGGACACTCATCCGCGAGAATGAACAGTCCGAAGAGGTCTGGGCGGGGGCGACGTTTGGGCTTGCATCATTCATGAAATCCGAAGGCATGACGGAAGAGGCTTACAAGACGGCCTGGGGCGTCTACAACGTCGTGTACGTGAAGAAGGGCTACTGGTTCCGAACCCCCGAAGCCTGGGACCATACCGGCAACTTCCGCGCCGGAATTTATATGCGCCCCCAGGCTGTCTGGGCCATGGAGTTTGGGGAGTGAAATTTGGAATCCGTGAGCCCGCCCGCCACGGCGGGCTTCCTCCCGCCTTCTCAAGCGGTAACGGCGGCGGCTTCTGGAGACCGTGGAATCGAGATTCCCAGGTGCAAAGCGGTGGCAAGCACCGCACTCCATAGGATTATCTCGACCGGGTCCCAGGGCGGGATCAACGACCCAACAAGCGAAGAATGCCAATGGTTATACTTGACATCGGTTGCGGGAAGAAGAAGCAGGAGCCGGGGGCGATTGGGCTCGACCGGCAGGCGGGCTCGCGGCCGGACATCCTCTGCGAGCTGACGCAATTCCCCTGGCCGGTATGTGACGGATGTGCCGACCGTGTTTATCTTTCCCATTTTCTCGAGCACCAGCCGGACATCCTGCGCGCCATGGCGGAGGTGCATCGAATCGCCAAGCCCGGCGCCGAAGTCATCGTCGTCACACCTCACTATTCCTCGCCCGATTCCCACTCCGACCCGACGCACGTCCATCACCTGGGCATTCACAGTTTCGATTACTTCGTCGCCGACGGGTTCGAGAACTTCACTTACGGCTCGGGCGGTTTCAGAATTCTCGAGCGGCGCCTGACCTTCGGCAGCAACTTCTTGCTTGATAATCTCGGCCGCATGTTTGCGGCGCTCTCCGTGGATTTCTACGAGAAGCACCTGGCGTGGGTTTTTCCGGCGCGCAACATCGTTTGCCGGCTGCAAGTCCTCAAGGAATTGAAACATTGAATCATCTGTCCATTGATTCATTGAACGACAAAGTCTCGCGACCTCAAAGCCGGGTTAGGTCCGCTCTTTCAATGGCCCAATGATTCAATGTTCCAATTTGTAGCTGACCGGCCGGTAGGTCAGAATTTCTGTTGACAACGGCCTGGAGACTCCTTAGAATGGCTTGCGACAATTGAATACTTGATTCAGTAACCCTGAATCTCATCCAGAGTGGCCGAGGGACGGGCCCGATGACGCCACGACAACCGGCCCCGATTTAGTCGGGGTGACAGGTGCCAACTCCCGCCCGGGTTGTAGGGGGAGATGAGAGGGGGCCGAAACGGTCTTCATGCAGCCTCTTCCCACCGGAAGAGGCTTTTTCAGTTTTTGGGGACTTTCGGCGCGTTCTTTTTGGCGCCACAGGGCTTCTCGATTCACGCCGGATGGGTCAATGGGTGGGGAGGAAATGTGAGTTACCTGCTACATCTCAAGTGCCGCGAGTGCGGTCGCACTTATCCACTCGAGCCGCTCGCCGCCTGCGAGGACTGCTGGGCGCCGCTCGAAGCGGTTTACGACTACGGCGCGCTGTGGTCTGACCTGAGGCGCGAAGAGCTCGAAACCCGCCCCCCCAACATGTGGCGGTACCACGAATTGCTTCCCTTGAACGGTGAGCCCTGCGTAGGCAAGCAGACAGGCTTCACGCCGCTGGTGGCGGCGCCGCGATTGGCGCAGGCGCTGGGCGCGCGCGAGGTCTACATCAAGAACGACGCGGTGAATTTTCCCACGCTTTCTTTCAAGGACCGCGTGGTGGCCGTGGCGCTGAGCAAGGCGCGCGAGTTCGGATTCGCCACGGTGGGGTGTTCCTCCACGGGAAATCTCGCGAACTCCGTCGCCGCCCAGGCGGCCGCCGGAGGTTTCCACACCTTCATTTTCGTTCCCGCCGATTTGGAAGCTGAGAAAATCGTCGCCACACGGGTTTACGGAGCCCGGCTGGTGAAGATCAGCGGCAACTACGACCAGGTGAACCGCCTCTGCTCGGAGATCGCGCAGAAGTATTCGTGGGGCATCGTCAACGTCAACCTCAGGTCGTACTACTCCGAGGGCTCCAAGACCTTTGGCTTCGAAGTGGCCGAGCAGCTCGGCTGGCGGCTTCCGCAGAACATCGTGGTGCCGATGGCCGGTGGCTCGCTCATCACCAAAATCGCCAAAGCCTTTGAGGAGCTGAAGAGGCTTGGCTGGGTTGAGCCTATGGAGACCAAGCTCTTCGGCGCCCAGGCCACCGGCTGCTCGCCGATCACCACCGCGGCCAAGAACGGAGCGCCGGAGATCACGCCCCAAAAACCCAACACGATTGCCAAGTCACTCTCCATCGGCAATCCGGCGGACGGCTATTACGCCGTCAAGACGATCCTGGGAAGCGGCGGCGCGGGCGAGGACACGACGGACGAAGAAATCGTCGAAGGCATCCGGCTGCTGGCCGAAACGGAAGGCATCTTTACTGAAACCGCCGGTGGAGTTACAGTATCTGTGGCCCGAAAACTCCTTCGCCAGGGACGATTGAATCCCGACGAGTTGATCGTCCTTGCCATTACCGGGAACGGCTTGAAGACGGTGGGCGCGGTAAGCGGAAAGTTGGAAGATAACGGTGTCATCCGCCCCAAGCTGGTGGATTTCGAGGAACAGTATTTGAATCTGGCGGCGGTCGCCAAAGCCTGATTGCGGCCCGGCGGCGCCGCTCGAGTGCCTTTCCCGGAAACAGACTCAGCCCTCGCCCAGGGAGGTTCGCTTGTCCATCACAGTTCGTATTCCCCCACCCTTGCGCAAATTCACCGGCGGAGCGGAAGCGGTAGAAAGCGCGGCGCACAATCTGACGGAGCTCTTCGACACGCTCGATCAGAAATATCCCGGCATCAAACAGTTTTTGTGTAGGCCCGACGGTGGCGTGCAGCGTTTCGTCAACGTATTCGTGAACGACGAGGATATCCGCTTTCTGGGCGGCGCGCAGTATGCCTTCAAGGACGGCGACGAAGTCCTCCTCGTGCCCGCCATCGCCGGGGGCCGGCCGCGCGGCTGCCGAGGGTAGCCATGCCCCAGCGGATCTCCGTTCGCGCCCCCGCTACGTCTGCCAACCTGGGCTGTGCGTTTGACTGCGCGGCCCTCGCCCTGAACCTCTACCTCGACATCCACGTTACCCCGCGCGCCGACAAAGATGTGACTGTCGCTTATCGCGGCGTGAATCCCGAGCGGGTTCCCACCGACGATTCGAACCTCGTCGTCCGCACGATGCGCAAGACCCTGGAGAGGTGGCACAAGTCCAAGGGTTTCGACCTCGAAATCGACAACCAGATTCCGGTCGGGGTGGGACTGGGGTCGAGCGCCGCCGCCATCGTGGGCTCGATTGCCGCCTGCCATTGGCTCGCGGATACGACGCTCTTTGACGAAGATCTGCTCTCTCTCGCCACCGCCCTCGAAGGGCATCCTGACAATGTTGCTGCCGCGTGGCACGGCGGATTCACGGTGGCCGGGCAGAACGCAGGTCGGGTGTGGGCCTATTCGTGCCCAGTCCCCGACTCGCTTCAGCTGGTGCTGGTGGTTCCCGACTACGCCGTGCCTACGGAGAAGGCTCGCGCGGTTTTGCCCGCGCAGTATTCACGCGCCGACGCCATCCACAACTTGCAGCGGGCGATAGTGCTCGTCGCGCAACTTTTTTCGGGCAAGGCGGATTTTCGTCCCACCTTTTTCGATGACCGCTGGCACCAGCCCTACCGCGCTTCGCTCGTCCCCGGCCTGGAAGCTGTGCTGAAGCTGAAACACTCCGACCTGCTTGGCATCTGCATGAGCGGCGCCGGCCCTGCCGTGCTGGCCTTTGTCCGCGGAGAAGGCGCAGCCGTGGGCGAAGCCATCCGAGAGAAACTCGCCGAGCATGGTGTCCAAGCGGAGACCTACCTCCTCGCCGCCGACAACCTGGGCGCCAAAGGCTGGAGCCTGCCCGCCTGATTTCATTTTGGATTTGGGATTTTGGATTGAGCTGGCGTAGCACGGGCGTCCCGCCCGTGACACGGCCAAGATGGCCGTGCCACGGCCTCAAACGGTCTTTGCCGGCGCGGTGGGCTGGTCGGGGCGAGGCTTGCCCTGGCCGGGACCGTGCAGCTTCTGACAGGGTTTCTTGCGGCGAGCCAAGTGGAGATAGTCCAAAACTAACTGGCGCTTCAGAAGTTGGATCGCCTTGGCCGGGTCCACACCCTTGGGGCAGGCGCGCGAGCACTCGCCGGCGTAGTGGCAGCGAAATGCGCCGTGCGAGCTGCCCGTCTGCCGGTTGCGATCCTGCCGCCCGTCGTCGCGAGTGTCCTTGTTCCATCGCTCGGCAGCCGCCAGAGGCATGGGCCCCAGATACCGCGCGTCGGTGGCCAGGGTGGGGCAGGCGGCCATGCAGCAGCCGCACTTGATGCAGAAGGCAAACTGGAGGTAGGCCTCGAGCTCCTCCGGAGACTGGTAGTACTCCCCCGCCGGGTCGTTGATCTCATCTTCGTCTGCGCGCACGACATAGGGCTTCAGCGAGCGGTGCTTGTCAAACATGATCATCAGATCGGGAACCAGGTCGCGGATGATTTCGAAATTGGGCAACGGCCCCACGGTGAGGTCCGTCTCGGCGATATGAAGGATCTGGGTGTTGCAGGCCAGCGTCGCGCGGCCATTCAACAGCATCCCGCACGAGCCGCAAATACCCATGCGGCAGGAATAGCGCCAGGCGAGCGTTGAATCCACGTTGTCCTTGATGTAGTGCAGGCCGTCGAGGACCGTCATGCCTTCGCGCACGGGTATCCTGTAGGTCTTCACGTAGGGCGCGGAATCGCTCTCGGGATTGTATCGCGTGACGTGGAAGTTGATTTCTCGCGCGGTAAAGCTCGCTTCCGGCATGGTTACCCCCTTGCTCCTGTAATAGCGATGGCGTGCACAGCGACGGCCGCCCAAGTGCCTAATCCGAACAATCCCAGACCCACAACCAGCAGGACGACGCTGACGGCTTTCTCGACGGCGGGCTTTAGCGTCAGCTCGAATAGGATGGTCCGCAGACCATAGAGACCGTGATAGAGCGCCACTCCCAGGAGGAGGATGTAGGTGATGGTGAAGAACAACTGGCCATCGCGAAACAGGCTGTTCTCCCGGGAGACCGCTTCACCAGCGTGCGGCGCAAACAGGTGAGTAATGCTCCCCAGGTGCATGATGACCATGTGGAGGCCAAGGAGCACGAGAATCACCACTCCCGCCGTCATGTGCCAGGTCCAGTATTTCGTTTCGCGCATCTCTCCTCCTCGTGCCGTTCCAACTTATCTTGGAGAACCTGTGCCAGCCAGGTTTTGAGCCTCAGTCTTCGCCGAATCAGGTTGGAACGGCACTACTTTGCCAATCCCAGGAATTCATAGCCGCCCGCGGCGAGAAAGACCACTGCCAGAATCATCATCGCGATCAGCAGCGGCCGCTGGACGTTCAGCGATGTCTTGTAGGGATAGATGGGCTCGATGGGTTTGCCGACCGCGAAGCCCAGCTCGACGAGCACCAAACGGACGCCGTTCATCGCGTGGTAAGCGAACGCCGCGAACACCAGAAACTCCCCGAGCTTGAAAATGGGTTGGTGGAAGAATCCTCCTTCGACCCATAGGTAGACGCCGAAGGCGCGCAGGCTGGTCACCACAATGTGCATCAGGAAGTATAAAAGAATGCCCAGGCCGGTAAGGCGGTGCAGGATGTAGGCGTAGCGCTCAATGCCCCAACGGCCGCCTCCGAGCCATCCCCACACCCCGAGCCGATTATCGTACCTTTTGATTTCGGCCATGCCGGCCTCCTTCGAGAAAGACGGAAACTGGAAACTCGAAATTTGAAACTCGGCGCCGCGTCCTGTTCGTCAGGTTTGGATTTCCCATTTTCAAGTTTCTCGGCACGCAAGCGCCACAGATCGTCAATCTTCGATTACTCGTCAATCGTATCTATGCGCCACCCTCGCCCAGGCCGTCAGTACTTCCGCTCCACAGGCTTCCAGTTGGTGATCGTCACCGGCTTGTATTCCACCCGTGGCTTGCCGCCGGTGTAGTAGACCATCGAGTGGGCCAGGAATTTCTCATCGTCGCGTTTGGTGAAATCCCTCCGGGCGTGCGCCCCGCGCGACTCCTCTCGCGCCAGGCCCGCGAAGAGCAACACCTCAGCCAAATCGAGCATGTTTTCGGTTTCCAGCGCCTGAATGAGGTTGGTGTTGTAGATGCGGCTCTTGTCCTGAATGGTGATTCTCCTATAGCGTTGCTTCAACTCCGCGATCTTGTCCAGCCCCTCCCTCATCAACTCGCCTGTCCGGTAGACACCCGCGTGCTTATCCATCATCGTCCGAAGCTCGCGGCGAATCTCGGCCGGATTCTCCGTGCCGCTCTGTTTGAGCAGCCCGTCGAAGACGCGTTTCTCTTCTTCCCGCGCCTTTTCTTCCGGCATTTCGCTCAGCACGGGTTTTTGCGCCAGGTAGTTTGCAATCCCGCCACCCGTAATGCCGCCCCAGACGAGACACTCGGCCGTTGAGTTGCACCCCAGCCTATTGGCGCCGTGCATGGAATGGCATGCCACCTCGCCCGCGGCCCAGATGTTTTCCACCTTCGTCCGGCCGTCGATGTCCGCCTCGATGCCGCCCATGGAGTAGTGAGCCACGGGCCGGATGGGAATGGGATGCGTGATCGGATCGATGCCCAGGAACTTCATGCACACTTCACGGATCAGGGGCAGGCGTTTGTTGATCTTTTCGGCGCCCAGGTGG
>DATKYV010000275.1:0-4271 GCA_035528275.1 Terriglobia bacterium | reverse complement strand
TTTCGTAATCCAGGCTGTCGCGTTTCGATTCCCACTCCTGGATGTAAGCAAGCAATTCGTCGAATGACCCACAGAGCTTTCGGTGGGGATTCACCTTGAAGCCCATCTGGGCGAGGGCGTCCAGCGTCTTCGAGTGCCGGGTGAGCGGCGGACGGCCGCCCACCACCAGTTGGTAGAGATACATGTCGAGCTTGCGTTCCGCCACGATTCGCGGGTCGAGCTGGCGCATGGAGCCGGCGGCGGCGTTTCGCGGGTTGGCGAATTTCAGCTCACCCGCGGCCTCGCGCTGCGCGTTGGCCGCTTCCCACGCCTGGCGCGTCATGATGACCTCGCCACGCACCTCAAACCGCTTCGGACGGCCGATGGCCTCCAGCTTTTTGGCATTGATTCGGAGCGGCACGGAGCGGATGGTCTTCACATTGCCCGTAACCTCTTCGCCCACCTGACCGTCGCCGCGCGTCACACCGCGGGTCAGCACGCCGTTCTCATAGGTCAGCGCCATGGAGAGGCCATCGAGTTTCAATTCGCCGACGTATTCCACCGCCGACCGGCCGGAAAGCTCCCGCACGCGCCGATCGAAATCCGCGAGCTCGTCCACGGAATAGGTGTTGTCGAGGCTCAGCATCGCCACCGAGTGGCGGACCTTGGGGAACTCCTCGGCGGGCTGACCGCCCACACGCTGGGTGGGCGAATCGGAGGTAACCAGCTCCGGATGCTGCTCCTCCAGATCGCGGAGGCGGCGCACGAGCTTGTCAAATTCGAAATCGGAAATCTTCGGCTGGTTTAGAACGTAGTAGAGGTATTCGTGGTGGCGGATATCTTCCCGCAGCTTTTCGATTTCCTTTTCCACATTTCTGGCCACAGGCTGCCCTCGGAAGTGCCGATAGGAATAATTCCAACGCGGCGGGAATTATATCGCGATCGCAGGAAGAAATCCGGCCCCGCCAGCTTGACAACGCCGCGACCGACTTGCTAGTTTCGTTGTGAGAGGACTGGAACCTGAGCATTTTCGGAGGAAGCTGACCATGACCATCCGATTTCTCCTGACCATCCTTGCTGTCTTGGCGGTTACCGGAAGCGCGGCGGCGCAGACCGGCCGTGATCCCATCAAGACGGACAATGCCCGCTTCGGCGACCCCACTTCGATCGCCCGTGTCTACCAGGATTACCTCTATGGCGTAATCAAGAAAATAGACAAGGACGAGATGGTTCTGGAAAAGACCAAGTTTGGGGTGGACCAGACTCTGATCCTGGACTCCAAGACCAAGTACATTTACGACGGCAAGCCGGCGTCTCAGGACAGGCTGAAAGTCGGCGACAAGGTCTGGGTCGACGTCAAAAACAAGAAGAAGACGGGGGAGCTGCTTGCCAAGAAAGTCGTCACCGGACTGATGCCCACCGGAAACCCCTAAACGGGGATTGAAAAACCCCCCCATTTCGGGCCAACATGATGGCCGGCGACCGCCCGGCTGGCGATGAAGATTGCCCCGCAGCCTGGACAGCCCTCCTTTGAAAAGAGCGACGCTCATTTACAATCCGGTTGCCGGCCGCCAGCCTGCGCGCCGCGAGCGGCAGATGCGAGAGGCGGTCTCCGTGCTGCGCGACGCCGGCATGCAAGTGACGCTCGCCCCCACCACCGGCCCCGGCGCGGCTCGCGACCTGGCACGCCAGGCGGCCTGCCAGAGCGCCGAGCTTGTCCTGGTATGCGGGGGAGATGGAACCGTCAACGAAGTCATCAACGGCCTGGCTCCGGGCGAAACCGTTCTGGGAATCCTTCCCGGCGGCACGGCCAACATCATCGGCAAGGAACTGCGCCTGCCTCACCATCCCGTTCGCGCCGCCCGCCAGTTGCCCAATTGGAAGACGCGGCGCATCGCGCTGGGACAAGCTTCCTGGCATGATGCCGGCGATCCTTCGGGAATGGCGCGCCGTTACTTCATCAGCGTAGCGGGAATCGGTTTTGACGCTTACATCATCCACAAGCTTGCCTGGTCATTCAAGATTTCCTGGGGCGTCGCCGCCTACGTTGTGGAAGCGGTTCGCCAGGCTTTGCGTTATTCCTTCCCTCCTTTTGTCCTGGATATGGAAAGCGAGAAACGCCGAGCGACGTTTGCCGTAATCCACCGCGCCGGACACTACGCGGGTTGGCTGCACCTCGCGCCCCAGGCGAATATTCTCAAGCCGACGTTTACAGCTTGCCTGTTTCCCAGCCGCCACCGCGCACGGTACTTCCTCTATGCCGCCGCCGTTCTGCTTCGGCAGCACCTGAGGCTTTCGGACGTGGAGCTGGCCGAGGGACTGCGCGCGAATTGCGTTGGCGAAGACTCCGACATCCCCATTTACTTTGAGCTCGACGGTGAGTTGGCGGGGAAGCTTCCGGCCACTTTCGAAGTCGTCCCCGACGCTCTCACCCTACTTGTACCCTGACAGAGCGCGGGATGCACAGGCGGCCTTGCTGATCCCGCTGGGCGGGAGAACCCGCGCCAGACTTGCATTTCTCAGGATTTTCCTTCCAGCAGGCGGGCGACAACTTCGGGATCGGAGGTGGGAAGCTTGCAGACGTAATCTTCGCAGACATAGGCCGTGGCTCGACCCTGCAATCGCACCACACCCTGAAGAAAAGGCAGCCACTGGGCGAGTTGTTCTTGTCCCTTGGCGCCGTCCGCGAGAAAAACAATCTTGTTGGGGAGAAAGCGCCCGTGGACGAGGCGCAGCAGGGCGCGAGTATCCGGCGCGCCGGGATCGCCCGCGATGACGATCTGTTTGGGTTTTGCCAGACTGAAGTCCAGCGCCGCCACGAGCTGGGGCATTGTTTCGGGGTTCGATTCCAGCCGTTCTCCGAAAGCGGTAAACAGCCGATCGGCGTGTTTTCTCCAGGGTGAGCGGCCGGTCATCTGGCTCAGGCGCAGCAGATTCATCGCCGCGACGGAATTGGCCGAGGGTTCGGCGCCGTCGTAATCGTCGCGCATTCGAATCAGAATGGAAGGATCGGCACCCGTCGTCGAGAAATATGCGCCGGCATCCTCGCCCCAGAAAAACTTGTCCTGCCTTTCCTGCAATTCCATGGCCCAGGCAAGCCACTGCACGTCGAAGGACGACTCGTAAAGATCGAGCAGACCCTGGATGAAGAAGGCGTAGTCGTCGAGGAACCCGTCAATGTCCACTTCGCCGTCGCGGAAACGGCGGCGGAGTTTCCCCTCCCTCGGATCGTAAAGCTTGGCTTTGACAAAACCCGCGGCGGACTGGGCGGCGGCGAGATATCGGGGCTCGTCAAACACCTGAGCCGCCTGCGACAGCGCCGAAATCATGAGACCGTTCCAGGCGGTAAGGATTTTGTCATCGAGTGGCGGGCGCGGCCGGCGCGATCGCGCGTCCAACAGTTTTCGGCGGGCGCTGGCGAGGATGGTTTCAATCTCCGCAGCCGGCTTTGCGAAGCGCTCGGCGGTCTCCTCCACCGAATGGCGGACAATCAGAATATTCTTCCCTTCGAGCTCACCGAATGGATCGGAATTGCGAGGGACATTCCCTGAAGGCTGCACGCCGTAATAGAATTCAAAGACCGCCGCTGCCGGCTCGTCCAGAGATTCTCTAGTCTCTGCGGCTTTCCACACGTAGAAAGCTCCCTCGCCGTGTTCGGGTTTACCGTGTTCGATCAGACTGTCGGCATCTTCAGCCGAGAAGAATCCGCCCTCCGGCGACCGCATGTCGCGAAGCACGTAATCCAGGATTTCTCTGGCGGTCCGGGCAAAAGACAGCTCGTGGGTAATCTGGTAGGCCTCGACGTACGAAATAGCGAGTTGCGCCTGGTCGTAGAGCATTTTTTCGAAGTGCGGGACGTGCCAGGCGCGGTGCGTCGCGTAGCGATGGAAGCCGCCTCCCAGATGGTCGTGGATCCCGCCCCGAGCCATCGCACGCAGCGTGTGGAGCGTCATCTCCAGGGCCGGCTTCTGGCCCGTTCGCGCGTAGTAGCGAAGGAGAAAATTAAAGACCACGGGCCGCGGGAACTTGGGCGCCGTCCCGAAACCGCCTTCGATACGGTCATAGCTCGATTCGAACCGCTCGAAGGTGCGGTCAAGCACCGCCTCCCCGGGGCTCGCCCCGCTTCCCTTCTCCGACCTGGTGAGACCCTGGAGGAGACTGTCTCAGAACTTCGTACTCAAAGCAGTGAAACAGCACGTTCGCGAGCCGATCAACGCCTCGACGCAGATTGGCCGGGGCGAGACTTCAGGCCAGGGCGAGTTTTCCGGCCGCCCAAGCCTTCTGCATGCGTT
>DATKYV010000274.1:0-8951 GCA_035528275.1 Terriglobia bacterium | reverse complement strand
CGACGTTCATCCTCATGACCGTGCTAACGCTCACCTCGGGCGCCGTCTTCGTGATGTGGCTGGGAGAGCAGATCACGGCGCGGGGCATCGGGAACGGCATGTCGCTCCTGATTTTTGCCGGCATCGTCGTCGGCCTGCCGCGCGCCATTGCCGACCTCTGGGAAAAGGTCTTTGTCACCCGGGTGTGGAGTTTCCCCGTCCTGATGATGCTCCTGGTCTTCATGCTGGCCATCGTGGCCTTCATCGTCCTGGTGGAGCGTGGAGAACGGCGCATCCCGATCCAGTACGCGAAGCGGATCGTGGGCCGCAAGGTCATGGGCGGAGTCTCAACCCACCTGCCGTTGAAGGTGAACAGCGGCGGCGTGATGCCCATCATCTTCGCCGTGTCCATTCTGACCTTCCCGCAGACGATCGGGCTCTTCGGGAGTCTGAAGGACAACACCTTGATAAGCTGGTTTCTGAGGCACTTTGCCTGGGGCGAGCCCCTCTACGTGCTGAGCTACGTGATCATGATCCTGTTCTTCGCGCACTTCTATCTCTCGATTGTCTATAACCCTGACGAAGTCGCGGACAATGTCCGCAAACAGGGCGGATTCATTCCCGGTATTCGTCCCGGCAAACGGACTGCGGACCACCTGGACGACGTCCTCACCAAAATCACCTGGGTGGGCGGCGTCTATCTGGCGCTGATTGCTTTTATTCCGGAGGCCATGCTGGCGGGCGTACGCGTCCATCACCTGCCGGTATGGCTGGGAGGCGCGTGGTTTGACGCCCATTTGCCGTCGTGGTTCCTCAACGGCCTCAACATCAATTTCTATTTCGGCGGGACTTCGCTGTTGATCGTGGTCGGCGTGGCCATGGATTTCGTCCAGCAGGTGAACGCGCAATTGATCATGAGGCACTACGAAGGTTTCATGCGGAAGGGCCGCATCCGCGGGCGCCGGGCGGTGTCCTGACGGGTGGAAACGGGAGGAACGATGCAGGCACAAGCTCTGATCTTTCTCGGGGCCCCGGGTGCAGGCAAGGGAACGCAGGCGCGGGAAGTATCGAATCAGTTCGCCATCCCGCAGATTTCGACCGGCGACATGCTCCGCGAGGCCGTCAAGAAACAGACGGCCTTGGGGATGGCGGCGAAGGCCAAGATGGAGGCGGGCGAGCTGGTTCCCGACGAGGTGGTTTGCGGCATCGTCGAAGAGCGCATCAGCGAGCCGGATTGCGCGAAGGGTTTCATCCTCGACGGATTTCCGCGCACCATCGCCCAGGCCGAATTTGTGGACCGCATGCTGGAGACCAAAGGGCGCGGCAATCCCCTGGTCCTGAATATCAAGGTCGACCAGGATCTCCTGATGAAGCGGCTGACGGGCCGTCGCACCTGCGCGGTTTGCGGTGAGATTTACAATGTCTATTTCAACCCTCCCAAGCAGGAGGGGGTTTGTGACAAGGACGGCGGCAAGCTGACGCAGCGGGCGGACGACAATGAAGAAACCATTCGCCAGCGGCTGGTCGCCTACGAAAAGCAGACGAGCCCGCTGATTGACTACTACCGGCAGAAGAATCTGTTGCACGATGTGGAAGGCGACAAAGAGCCGGAAGTCATCGCCGAAGGGCTCTGCAAGTTTTTGAAGGGTGCATGATCATCTGCAAGTCTCCGGCGGAAATCGAGAAGATGCGCCGCAGCGGGCGGCTGGTGAGGGAACTTCTGGGAGAGATCAGCGAGCGGGCACGGCCGGGAGTCAGCACCCTCGAGCTCGAGAAGTACGCGGAGAAGCGGCTGGCCAATCTTGGAGCCCGCCCGGCGTTCAAGGGGTATCGGGGATATCCCTGCTGCCTTTGTACGTCGGTCAACGAGCAGATTATTCACGGCATCCCCTCGGACCGGCGTCTGAAGGAAGGTGACGTTTTGAGCGTGGATTTGGGCGTGGTCGTCGACGGTTTCTATGGCGACTCGGCCATCACCATTCCGGTGGGGGAGATTTCTGAGAGCGCCAAGAAACTCCTGCGGGTCACCGAGGAGGCGCTCGAGCGGGCGATTGATAAGGCTCGTCCGGGAAATCGCCTCAGTGATGTTTCGGCCGCCGTGCAGGAACACGTGGAAGGTCACGGCTTCTCGGTTGTGCGCGAGTTCGTGGGCCATGGGATCGGCCGCGAGCTTCATGAGGATCCGCAGATTCCGAATTTTGGGCCACCCGGACGCGGGCCGGTGCTGAAGGAAGGAATGGTCCTCGCCATCGAACCCATGGTCAACGCCGGGCTGCCGGCCACTCGGATCCTGGACGACCAATGGACGGCGGTGACGGTCGACGGCGAGTATTCGGCGCATTTCGAGCACATGGTTGCGGTCACGGGAAACGGGCCGGATGTATTGACGCGATTATAATCTGCCGGCTGCTCCTCGTTGGGACGCCCGGGCGGACAGGAGTCTTGCAAGGCAAACTTATGAGCAAGGAAGATGCGATAGAAGTACTGGCTACGGTGATCGAGCCTTTGCCGAACGCGATGTTTCGGGTTGAGCTGGATAATAAACACCGAGTCTTGGCGCACATTTCGGGAAAGATGCGAAAGAATTTCATCCGCATTCTCCCGGGCGATAAGGTGGCCGTGGAGCTCTCCCCTTATGATCTGACGCGCGGGCGCATCGTTTACCGCTATAAGTAACGGGCGCCGGAAGGACGAGCACCGGAGTAGAAAGATGGACAGCGGGGTCGACGACCATGCCCCGTCGCAGCAAGGGGGCGGTAGCGTCCGCGGAGAAGGAATTCATGAAGGTCCGATCATCGGTGAGAAAGATTTGTGCCAAGTGTAAGATCGTGAAGCGCCGGGGCGTCGTCCGGGTGATTTGCGAAAATCCCAAGCACAAGCAGCGGCAGGGTTAAGCTGCTGCCGCGCCGGCGGGACAAGGGCCGGGGGCGGTTGAGATCCCCCGACGGACTGGATGAGGCTGGAGGAAAATTATGGCACGCATCGCAGGAATTGATTTGCCGCGCACCAAGCGGGTGGAAATCGGATTGACCTACATCTACGGAATCGGCAGGGCACGGTCGCAATCCATCCTGGCCCGCGCGGGCGTGGACACGGGAAGGTTCGTCAAGGACCTGACCGAGGACGAGACCAGCAAGATCCGGCAAATCATCGAGGAAGATGGTGGCGTGGAAGGCGATCTGCGCAAGGAAGCCTCCATGAATATCAAGCGGCTGATCGAAATCGGGTCCTACCGTGGGTTGCGGCACCGGCGCAATCTCCCGGTGCGCGGACAGCGCACCCACACCAACGCGCGCACCCGCAAGGGACCGCGCCGCGGGACCATCGCCAACAAGAAACGCGCCGCGGCGAAGACCTAGGAGCGGCGGGAACGGTCAGAAAAATCGGGATGAGGTGACATGGCAAAAGCACCGGCAAAGACGGGGAAGAAGAAATCGTTCAAGAAGAAGGAGAAGCGGGTCATCCCCACCGGGGTAGTCCACATCCAAGCGACCTTCAACAACACGCACATTGCCATTACCGACCCGGACGGGAAGGTGATTTGCTGGGCCAGCTCCGGCTCAATGGGTTTCAAGGGTTCGCGCAAGGGAACGCCGTTTGCAGCCCAGCAGGCGGCGCTGCGCGCCGCCAACACGGCGCGCGACCACGGCATGCGCACCGTGGAGGTGCGCGTGAAGGGGCCGGGATCGGGCCGCGAGTCGGCGATGCGGGCCCTGGCGACCGCGGGCCTGGAGGTGCGCTCCATCAAGGACGCGACCCCCATTCCGCATAACGGATGCCGCCCGCCCAAGCGCCGAAGGGTGTAAGAATGGAAAGGCGCGCCGCCGCTTCCGGACCGGCGGCGTGACCCGCACCGAATCGATAGGAGTTCGGATCAGCAAGTCGCAGAACGCGACGCAGGGAGGTTGGTTTGGCAAGGTATCGTGATGCAGTTTGTCGGCTCTGCCGCCGGGAAGGGGTGAAGCTTTTCCTCAAGGGGCAGCGTTGCATGACGGACAAGTGTGCCATTGAGAAGAGAAACTTCGCCCCCGGCCAGCACGGCAGGGCCCGCCGGCCCAAGGTGGTCGGCTACGGGCTCCAATTGCGCGAGAAGCAGAAAGTCCGCCGGCTCTACGGCGTCCTCGAAGACCAGTTTCGGTCCTACTTCGAGAAGGCGGTGACCATGAGGGGCATCACCGGTGAGAACCTGCTCATGATGCTCGAGCGGCGCCTCGACAATGTGGTCTACCGTCTGGGGTTCGCCACCTCGCGCGCCGAGGCCCGCCAATTGGTGCGCCACGGGCACGTCGAGGTCGGAGGGCGCAAGGTGAATATTCCCTCCTTCCAGGTCGGCCCGGGTCACCAACTGGCCATTCGCGAGCGCAGCCGAAAGATGGCCACCATTCAGCGGGCGCTCGACCTGACCGGAGGGCGGGCGGTTCCACCCTGGCTGGAACTGGACCGCGAGGGCCTGAAGGCCCGCATGGTTGCGAATCCCAAACGGGAAGACATAGCTTTCCCGGTGCAGGAACAGATGATCGTCGAGCTTTATTCGAAATAATCCATCCCTGTCGAAGGGTTGGGGACGTCCGCCGTTGCGGACTCCAGGGAGGTATGAACGATATGCTGTGGAAGGGATTTCAAAAACCCAAGCGCTTGGCGTGCAATCTCGATACGCTGACCGACAAGTACGGCCAGTTCAGTGCCCAGCCCTTTGAGCGCGGCTTTGGCACGACGATTGGCAACGCGCTGCGGCGCGTCCTGCTGTCCTCTATCGAAGGCGCGGCGATCACGGCGGTGCGCATCGAAGGCGTCCTGCACGAGTTCTCCTCGATCCCGGGTGTGGTGGAAGACGCCACGGACATCATCCTGAACCTCAAGCAGATTCCGCTGAAGATGAGCGCCGAAGGCCCGAAGACTCTCTACCTGGCCGTGGACCAGCCCGGGGAGGTGACCTCGCGGTTGATTCAGGAAGACGCGGACGTCGAAATCCTCGACAAGGACGTCTACCTGGCTACGGTCAGCGAAGGCGGGTCGCTGAACATCGAAATGCGCATCAAGATCGGCCGCGGCTACGTCTCCGCGGAGAAGAATTTCGACGAAGACCTGCCGATTGGTTATATCCCGGTGGATTCCGTGCATTCCCCGATTCGCAAGGTGAACTACGCGGTCGAGGCGGCGCGCCTCGGCCAGATGACCGATTACGACAAGCTGACCTTGGACGTCTGGACGAACGGCGCGATCTCACCCCAGGATTCCATCGGGCTCGCGGCCAAGCTGCTCAAAGACCATATGAACATCTTCATCAACTTTGAGGAAGAGCCGGTCGTGGAAGAAATTGCCCCCGAGCGCACCTCTTCGGTCCGTAATGAGAATCTCGACCGTTCCGTGGAGGAGCTGGAGCTTTCGGTCCGCTCTTACAACTGTCTGAAGAACGCCAACATCTCCACCATCCGCGAACTGGTGGTGAGAAGTGAACAGGAAATGCTGAAGACCAAGAACTTCGGACGAAAGTCCTTGAACGAGATCAAGGAAATCCTTACGGTCATGGGCCTGAGCCTGGGGATGAAGTTCGACGAGAAGGGCACCCCGGTCATGCCCAGCGCTGAAGCGCCTCAGCAACAAGTTTAGTCACGGGGAAATTTCGATGCGTCATCGCAACTTTGGAAGAAAACTGAGCAGAAACACCTCGCACCGCCGCGCCCTGCTGCGCAACCTGGTGACGTCGCTGATTCTTGAAGAGCGGATCGAGACCACCGTGGCCAAGGCCAAAGCGGCGCGCGTCGAGGCGGAGCACATCATCACCCTCGGCAAGCGTGGCGACGCCCACGCGCGGCGCCTTGCCGCCAGCTACTTTCAGCCCGGGACGAAGGTGACCGACGGGAAGAGGGTCTCGGCGGTGAACAAGCTCTTCGAGGATATCGCCAAGCGCTTTGGCAAACGCTCCGGTGGATACACGCGTATCGTGCGCACCGGGTGGCGGAAGGGCGACGGCGCCGATACCGCGGTGCTCGAGCTGTTGGGCACCGAGGTCCTCCAGAAACGCGCCGAGATCCGCTCTCGCAAGGCCGAGGCGAAACGCAAAGCGGTCGAAGAGGCCGCGGCGGCCAAGGAGAAGGCCGGCCCGCCCGACGAGGGCGAAGAACAAAAGTAGCTCCTCTCTGTTCGGCTTGGCGGAAGGAGCCAAAACTCATACCATCTTCCCGGCCCAGGAGGAGAAATCCTCCGGCCGGGATTCTTGTTTTGGGCGCTTGCATGCCGACACGCGGGTCCACCCCCGACGATCCATCCCCAGGCGCATCCGGCTTGCCACGCAACGTCCGCATGCTCGGCTGGGTGGCTTTCTTCAACGACACAGCGACGGAGATGAGCTATTGGCTCCTGCCGCAGTTCCTGGTGAGCGTGCTGGGAGCCGGGCCGATGGTCTTCGGACTTATCGAGGGAGCGGCGGAAACCGTCGCCAGCTTCGGCCGCCTGGCCTCGGGGTTTCTCTCCGACCGCCTGCGGCGCCGCAAGCCGCTCGCCGCCGCCGGCTACACGGTCGCCAATCTGGCCAAGCCGCTCCTGGCGCTCGCGCAATCGTGGCCGCAGGTCTTCTGGATTCGATTCGCCGACCGCGCTTCGAAAGGCTTTCGTGCCGCACCGCGCGACGCGCTCATCGCCGATTCCGTCCCCGCGGCCACCCGGGGAGCGGCCTTCGGCTTCCGGCAGGCGATGGATTCGGCGGGTGCGGTCGTGGGACCGCTGGCGGCTGTGATCCTTCTGCCGCTGTTCCTTGGAGACGTTCGCAAAATCTTCTGGGCCGCAGCCCTGCCGGGCTTGGCGAGCATCCTGCTGGTCTGGTTCGCGGTGCGCGAGGTTCGCCCTGGGACGAGCGGGACCGCAGCTGGAGCGAAACGAGGCATTGGAAAAGCGTTTCGCGACAAGAACTGGCGATTGCTGGTTGTCCTCGCGGCTGTTGCGGTATTTTCCCTGGGCAATTCCTCGGACCTCTTTCTGGTCTTGCGCGCCCAGAACCTGGGAGTGGCCGCAGCGCTGGCGCCCCTTTTGGGCCTGGTGTTCAATGTCGTCTACACGGCGCTGAGCTGGCCGGCGGGGAAACTCTCTGACCGCCTTCCGCGTCGCGCTCTGATTGCCGTGGGCTACCTGGTCTACTCCGGAGTCTACTTCGGCTTTGCGAGGTCCACTTCGCCGTTCGCGGCTTGGCCGCTGTTTGCCGTCTATGGCCTGTACTACGCGCTCACAGAAGGTGTGTTGAAGGCCTGGATTGCGGATCTTGTTCCCAGCGAGTCGCGGGCTTCGGTCTTCGGAGTTTTCAACTGGGTGGTCGGTGTGACGGTCTTTCCCGCCAGCCTGCTAGCGGGCTGGCTGTGGGATCGCTACTCACCGGCCATGCCGTTCTTCGTCTCCAGCATGCTCGCCCTCATCGCCGCCATACTGCTCCTCTTCTCCGCAAAGGCCGATCAGCAGCAATGAGCACGCCTTCGACTGCGTCATGCCATGCCCGGTAGGGGAGCACCTTTATGGTGCTCCGGCGTGAGAGGAACTTGGAACGCCGCAGTCCGGTGCCGTGACGGGCGTTGCGGTATCGGCCCCGGCGGCGGATTCTCGTGGGACGGGGCTCGAGGACAATCAACTGGAATCTTGAATCTGGAGACTTGAATCCGGAGCGCAACGCTGACGCACTCCCGGACGCCTTCGTTGGAGGAGTTTACTCCAGCCGGTAGTTGGGCGCTTCCTTGGTGATGATGACGTCGTGGACGTGGCTCTCGCGCAGGCCCGCGGCGGTGATGCGAATGAAGCGGGCTTTCTGCTGCAGCTCCTCGATGGTCGCGCATCCTGCATAGCCCATGCCGGAGCGCAGCCCGCCGACCATTTGGGTGACCATTTCGGCCAGCATGCCCTTGTAGGGAACGCGGCCCTCGATGCCCTCGGGGACCAGCTTGTCGGGCTGGCCGCTCTCGGTTTCCTGCGCGTAGCGGTCGCCGGAGCCCGCTTCCATGGCGCCGATCGAGCCCATGCCGCGGTAAGACTTGAACGTGCGCCCCTGGAAGAGGATGGTCTCGCCGGGGCTCTCTTCGGTTCCCGCGAACAGGCTGCCGATCATCACGGTGCTCGCTCCCGCGGCGATGGCCTTGCTGATGTCGCCTGAGAATTTGACGCCACCGTCGGCGATGATCGGTACGCCCGCCTGCCGCGCGGCGCGCGCGCACTCGCCGATAGCGGTGAGCTGCGGCACGCCGGCGCCGGTGACGACGCGCGTCGTGCAGATCGAGCCCGGCCCCATTCCCACCTTGACGCCGTCTACACCCAGTTGGATCAGGTCGCAGGTACCCTCAAAGGTGGCCACATTGCCGGCCACCAAATCCACTTCGGGATACTTGTCCTTGAGCACGCGCACGGCCTCCATCACCCGCGAGGAGTGCCCGTGCGCGGTATCCACGACAATGACGTCCACTTTGGCCTTCACCAGCTCGTCCGAGCGCTCCAGGTAATCCCCCGTGGCGCCCACCGCGGCGCCCACGCGCAGGCGGCCTTTTTCATCCTTGGCAGCACTGGGATACTTAATACGTTTTTGTATATCTTTAACTGTTATTAAACCTTTGAGATTGAACTCATCATCCACCACCAGGAGTTTTTCCACGCGGTGCTGGTGGAGGATGGCCTCGGCGTCGTCGAGCGTGGTGCCCACGGGGACGGTGATGAGGTTCTCCTTGGTCATCGCCGATTCCACGGGGATGTCCAGGCGCGACTCGAAGCGCAGGTCGCGGTTGGTGAGGATGCCCACCAGCTTGCCGTTGGTGGTGACGGGCACGCCCGAGATCTTGTACTTCTTCATGATGTCGAGCGCTTCGGAGATCCGGCTCTTGGGGCGGACGGTGACCGGGTCGACGATCATGCCGCTTTCCGAGCGCTTCACCTTGTCGATTTCCATCGCCTGGCGCTCGATCGACATGGTGCGGTGCATGATGCCGATGCCGCCCTGCTGGGCG
>DATKYV010000273.1:0-12990 GCA_035528275.1 Terriglobia bacterium | reverse complement strand
CCCGCGGCACCACCAGAGGGAGCGCGCGCCCCCTCAGGTCGGCCAAACCATTGTTGCAGAGCCCGTAGCCCAAAAGGACCGCCTGGTACTTCGAAGCGTCCACTCGATCCACGACCCCCTGAACGCGCTCCAGCATCTTCGCGCTGCCAATGTCGTGCAACCCTTTGGGGAGGAATTCGATATCCACGGTGTTCACGGAGCGCGCCACCGCCGCGGACATCTCGCGATAGAAGATTTCGCAACTGATGAGTCTGAGGCGCAGAGGGAACACCCCAAATTGGATTTGCCGGTTAGTTCGCCCGCAGTGTCTGCTTCTGTGCCTTGATCGCCCTGATGAACTCGGGTGTTGTGCCGCAGCATCCGCCCACAAAACTCGCCCCGGCCTCGACGAGTGCGGGGATAAAGGCGGCGAACTCCTCTGGTGTCGTCGGGTAAGCCACCTTCCCCTCGACCCATTCGGGAAGGCCGGCGTTGGGCTTGATCCAGATGGGTCTCTTGGTTGCGCTGTGAAGGCGTCGGCAGATGGGAACAAAACCCTTGATGCTCCGTCCGCAATTGGCGCCGATGACGTCGGCGCCGGCGGCGGTCAGTTCCTCGGCCGCCTGCTCGGGCGTGACCCCCATCATTGTGCGATCCTTCTCCTTGCCCGAATCGAAAACCATCGAGACCACCACCGGGAGTCCCGTCTGGCGGGCCGCGGCGAGCGCCAGCTTCGCCTCGGCCAGGTCCGTCATGGTCTCGAGCGCCAAGCCTTCCACCCCGGCCCCGGCAAGAACGCGCGCCTGCTCCTCGAATGCGGAACGCAGTTCTTCCTCGCCGACTTCACCTGCCATCAACATCTTCCCGCTTGGCCCCATCGAGCCGAAAACGGCAGCTTGGCCTGCCGCGGCGCGCCGCGCGATCTCCACGCCGCTGTCGTTGATCTCTTCGGTCTTCTCGGAAAGTCCGTAGCCACCAAGGGCCAGCCGGTTGGCGCGAAACGTGTTGGTCAGGATGATTTCGCTCCCGGCATCAACGTAAGCCCGCGCCAGTTCCTCGACGGCGGTGGGACAGGAAAGGTTCCAGGAGTCCGGGCATTCGCCCGGGGCAAGCCCCCGCGCCTGAAGCTGAGTTCCCGTGGCGCCGTCGGTAATGACCAGACCGCGTGCCAGGAGTCTTTCAAGAAGCCGATTCATCTCGATCACCAAACGGCGTGGCACCGCAAACGCCGACCGCATCTGCACTCGTTGAAAAAACTTCCGGCGGCAAGGAGGAGCTCAGTCTGCCGTCAGCTTGCGCGCCAGGTTGACTGCCCCATTGGCGTTGTCGCTGTAGCCGTCAGCGCCGATGTCGTCCGCGTAGCGCTGGGTCACCGGCGCGCCGCCGATCAGGACTTTCACGTGCTCGCGGACGCCGGCCTTCTTCAGTTCCTCAATCGTGTTCTTCATGTAGGGCATGGTGGTGGTGAGCAGCGCTGAGAGAGCTACGAATCCAGCCTTTTTGGCCTGAATCTCCGCTACGAATTTCTCGGGTGGCACATCCACACCCAAGTCGATTACCTCGAATCCCGCGCCCTCCAGCATAGACGCCACCAGATTCTTGCCGATGTCGTGCAGGTCGCCCTTCACCGTGCCGATCACCACGCGCCCGATGGGCTCGGCGCCGCGCGCGGTGAGCAACGGCCGAATGATCGCCAGCGATGCTTTCATGGCGCGAGCGGAAATCAGCAGCTCCGGCACGAAACAATCGCCGGTTTCAAACCGTTTCCCCATCTCGTCCATGGCGGGGATCATGTACTTCGTGACAAGCTCCTGGGGATCGGTTTTTTGAGCGAGGGCTTCCTGAGTGATGGCCACGGCCGCCTTGGCGTCACCCGTCAAGATGGCTTCGGTCAGCTTTGTGCAGTCGGACATGTGTTCCTCCTCAGTGCGCTAACTGTTTGGCATGCGGAGTTCCAAACTCCCGAAAATCGTTGAAAGACGGTCCAGCGGGCGTCAAGCCCGAAGTCGACGAGGGGTCACAGAATATCATGCCCGCGCCGACAACCGTTCGGGAAGAGGCGGACAGGTCTTGAACCACACCCGACCTACCCGGAGCCTTCCCTCCTCCTCCGTTCAAATCGCCCCCTCGCCAAGCCGTGCGGCCTCGGGGGGTATCAACGGTGGGAGATATTAGCTTCGGCCACCGCAGATTTCAAATTCTTACCGCCGTCTCTTTCCAGGTTGGAGAGCCGACCTTCATCTTTCCAGATCGCGAGAAGAGTGTCGCTTGCCCGGCAAACAAACGTGCCGTCGGCTGTTTGCATCCAATCTCAGAAGGCTCTAGGATGAGACTCGTCTGACCAGGGAGGCTGGTGATGAAAAGAATTCTGCCATTGATATTCGCCGCATCACTCATTTCTTTCGCGGCGCAAGCCGCGGACGGCGACAAGGCGAACGAGCGGCTGGCAAACTGCGGCGAGGCCTTGACCGAAATCCTCGACATCCCCGACAACATTCCGCAGGAATTGCTCGACAAAGCCGAGTGCGTGGTGGTGATCCCCTCGGTCAAGAAGTTGGCGATCGGCATCGGCGGCAGCTACGGCCGCGGCGCAATGTCCTGCCGCACCGGCGAGCACTTCACCGGCGCCTGGAGCGCTCCGGCGATGTACCGCCTGGAAGGCGCCAACATCGGGTTCCAGTTGGGCGGTCAGGCTACGGATTTCCTCCTTCTGATAATGAATCCCAAGGGGGTTGATTCCCTTCTGAAGACCAAGGTCAAATTAGGCGCCGACGCGGCGGCGGCGGCGGGCCCCAAAGGACGCACGGCCACCGCGGCCACGGATGCCTTCATGCGCGCTGAAGTCCTTAGCTACTCGCGCTCGCGCGGGCTGTTTGCCGGAGTCTCCGTGGAAGGCTCGACCCTTCGGCAGGATAAAGGGGCCAACAAGGATGTCTACGGACGCAAGCTCAGCGCGCGCGCGATTGTCCGCCAGGGAGCTGCTCAGACGCCGGCCGCGGGCCAGCTTTTGATCTCCACCCTGAACCAGCACTCCCCCAGAAACGCCTCTGAGGTGAAGTCCCTGAAATAACTCTTCGCCGCGCGATGGGGACCGCGGCCGGAGCCAGACGGGGAGAACGCCGGTCAGGGCTGGCCGAAGGTTTCCTTGTACGCAACCGCCAAGTCACGCAGGGCGCGCGCCCCGTCGCCCGAGAAACTCGAGCCGTGCATGATGGCAAGCGTCTTGGGATTCAGCTCGGCCAGGCGGTTCAGGATGCGCTCCATGTGCGGTGTGTAGGGCGCGTAGTCGGCCAGAGGCCCTTTCTGGTAGGCACGCATGGTATCGCGCGATCGTCCGACCACGTCCGACTCCGTCAACGGTTCGACGTCACCTTCCTGATGGAACAGATCCGAGCAGAGCAACGTCTTCTGGGTCTCCTCGAATAGCAGCGCTGCGTCCCAGCCATGCGGCAGGTGGGCCGTGGAACTGAATCGGTAGCGATAGCGGCCCGTGGTGAACGTTTCACCCTCGCTCAACCCGCGAGCCGGGCGGTTCGCAAAATCGTTTACGCTCACCAGCGCCCCGACCATGCTGCAGACCGGCTCGGCCTGCGGTGCGATCTCCAGCCAATGATTGAGCGCGCCGCATTCGTCCGATTCAAAGTGGCTGAAACTGATCCAGCGGATGCGCGCCGGATCAATCAGACTCGCCACCGCCTCCCGCACGAGTGGAAACATCTTTCTCAGGCCGGTATGGAATAACAGGGGCTCGTCGTCCTTCACGAGGAAGTGATTGAACTGCAGGTTGAACTCGGGGACGTAGACGGATATTCGGTAGGTGTCTGGAGCAATCTCTTTAATGGTCGGCATGAAATCCTCCCCAAAGATTGTTTGAATATTCCCTCAACGACACACATCCGCGGTGAATATCCACGAGGTTTTTTGCAATGCCCTGAGCGAACGTTGATTATAGCCTCTCTTTAGAGACGGCGAGCTCGGAAAGTCTATCGGGAAGGCAAAAAAAAGGTGAAGATACGGGAAAACGCTCGGGGGATTGAAAATCTCCTGTATCCTTAAAGGGCGAAGGGTATCCAATTCGCGAATCGAACGCCTTCCCAAAGGGCGGGTAATGCCGGATCCAAAAACCATCACACTATTTGTTCTTGCCGCCTTGGTGCTGCTTCTCACCCCGGGACCGGCGGTGCTCTATATCGTCGCCAGGAGCATTGACGGCGGACGCAAGGCGGGAATTGTATCCACGCTGGGCATCGGTGTTGGCACGCTCTTTCACGTCACGGCGGCGGCGCTGGGTGTTTCGGCGTTGCTGGTCTCCTCAGCCCTGGCGTTCAACACCGTGAAGTATCTGGGAGCGGCTTACCTGATTTACCTGGGAGCGCAGAAACTCCTGAGGCGCGAGGAGGCGAGCGAACTGCAAGTATTCCAGCGCCGGGAGATGACCCGCGTCTTCACCCAAGGTATCCTCGTCAATCTTCTCAATCCCAAGACGGCCCTTTTCTTTTTCGCCTTCCTGCCGCAGTTTGTGGATGTCTCGAGAGGACCGGTGGCCGCTCAGGTCCTTTTCTTCGGAATGCTTCTCGTTCTCATGGGCCTGGTCAGCGACGGGCTCTACGCGGTGATGGCGGGGACGGCGGGGGAGTGGGTGAGGGCAAACTCCCGCTTCCTTCGCGCCCAGCGGTACTTCTCCGGCGGGCTGCTCATCACGCTCGGCGTGGCCGCTGCGTTCACAGGCTCAGATAGAAGTAAATGATTCTCCCCGGGCCGTGGTGACCCCACCCGGCAGCTTGTTTGTGAACACAGATTCTCTGCCTGAGAAACACGCACTAACCTACCTATCCTGGACTTGCTGGAATTGAGTTCATCTTAACAAGCTGAAAATACAGCAATTACTTCACAAGAGGATATGTCAAAAATAGGAATTGACAGAGTCGAATGAAATTTCTAATGTTGTGAACATACGTTCACTAAAGGATGTGGACATGGCCCTCCAAAAACTCGACAGCGAAGCGAGGCAGGAACAGATCATCCAGGCGGCGCTGGACCTCATCGCCGCTCACGGACTGCGAGGGCTGAGCATGGGCGCGGTGGCACGGCGCGTTGGCTTGGTCCCTTCAGCCCTCTACCGGCACTTCAAGAATAAGGAGCAGATGCTGGAAGCGGCGTTGGGGCTGGTCCGGAAAAAAGTCCTGGAAAACATCGGCCTCGTCTCGGCGGGGGCGCCCACGGCGCTGGACCGGATGGAGTGTCTGCTCATGTTGAATGCGCAAATGATCCGTGAAATTCAGGCCGTTCCTCGCATCGTTTTTTCCGAAGGAATGTACGGCGAGCACCCGGAGAGGAAGCACAAAGCCTACGAGATGATCAAAAGCGTGCTGGCGAAGCTGGAAGAGATCATTCGAGAGGGCCAGCAGGAAGGCCAGATTCGCGATGACGTGGACGCGCGAACCCTCGCTGTTTCGTTCTGGGGTTTGATGCCCCCCGTGGTCATTCTCTGGCACATCAGCGACGGCCGCTTCGACGTCACGAAACACATGGAGAAGTCCTGGCAGCTTTTTCGCAAGGCTATTCAGGCGAGCTGATCCGTCTGCCGAGCGCTGTGAACGCCTGTTCACTTGGGAGAACCGGAGATGAGAAATGGAAAGCTGGAAAGAGGCAAAAGGCTGGTCATTCCGATTGGCGTGGGAGCCATCGCGGTCGCCGTGGCGCTGGCGTTCTTCCTGACTCGGGCCGGAAACGCCAAGGACATCGTGCGTGTTTCCGGCAACATCGAGGTGACGGACGCCGAGCTCAGCTTCAAGACCGCCGGGCGGGTGGAGGAACGAATGGTCTCGGAAGGCGAGACGGTTCGCGTCGGCCAGCCGGTGGCGCGCCTGGAGAGCGCGGAACTGGAGCACGAAGCGGCGCGGCGCAAGGCGGAAGCGGAAGCGGCGCAGGCGGCGCTGGCCGAGCTGCAAGCTGGCTCGCGCCAGGAGGATATCGCGCAAGCTGAGGCGGCCGCCCAACAGGCTCGGGCGCGGCTGGAAGAGATGCTGGCCGGCTCCCGATCCCAGGAAGTCGAGGCAGCTCGCGCCGCGGTGGCCCGTGCCAGGGCGGAAGCCGAGCGCACGAAACTGGACAACGAGCGATACGAGCGGCTCTTCAAGAAGGAGGTCGTCTCCGCCCAGCAGTCCGACGCCGCCCGCACCGCCTACGAGGCTGCCAGCGCCCGGCTGCGCGAAGCCGAAGAACAATTCAAACTGGTCGAGGCGGGCCCGCGACAGGAACAGATCGAGCAGGCGCGGGCCGCCCTTGCCCAAGCCGAAGAGCACTACGCCGAGGTCAAGAAAGGGCCGCGAAGGGAAACCATCGAGCAGGCCCGGGCGCGGGCTGAACAAGCCCGCCAGGCGAACGCGGTTGCCGAAACGAGACTGGGCTACGCGAACCTGGCCTCGCCGATGTCGGGGGTGGTGCTCTCAGAAAACGTGGAGGCCGGGGAGTACGTCAATCCGGGCACACCCGTGGTGACCGTTGGCGACCTTCAAAACGTGTGGCTGCGCGCCTACATCAACGAGACTGACCTGGCACGCGTCAAGGTGGGCCAGCGCGTCCGCGTGACGACGGATACTTTCCACGGCAAGGTTTACGAGGGACGAGTTTCCTTCATCTCCTCGCAGGCCGAATTCACTCCCAAGACCGTTCAGACGGAGAAGGAGCGCGTCAAGCTAGTCTACCGGGTGAAGGTGGACATCGCCAATCCCAACATGGAACTCAAGCCGGGAATGCCTGCTGATGCGGAGATCCTGATCGGATCGAACCAAGGAGGAAAGTAGTGGACGCGATCCGGTGCCGGGAACTCAGCAAATCGTTCGGTGGCGTCAAGGCTGTCGATAAGCTGACGCTCTCGGTGGCGGAGGGCGAGATCTTCGGCCTGGTGGGGCCGGACGGCGCCGGCAAGACCACCACGATGCGATTGCTGACGGCGATTCTGGACCCCACTTCGGGAGACGCCTGGGTAGCCGGCCGCCACATCGTCCGCGAAGGCGAAGCCATCAAGGAAGACATCGGGTACATGAGCCAGCGCTTCGGTCTTTACACCGACCTGACCGTCGCCGAGAACATCGAGTTCTATGCCGACATCTACGGCGTCCCGCTTGAGGGCCGAAGGGAGAAAATCGACCGGCTCCTCGCTTTCTCCAATCTCACCCCCTTCAAGCGACGCCTCGCCGGCAACCTTTCCGGGGGGATGAAGCAGAAGCTGGGTCTTGCCTGCGCTCTGATCCACACGCCCAAGGTGCTGTTTCTCGACGAGCCCACGAACGGTGTCGATCCGGCATCGCGGCGCGATTTCTGGCGCATCCTGTATCAACTGCTCCGCGAGCGCGTCACGATTTTCGTCTCCACCGCTTACCTCGATGAGGCTGAGCGCGCCAACCGTGTTGCCCTGATGCACAAGGGAAAGCTGCTCGCCGTGGGGACTCCCGAGGAGCTCAAGAAGCTGATGCGCGGGAGTCTTCTCGAGGTTCGCGCCGCCGAACCGCGCCGGGCGGCTGCGGTGCTGCGCCACCGACTGACGCAGGACTCGGTGGGCCTCTTCGGCGACAAAGTGCACATTCTCACCAGCCGGGGCGAGGAGGCGGCCGAGGAAGCGGAGAAAGCTCTCCGCGTCGCGGGGCTTGAGAGCAGCTCGATTCGGTCCATCGAACCGACCCTCGAGGACGTTTTCGTATCGGTCTTGGGGAGTAACGGAAGGGATGCCGAGCATGATCAGGAATGAGAACGGGAAAGCCGTCGTCGCACGCGATCTCGAGAGGCGCTTTGGCAGCTTCGTCGCCGTCGACCGCGTCAGCTTCGAGATCGAGCGGGGGGAGATCTTTGGTTTCCTCGGACCCAACGGGGCGGGAAAGTCGACCACCATCCGCATGCTCTCGGGAATCCTCGCCCCCACGGGCGGGTCGGGGTCGGTGGCGGGTTTCGATATTCGAAGCCAGCCCGAGCAAATCAAGCAGCATATCGGCTACATGAGCCAGAAATTCTCGCTCTATGAGGACCTGACCGTGGAAGAGAACATCGATTTCTACAGCGGCATCTACCGTATCGCGCCGGAGAAAAAGCGGGAACGAAAAGACTGGGTGATCCGCATGGCGGGGCTGGAGGAGCATCGGCATTCCCGCACCGGCATTCTTTCCGGCGGCTGGAAGCAGCGCCTGGCCCTGGGCTGCGCCATCCTGCACGAACCGCCGATCCTCTTCCTCGACGAACCCACCTCGGGCGTCGACCCCATCAGCCGCCGCAAGTTCTGGGACTTGATCTACGAAATGGCGGGCGGCGGCGTAACGGTCTTCGTCACCACCCACTACATGGACGAGGCGGAGTACTGCGACCGGATCGCGCTGATCTACCGCGGGAAACTGATCGCCATGGGAACGCCCGAAGCCTTGAAAAGCGACCTCATGAAGGAGGAAGTGCTGGAGGTTCTCTGCGACCGGCCGCAGGAAGCCATGACCGAAGTCGAAAGCCTCCCCGAGGTGAAAGAAGCCGCGCTGTTCGGCAAGGGGCTGCACGTGGTCGCCGGCGACGGGGAAGCCGCCGCCCGGGAGATCCGCAAGGCGCTTCGCGCCCGCGGGTTTGCAGTGGCGAGCGTGGAGAAAATCAGGCCTTCCCTGGAGGACGTCTTCGTGTCGCTGATCCAGGCGCGTGACCGTGCCGAGCAGGCACAGCAGGAGGTTCGAGGATGAAACTGATGCGCCTGCGCGCCATGGCCCGCAAGGAATTCATTCAGATCTACCGAGACCCTCGCAGCCTGGGGATGGCCATCGCCATGCCCATCATGCTGCTGCTCCTGTTCGGCTACGCTTTGGCCCTCGACGTGGACAACGTGCCTCTGGTGGCCTGGGACCAGGACGGCACTCCGGTGAGCCGCGAACTCCTCAGCCATTTCGCGGCCTCGCGATTTTTCTCGCTGCAGGAATACGCCACCGGTTATCGCGAAATGGAGCAAGCCATCGATTCCCGCCGGGCGCTCATGGCTCTGGTCATTCCCCGGGGGTTTGGCGGACGCGTCGCGTCGGGGCGTCCCGCCGACGTCCAGTTGATCGTCGACGGCAGTGACGCCAACACCGCAACCCTGGCGATCGGCTACGCCGACGCCGTCGCTCTGGCTTATTCCCAGGACTTGACCATCCGGGCCGCCCGCCGCGCCAACGGCCTGACGCTGCGGGCGCCGCTCGACCTTCGGCCCCGGGTGTGGTTCAACACCGACATGGAATCGAAAAACTACATCATTCCCGGGCTCATCGCGGTGATCATGATGATCATCGCCGCGCTCCTGACCTCGCTCACCGTGGCCCGCGAATGGGAGCGCGGGACGATGGAACAACTCATCTCCACGCCGGTCAAGGCGCCGGAACTGGTGCTGGGGAAATTGCTGCCCTATTTCGCCATCGGGCTGTTCGACCTGGTGGTGGCGGTCGCCATGGGAAAAGTCCTGTTTGGCGTTCCCATGCGCGGAAATCCGGCGCTGCTCTTCGGCGTGGCCTCGATCTTTCTGGCGGGGGCGCTGGCCCTGGGCATGCTGATCAGCATTGTGACCCGGAATCAGCTCCTGGCCAATCAAGCCGGCATCGTCTTGACGTTTCTTCCCGCCTTCCTGCTTTCCGGATTCATGTACGCCATCAACAACATGCCGGAAGCGATTCAACTGGTCACCTATCTGATCCCGGCAAGATATTTCATTGCCCTGCTGAAAGGAATTTACCTGAAGGGCGTGGGCCTCGAAATCCTCGTCGGAGATGCGGTGCTCCTGACCCTGTTTGCCGTGGCCATGGTTGTCCTGGCCAACGTGAAGTTCAGGAAGAAGCTGGTTTAACCATGTTGGAACGTATCAAGCACATGCTCGTCAAAGAGTTCATTCAGGTGTTTCGCGACTTCCGGATGAGGCTCGTCATCTTCGTGGTTCCCGTTCTCCAATTGATTGTCTTCGGGTACGCGGTCACCACCGATGTGCGGCACGTCGCTACGGCGGTATACGACCTCGATAACACCGTGGCCAGCCGCGAACTGGTCAGCCGATTCGCCGGGTCGGGATATTTCGATGTCGTGAAGTACGTCTCTGACGACCGGCAGGTTGAAGATCTGCTCGATCGAGGAAGAGTCAGCGCCGTCCTGCGCATGAACCGGGGATTTGAGGGCGACCTGCGCGCCGGGCGGACCGCCCAGCTCCAAATCCTGGTGGATGGCACGGACTCGAACACGGCGGGAATCGTGCTGGCTTACAGCGCCCGAATCGCGCGGGAGTTTTCCGACCGCATTCTGTTGGAGCGCGCCGAGCGTCAATTGGGTACGGTCAGACCTCCGGGGCAGGTGAATCTTCGGACGCGCGCGTGGTTCAACCCCAACCTCGAGAGCCGCAACTTCTACGTTCCCGGCGTGATCGCCTTCATCGTCACCATCATCACTTTGCTGCTGACCAGCATGGCCGTGGTGAGAGAGAAGGAGATCGGGACCATGGAGCAAATCATCGTCACGCCGATCACCTCGCTGGAGTTCATCCTCGGCAAAACCGTGCCGTTCGCCCTCATCAGCTTTGTTGATGTGATTGTCGTCACGGTCGTCGGCGTGCTCTGGTTCGACGTGCCGGTGCGCGGCAGCCTGCCGCTGCTCTTCCTCGCTGTCGGTCTCTACCTGCTGACGACCCTCGGCGTCGGCCTTCTGATCTCGACGGTCAGCCAGACCCAGCAGCAGGCGATGATGACCGTTTTCTTTTTCAACATACCGTCCATGCTGCTTTCGGGATTGATGTTTCCCATCGCCAACATGCCGGAAGCGGTCCAGGCGCTCACCTACCTGAACCCGCTACGCTACATCCTGGTGATCGTTCGCGGCATTTTCCTGAACGGCGTGGGGCTCGGCGTCCTCTGGCCGCAGATGCTGGCGCTGGCGGTGATGGGTGTCGCGACCCTGTGGCTGGCATCCAGAAGATTCCGCAAGACGTTGGCTTGAGTGGAAAGGAGTTCAGATGAAGAAGAGTTCGATCATCCTGATCATCGCGCAATTCATCATCAGCGGGATCGCATTCGCTCAAGAGAGTCCACCCTTGCGGTTGACTTTGGGCGAGGCCGTTCAGTTGGCCTTGCGCCAGAATCCCCAAGTGCAGTTGGCGAATCTGAGCGTGGCACAGAGCGTCCAGGATGGGGCGGCGGCTCGTGCCGGATTGTTCCCCCAAGCCAGCCTCTCCGCTTTCGACGCGGTCCAGCGAAAAAACCTGGAAGCCTTTCTCGGCACGCGCATTCCCGGCCAGCCGCAGCATGTCGGCCCGTTTCAGACCTTTCAGGCGGGACCGCAGTTTTCCTTTCCGGTCTTCGACCTCACGCTGTGGAGGACGTGGCAGGCGTCGCGATACGGCGTTCGCGCCGAGGAAGCCCAGGAACTCACGGTGCGCGAGCAAACGGTGTTGCTGGTGGCGTCGCACTATCTGGGCGGGCTGCGGGCCGCGGCCAACGTTCGCGAAGCCCAATCGCGCGCCGACCTGGCCCAGGCGCTTTACGCCCAGGCCGTCGAGCTGCAAAACGAGGGAATCAGCACCGGCCTCGACACCCTGCGCGCCAACGTCCAGCTTCAAAACGAGAAGCAACGGCTCATTGCGGCGAAGACGCAGCGGGAGATCACGCTCTTTGGCCTTGCACGACTCCTGAATCTCGACCCCCACCGGAAACTGGAGCTGGCGGACGAGATGGAATTCTCGGAGACCCCCGAACCCGCCGTCGCCGAGAGCTTGGAGTCGGCGTTCGCCAACCGCCCGGAGGTCAAGTCCCTCGAGTCGCGAGAACAGATGCTTCGGGCCGAGAGGCGCGCGGCGAGCGAAGCGCGGCTCCCTCGGGTCAACATCGGCGGCGAGTGGGCTTACCAGGGAGTTTCGGCATCCACCGCCATCCCCTCCTATCGCTACCAAGTCAGCGTGGACCTTCCGCTCTTCACGGGCGGACGTTTGCGCGCGGAAAGGGTCAAGGCGGAGATCAAATTGAAGAAGGTGGCGCGTGAGATGGAGGAACTCCGAAGCCAGATCGCCCTGGAAGTGAAGACGGCGCACGCCCAACTGGAGTCGGCGCGCAACGAAGTGGAGGTCGCCAACCTGGGAGCAACTCTGGCCCGGCAGGAAGTGGGCCAGGCACAGGAAAGATTCCTGGCCGGCGTGGCCAGTAACATTGAAGTCGTCAGCGCGCAGGACGCGCTGGCGCGTGCCAACGACAATCAAATCGACGCGCTGTACCGCTACAACCAGGCGCGCGCCGACTTGGCGCGAGCCACCGGGCGCGTCGAGAAGCTCTACACACCCTGAACCCACGCAATGTCGCGCCCGGGATGTTCGGCCGACGTCGAGGGGCCTCGGCGGAGCACGCCGACTGCGATACTCCTAAGCAGGCGGTCCCACCGCCTCCAGCCGTCGCGCCACGGAGTGAACCATCTTTAGGGGGAACGATATGTGGACAGTCTCCTCCGGAGAATCCACGTCAATCTCCAGGGAGCCTCCACGCTTGACGATGCTCACCCGTTCCTTGGAACTGGTCACTTGGACGAGCGGCCCGTCGGGACACTTGGCCAACTCCTCGGCGGCGATTTTGAGGGCCGGCAAGTAGGGTTGGACATCTTTCGATGCCTTTCGGAGATCTTTATCCGGCGCGAGTCGCATCGCCAGGGGCACCACGGCCGCCGGAACGATGAGGCGGATATTTTCCCCGTCGGTTTTCTTTTCGTGGACGCGGATGCGGACGGCACCGGCGTCATAGATGACGACGGCGCCCAGCAGGAAAGATCCCAGGACCACTCCCGACGCCCCAGCCGCTACCGTGGATAGTCCTCCTGTGACCGGCATCTTACACCTCCTTACTCCTCGGCATTCTTGGAATCCACCCAGATGCGCACGGTCTCCGTTTTGTCGGTTACCGTTACCAGCTCGGTATCGCCGTGGGCGCTCAACGCCCGGATCGCGGCGGCAATGTCGAGCTCATCCTCTCCGGCCGAGAGCAGGGCTTCAACAAC
>DATKYV010000272.1:0-4666 GCA_035528275.1 Terriglobia bacterium | reverse complement strand
TCTTCGCCTGGAGCGAGCGAGTTCAGGTAATCGGCGAAAACTTTTTGCCCTTCCGGGCTGATCTTTGTGAACTCCACTCCCACACCCTTGCCGCTCTCGACCCGCTTGACCACCCCTTCCGCATCCACTCGGGGGAGGTGGGGGGGCTGGCCAATCACCAAGCGGAGAACGGTTCCGACGGGGAAGGCGCGCTTGGTGTGCAGGAAGAGACCCGTTTCACTCACATTAAAGGTCTCGGCCACGTAGTGGGCTTTCTCCGATTCCAGCACGACGTCGAAGGTGACTGGAACGCGCTTGGCTCGTCGCTGTTCTCCCATGGCGGACAGTCTTTTATACCAGATTTCGGCCGTTCCTTCCCACATATTGTTCCCTCGGCCTGCCTTTCTGTCAGGATTCATCGCTCCGTCGCAGCGGAGGAAATCGGAATGCCGGTCCTCCGAGTGGAGGGCCGGGATTTTCGTCAGGGAGTCTCGTTGGGATGAGGGCAGTTGTCGGGCGAAGCTGGATTACCAGGCGGTCGAAGGATAGTGCGGGTCTTCCTCGGCGTAGTGCCGAGTGGAGAGGGCGGTCTCATCGGGCGGCGAAGAAAAACTCCGGCGGGAATTGCTGGAAAGGGAAAATCCCCGCTTCGAGCGAGTGAGGCGAAATCCCGGGCCGTCCCAGAAGTGCTTTTCAGGCTGCTCCTTGCCTTCTTCTTTGGGTTTCCAGAAGGTGTTGAGGAAGGAGTGGATTCCGAAGGCCGCCACAATCATCGCTCCCACCATGCCCGCGTCCTTCAGCCCATCTACGCCGTAACGCCCCAGAATCATCAAAGCCACAAACATGATCGCCCATACCATCGCTTTATTTCCTCCTCTCATCCCTTAACTGGTTACATTTTCCATCCCAAGCGGCCGAATGTGAATAGCACGAAGGTACTGGGTCCTATGGCAGGGGGTGCCAGATGCCCCGCGGGGGACATGGGCTCCCCAAGGACCGCTCTGGTGGGCTCAAGAATCTGCTCGTAACATACTGTAATTAAACAAGATGTCTATGGTTAGGGATTCGGGTTGAGAGTTTTGGAGCGGGTCCCTCGGAAACTGTTTCCAAAGGCCGCTGGAGACTCCAGAAGTTTCGAATTGAGTTCAGCTTCATTATGCGAAACATGACAAAAACCGTTTCGCGGAAATACGCTTGGCGGCCTGGAATCAAGGGGATGGCTCGGGGGAAATGCGGGAATGGGAGGGGGGTGGTGCAACCGGCGCGTTCACGATCGAAACGCTTCTTTGTTCACGACGTAGGGCGCGGTGGCGGGGTTGTCGCCGTGGGTGCGTTCCAAAACGTCGATCAGGCCCTGCACGGTGCGCCCGGCCATGCCCTTCTCGGGGTCGGTGGAGAGCCGGGTGATCCGGCCGCCGCTGGCGAAGTGATGGAACAGCCGCACGCGGTCTTCGATGGCCGGGTCGCGCAGCGGCGAATCGGCGGGGAGCGGCTCCTTTTCGAAGACGTCGAGCGCCGCGCCGGCGATGACCCCCGCCGTGAGCGTGGCCACGGAGGCCGTTTTATGACCGGGGATGCTGCCCCACGCTTCTCCGCGCTTTGAAGACTGCCCCGTGAACAGGCTGAGTTGAAATCCTCCCTTGCAGTGTTTTTGTCTTCCAGCGGTTCGAGTCTACTCGCCATTGCTGCGGGGCGAGCTTTGGCACAGACTGCCAGGCTTGCCTCTCTCCGTTGCCCGAAGTCTTCTTGGCCACTTTTCTGCTCTGCTACCCCAAGCAGCGCGAAGTCTGTTGTGTTTTGCCGCTGGCCGGCTTGGTGCCGCAGGAAGGAAAGGGAGTCTTGTCCAAGAGGTATTCTTTTGATAAGAAAGGCATTGAGGATGAGGGTGGGGCGGGCCAGGGAAAGCCTCGCGCAGATATTCTGCCACCCATTGAGCGCCAATGCCCGCACACGTGTGTGTTTGCGCGCGACTGCCATCGTCCGGAGGTCTAACATATGAGCTCCAATTGTGAGCGGCGCGGCCCACGCCTAAGCGTGGAAGAGTTGCGTGAGGTTGTCCGAGAGATGCGCGCTATTAACCTCATCGATATTTTTGCCGCTGGTTCGGGCCACCCCGGCGGCACGCTTTCCATCATGGACATCGCTGCGGCACTGTATCTCCGTGTGCTCAACCACGATCCCAGAGATCCCGCCTGGCCGGCCCGCGACCGCGTGTTCTGGTCAGCCGGTCACAAGGCGCCGGCGCTCTATGTCGCGCTGGGCAAGGCCGGTTATTTCCCGCTCGAGGACACGGTGCTGCTGCGCCAGCTGGGCTCGAGGTTCGAGGGTCATCCCAACTGGCTGAAACTTCCGGGCGTGGAAGTATCCAGTGGATCGCTCGGCCAAGGGCTGGGCATTGCGGTCGGCAATGCGCTCGCCGGAAAGCTGCTGCGCCGTTCGTACCGCGTTTACTGCATCATGGGCGACGGTGAACAGCAGGAGGGCAACATCTGGGAAGCGGCGATGGCCGCCGGTCACTACCGGTTGGACAACCTCTCCGCCATCGTGGACAAGAATGATTTGCAGATTGACGGCCGGGTGCGCGAAGTAATGAACATTGACCCGCTGGCCAAGAAGTATGAAGCGTTCAACTGGAACGTCCTGGAAATCGATGGGCATGACATGGACCAGATCTTGGAGACCTTCGAGGCCGCCCGGACGACCCAGGGACGCCCGACCCTTATCCTGGCTCACACCACCAAAGGCAAGGGTGTCGGGTTCATGGAGAACGAGGCGGGCTGGCATGGTGTGGCGCCTAACCGCGAGCAGTTCGAGAAGGCCATGGTCGATCTCGCCGCGCCTTCGGTGCCGCGCGAGCGGGTTGATGCCTTGCTGGCCCGGGCCGCCGAGAACGCCCGGTTGGTGGCACGCCAGGCGAAGGATTCCTTGCCCAAGTTCGGCCGCGACTACTGGTGGAACGTCAACCCCACAATGAAGGTCGACATGGACCCCACGCGGATGGGCTTCGGGCGGGGGCTGGAAATCGCTGGGGCTGACGAACGGGTGGTTACCATACACGCTGACATCTCCTCCTCCATTCGCATCACCGACTTTGAAGCCAAGCATCCCGAGCGTGAGAACCGTGTTTTCAGCGTCGGCATTGCCGAGCAGAACATGATGGTCGTCGCCGCGGGCTTGGCCAAGGAGGGGTTGATACCGGTGGCCGGGACCTACGGTGTATTTGCATCAGGGCGGTGTTGGGACCAGATTCGAACCACGATCTGCTACTCGAACTCCAATGTCAAGATCGCCGGGGCACACGGCGGCATCTCGGTGGGCGCAGACGGAGCCACGCATCAGGCGCTCGAAGAGATTTCGTTGATGAGCATCCTGCCGAACATGCACGTGGAGGTGCCTTGCGATTCACGGGAGACGGAAAGGGCCACGGTGCATTGTTTGCTGGCCGTGGTGGGTCCTTCCTACATTCGCTTTGCGCGCGAGGCCACGCCGGTGGTCACCGAGAAAGAAACGCCATACAAATTCGGCTTGGCTAACATCGTTCGCTATCGCGGCGAGAAACCGCAGTTTGTGGACGCCTTTGAGACTTTTCTTTCCACTGAGTACGCTGGGGAGAACGAGGATGTTTCCATTGTGGCGTGCGGGCCGATGGTCCCCGAGGCAATGCGCGCCGCGTGGCTCCTGAAGGAGGAGCACGGTATCGAAACGCGCGTGCTCAACGTCCACACGGTGAAACCGCTCGACACAGCGGCGCTACTCCAGGCTGCCGACGAGACCCACGTGATTGTTACCGCGGAGGAGCATCAGGTCGGCGGCTTCGGCAACATCATCGCCGGAGCCATCCTCCAGAATCGGCAGAGATTCGCGCAGCCGCTCCTTTTCGACATGGTGGGTGTTAAGGACCGGTTCGGTGTTTCCGGAAGGCCCTGGGAACTCGTACAATCGTTCGGTCTCAGCGCTGAGCACATCGCTGAACGCGTTCTGCGCCTTCGCGAGCGGCAGGCACGCATGAAGCCACTGGAGGCATAGGCGCTCGAATCGTGTGCCTCGCCCCTAGTATCGTGAGTTAGAGATTCGCTGACAAGATCGGGCCACGCTGGCCAGGATTTGATCAGCGGTTTTGGTCCACACGAACGGTTTCGGCTGTTGGTTGTGGACCTGGATGTATCGGGCGATGGCGTCTTCCAGTTCCCGGGTACTGCGGTGCACGCCACGGCGGATTTGTTTCTCGGTCAGGAGGGCGAACCAGCGTTCGACCAAGTTGATCCACGTGGCCCCCGGGGGGGCGAAATGCAGATGGAAGCGGGGATGGCAAACCAGCCAGCGACGGATGCGGGGCGTTTTGTGTGGGCCGTAGTTGTCGAGGATGAGATGGAGGTCGAAGCGAGCGGGCACCGCCCGGTCGATGGCGGCGAGGGACTTTCGGAACTCGATCGAGCGATGCCGTCGATGGCACTGGCCGAGGACGGCCCCACTCTTCACGTTGAGGGCGGCAAGCAGGGCGGTGGTGCCGTGCCGGACATAGTCATGCGTGCGCCGCTCCATCTGACCCGGTCGCATGGGCAACAGCGGCTGGGAACGGTCCAGCGCCTGGAATCTGGGTCTTCTCGTCCACCGAGAGCACCACCGCCTTGTCGGGCGGATGCAGGTACAGGCCCACGATGTCGCGGACTTTCTCGATAAACAAGGG
>DATKYV010000271.1:0-3679 GCA_035528275.1 Terriglobia bacterium | reverse complement strand
CTTGAATACAGGGGGGCTCCGGTATTGGTGTCGATTTTGGAGACAAACGCGTCGCCAGCACCTGCCAATGCAGGAGGCGCGGGGAAGTCGGATGAGTAAGTGAGTCCAGTGACGAATGCGTTCCCATTACCGTCCACCGCGATCCCGTAACCTTCGTCCTCGTTGCTCCCGCCCAAATAGGTGGAAAACAGTATCGCTGCTCCTGAGGCGCTTACCTTCGTTACAAAACCATCAACGAGACCCCCAAAGACAGGTTGAGATCCATTCACGACGGGAAAATCCGTGAAGTCGGTCTGACCTGTCAGATACGCGTTCTGATCGTTGTCAACCGCAATGCCAAACCCTCGTTCGTTGCCCGCCCCTCCCAGGAAGGAGGAATACACCAGAGCGGAACCCTCGGCGTTCAGCTTGGAGACGAAGGCGTCGGAGGTCAGCCGCCCGTTAACCTCATTGCATTTGCCATCCGTCCCGCACGTGGGATCGAACGCGCCGATCGTGGACGGGAAGTCTGGGGAAAGCGTTGTCCCTGTCACATAGGCATTCCCTAAGGAATCTACGGCGATCCCACTGCCATACTCCCGGTTCTCGCCGCCCAAGTAGGTGGAGTAAACCAGCGTGCCCTGAGAACTGATCTTGGTTACGAAGGCGTCGTCAGGGAAGTCGGGTCCACCGCCGGCGTTCGGCTGCAAGGGGTGCGCCGTGGGGAAGTCGTTGGAGTCCGTCTCGCCTAGGATGAACACACTCCCTGTACTATCCACGGCGATGCCGTTTGCGACGTCGATGTCGGTGCCGCCGAGGTACGTTGAATAGGAAAGGGTGGGGTCAATAACCACAGCGTGCGACGGATCGTAGGAAGAAAGTCGGAATCCCACTTCGCGATCACCCGTCAGCACGAAACCTCCGGAAATCGGCTGCCGCACCCGCGCTATCTGCTGGTAGACGACGGGTTTGTGCATCCGCAGCTCGCCGTCCGGAACGCTGACGAGCAAATCGCCCGACGAATCGATCCGGAGATTTTCCGCCCCTTCGATGTTGAACCGGATGGCGCCAGGATCCGCTCCCGGGGCGACATTGAAGTCGTACTCCAGCTCGCGCTGCCGGCCATAGTAGACAAGGTCGATCCCCGGATAGATCTCGCGCTGGGCGACTCTTCGGAAGTGAGGAACGTCGGTTCGCCACTTCGCAGGATTATTGCCGATAAAGTAGTTGCTCTTCCCGGGGAGCTGATCCTGGCCTTCGATCTGCGCATTCGCATTAGCTCCGACCAAACTCATACGCAGAACGGTCCGGGCTGGCAACTCGGGGCTCGGGCCGCGGGATTCAGAACTCAGGATTTCAGATTTGAGAGGGCGCTTTTCGAGTTTCCAGTTTCCAGTTTCGTGGCTGAGGGCTGATCGCTGACGGCTGAGCGCCGCCTGAGTGACAGGACCGTTTCATCCCCGGTGAGGAACAGCGTATAGCCACGCCCGCGCGCCAGATACTTCACACGAGCATCGGTCTGCCCGCGATTGGGCTCGAAGCTCAGAGGGAGTTTTCCGAAGTCCTCGGCCACTCGCGCTTGCACTTCCTGCCGGGTTCCCGAGGGGGAGTTATCCCTGAACCGCGGGGCGACGGGGGCTCCGAGAACTGAAGCCTGCCGACCTGCGGCGAGCGGGGAAGCCGTGAATGGCGATCCCGCGGATGAAACTCCGAATTGGGCGGTGGGAGTGTCCACAATCAGCGACACTGCTATCGCTACAACTAGGCACAGACCGGCGACGGCCGGCATCGGGATTTGCGAGAGAAACCTTCGTATTCTCATGAGCTTTCCCACTTTTCCTGCGTATATTGACGGCAAGTCGCAAGATTATAACTCGACACCCTAAATCTCCAAAGCAAAATAAATACCGAATGGTCCCTGCGAAGCGAAAAAGTGCATATTATCTATTTAAGCCAGACCGAGCCTCCCGGGGGGCATTCGGCCTGGCATATCCCCCAATGCGCAAGAAACGGCCTCCATGGCTACTCGATGGCCTTTCCCTTGGTTTCGCGGGCAAAGATGAGGGCGACCATGCCGAGAAGGTAGATGAGGGCGATCGAGCTTGCCGCGCGCGCGAACGTCCCCAGGTAGACGACCAGCACGCCGGTCAGCAAAGGCCCGGCGGCGGCCAGGATGCGTCCCGCATTGAAGCAGAAGCCCGCTCCCGTGGCTCGCATGCGAGTGGGATAAATCTCCGGGAGGTAGATCGGGAATCCGCTGAATATCCCGTTGGAGAAGAAGCCGAGCGCCGGAAGCAGCATCAGCGCCACGGCGTAACTGGAGGGCAAGAGGAATGTGACCGGCAGCATCGCGGCGGAACCTATCAACATGAAGAGAAAAGCGCCCCGCCTTCCCCAGCGCTCGGCAAGAGGCGCGAAGGAAAGGTAGCCGATGATGGCCCCGACGTTCAAGCTCATCGTGGCGTAGCTGACCAGGCGGACGGTGGCGACGCTGTCCAGGCCGCGCGGGGCAAGCAGCTCACGGATGAGCGTGGGTGTCCAGGTGGTGGCGCCCCAGAGCCCGAAGACGGCGACGAAGGCGAGCGTGGTGCCCACCAAGGTGTCCCGGCGTATTCCCGGCGCAAACAGTTCCGCAAGGGTCAGGCGGCGCGGAGCGCCGGCCTGCTGGCCCTTTCGAACCTCCACCCAGCGCTCCGGCTCGCGCACCTTGAGCCGCACCAGCAGGGCCACCAGCGCGGGCGCCAGCCCCACAAAGAACATGAGCCGCCACGTATAGGCCGACAGCAACAGATATACGGCGGCGGCGAGAAAGTAACCCGCTCCCCAGGCCGATTGCAGCAATCCCGCGCCCTTCACCCGCAACGACTCCGGCCACGCTTCCGCCACCAGGGTGGCGCCGGCGGCCCACTCCCCGCCGATGCCCAGGGCCGTTAAGAATCGGTACATCGCCAGCTCCCACCATGTGTGGGAGAACGCCGCGAGCCCCGTGAAGACGGCATAAATAAGAATTGTGATGACCAGCGTCCGCGCCCGGCCGATGTAATCGGCGGCGATGCCGAAAACCACTCCCCCCAGCGCCCAGCCGACCACGAAGATCGCGAAGATGATCCCACCGTACCAGCCGATGTTCTGCGCGGAGCCCTGCGTGCCTAGAAGTTCTTTGAGAGCCGGTTCCATGACCAGCGCGTAAATCGTGGCGTCCATGGAGTCGAAAATCCACCCCAGCCACGCGACGACCAAGACCAGCCATTGATAACCGCTGAGCTGCCGCCACGGTGAGGTTGGGGATTCCATCTTCTCAGAAGAGCTTGGGGGGGCTGATTTGAATTCATCGTTTCGCGGATTCTCGAGCCCCTCTGCTTCCCGCCTCAAGCAATCCTGGCACGGCTCGGGAATAGACTTGATCAACTTTTCGCGCCGGGAGCTTACTTCAGGTGAACCCATCGGGCAACGCGAAATCACTTGGGCGGGTCGAAGGGTATATCCACCTCGGAGCAAAAGGGAAAGGCGGGGGAACAATCCGGCCATTCTACCTCGGACTCGCACCCTTGAGCGTGGCGCCCAGTGACGGCACGCGCGAGCCGATGAATCGGATTCCCATATCCTGGAGAAAGACTTGGCCGGGCATTCCCACCACACTCATGAGGAGCAGCAGCGCGCTCATCAGCAGGAGCAGTCCGAGGGATGCCAGAAACAAGGT
>DATKYV010000270.1:0-14836 GCA_035528275.1 Terriglobia bacterium | reverse complement strand
CAGGTGCCGAAGGATCGTTGTAATCCTCGGCCCTAGACAATACATCCAACAATCGGTGTCTACGTCTTCATCATAAGGGATTTTCTGTTTTCTGGATTCGTTTATACGACAACTAGTATCAGTCGAAGGTTGGCACCGGCCCCTTCCTTTTTATCCTGAGATTTCAATAGGTTACAGCTCCATCGAATCTTCCTCATCTGGCATTCGTTTTGCTTGACACACGACTTAGAGTCGCGTAGGCTTTCCGTCGCTTGCCGCCCCCAAGTTCCTGGGGGATTTCCTGCGACTCCTGGTTCCGATTAGGACTTACGGTCAGCGATTTTGAGAACCCAATTTCGGCCAAAGATCCGATACTTTCTTCGGTTGGTGTCAGTTCTTGTCGACTCTTCTTTCGAGCCCTTTCCCAAGTTGCCAGAGATTTGTGAACAGCCTGATTCCGCTGCGCAGGGGGGACCAAATGTTTAGATTCATTCGACAGAAGATGCTCTTTTGCCTTCTGGGCTTTGGGTGCCTTTCCTTGATTGGCACACCGACGCTCTTCGCTCAGGGCACCACGGGCACTATCACCGGGGTGGTGACGGATTCCACGGGCGCCGTAATACCCGGGGCCGCTGTTGCGATTCTCAATCAGCGGACGGGCGTGGACTTCCACTTGGAATCCAACAGCGCGGGGATCTACTCGATCACCTCCCTTATTCCCGGCGTTTATACGGTTACGGTTGCGCACAAGGGTTTTCAAACCTACGTGAACCGGGACTTGACGATGACCGTCAACGAGGTTTTGCGAATCGACGTTCAGATGGAGGTGGGTTCGGAAACGCAAACCATTACGGTTGAGGCAGCGGCACCCCTGGTCAACACCGAAGAAGGCCGGCTCTCCGGCGTGGTGACGGCCAGTCAGGTACAAAACATGCCGCTCAACGGCCGCAATATCTATCAGTTGATGCAGCTCGTTCCCGGCGCCGTCAACTCCACCGGGGTGAATTTGGAAACCTCCACCGGAGGGGTCACGACGAACATCAACGGCGCCCGTGCGGATTTCAACGGCTTTTTCCTGGATGGAGTCTCCAACAAAGGCTTGGACGGGAACACCGATGCGCAGCCTGCCCCGGACTTCGTCCAGGAATTTCGCATCATGACCAATAACTACTCGGCTCAGTACGGGAACACCGCCGGGTCTGTTACTGACGTGAGCATCAAGTCCGGGACGAACCAATTCCACGGCGATGCGTGGGAATACTTCCGCAATGACAAGCTGAACGCTCGCAACTTCTTCGACGGCGACAAGAAGCAACTCTGGCGACAGAACCAGTTCGGATTTGACATCGGTGGGCCCATCAAGAAGGACAAACTGTTTTTCTTCGGCGGGTTCGAAGGCCAGCGCTTCCGCACCGAGGCGGTCTCGCTGGAAACCATTGAGAGCCCGGAGTGGCGGCAGGCGGTTCAGGCCGCTTTGCCCAACTCGACGGCGGCTTTGCTTTATAGGGACTTCCCCGGCCCCGCTCCCACGCAAGAGATCCTCAGCGTGGATGACTTCGTCGCCAGCCAGGCCGTCGACTATTACGGCGTGGATGTCGGAGACTATTATGGGACCGACGCGATTGGTAACGACGCGGGTTTGATCAACAGCTACTATCTGGCTTACACGGATCCCTGTTTCCTGAACTATTGGAATGGCGTGGGGATTGACGCGTACAGCGGCGGCCCGGCATGGGGAAGCCCTGAAGTCACAGCCAACAAATTCGCGTCTTTGTTCGGAGTCACTCCCGGAGAGCAGGCCCAGATTCAGGCGAACATCAACAAGGTGGACGGCTGCACCGGGATGACGGCTCCGGGAGTTCAGTCGGGTGCCATCGGCCGGTCGGCGGGAATGCTGGGACTTGCCAACACCAAATTCCCCACACGCTCTCAGGGCGTGTTCTACAACGGCGACCAGTTCGTCGGACGGATTGACTACCAGGGAGAGAAGAATCGAATCTTTGGGCGCGTTTTCCATTCGATCCAGAAAGAGCCCAACCTCGATACCGGGATTACTTCGTCCGTGCGGGGGTCCATCGTCGAATCAACTAATTCCTACCCGAATTTGGGCTTTGGCTTCGTTCGCAGTATCTCGCCAACCATTGTGAACGAATTCCGAGTGGGCTATACCCGGGGCCAGCTCAGTGCGGCTCCGGCATCCTCGGAATTCGGCGTTCCGAATGCATTGTTCGACACGGGCGAGGTGTCATTTGGCGCATACAGCGGATATCCCCAGTTCTTCATCGAGAATGTTTACAACTATTCGGACATGGTGGGGATCGTGAAAGGGAAACACTCGCTCAAGTTCGGCGCGGAGGTCAAGCGCAACCTGGAAAACAGCGAATTCAACGTCGGCCGCCCGAGCTACTACTTCTTTGACATCGCCTACTTTGCGGCCGATCTCCCGTACTGGGAGTTTGCCGGTGTCAACCCCGAGTTGTTTTCGGATGGGTCCACACACTTGGATACGAACATCCGCGCCTGGCGCAACACCGAGCTCGGATTTTACGTCCAGGACGACTGGAAGGTGAGTAAGCACTTGACGCTTAATCTCGGACTCCGCTGGGATTACTTTGGACCCCACACCGAGAAGTACGGACACGTCACACAGTTTGTGTTCGGTCCGGGTTCAACCGCGGACGAGAGGTTGACGAGTCTCAACTGCCAGGTGCAAGTCGAAGGAAACTGCGTAGTCCCGGAAGGCGATATGCAGACCCCGAACGGCGGATTCATGTCCGCGGACGAGCTATTTAAGCCCGACAAGAACAACTTCTCTCCTCGCTTCGGGTTTGCCTGGGATCCCTTCGGAAACGGGAAGACCGCGATCCGCGGCGGGTTTGCGGTGGTCTACAACAGTACCATCTTCAATCCGCTTTCCAACTCGCGGTGGAATCCCCCCTACTATTCCTTCAGTTGGCTATGCCCGATTTGCGGGATTCCGGGATTGCCGGTCTACGGTCCTACCAATGCCGACGGTACTCCCAACACTGTTGCGACTCCGACTTACGGGGGCGCGCCGGACAACCCGGGCCAAGGACCGGAACAGGCGGGCTTTGCCGGCAACCTCTTGGGTTGGTATCCCACCAATCCTCTCTTGTCGGGGCTGACCGGGATTCCGGACCCCGCCGGATTCCGGACGCCTTACATGGAGAACGGTTTCTTTGGGATCCAGCACGAGATCACCCCGTCAACGGTCCTGGAGGTCAACTGGGTGGGGACGTTTGGCAAGAAGCTCTATTGGGCGGAGAATCCCAATCGCGTCATCGACGGCGAGGCGCGTCCAAGTGTGATCAATCCCTGCACCGGCGAGGATGCCGCCCCGACTCCACTTCTCAACCCCTGCTTTGGCGCTTTGCGAACCTGGAAGAACAGCGTCAACTCGAAATACAACGCCCTCCAGGTTCAATTGAACCGCAAAATGAGCAGTGGCCTGGCCTTCACCACCGCTTATACCTGGAGCCATTCGCTGGACTTCCGCTCGGATTGGCACGGCTTGAGCAGTGGAGGCAGCGCCAATTGGGCCAACGCCAACGGAAGCTCCGGCTACTCGCTTGACCCGAACGCGATCTTCCTTGAGTACGGCAATTCCGGGTTCGATATCCGGCATCGCTTTACAAGCTCGATCCTTTGGGAACTACCCTGGCTGAAATCCCAGCAGGGAGCGGCCGGGAAGGCCTTTGGCGGCTGGCAGACCAACTACATCATCAGTCTCCAAAGCGGCTTCCCATTTACCGTGGGCGCGCGCGATGACTACAACGGCGATGGGATTCCAAGCGACCGCCCGGATATCGCGAGCTTCGGGAACAGCTACAACTTCAAGAATGGGGATTTCCTGCTCGGCTCGGGTCCCGATGGCGGAAGCCTGTTCCAGAGTCTGGCTGAGGACTTTCCCATACCCGAAGGAACGAACGGCACGCTGGGGCGCAACACGTTCAGAGGCCCTGGAATCGCCACCGTGGATTTCTCTTTGTTCAAGAAAATCCCGGTCAGTGAGCGGGTTGGCGTACAATTTCGGGCTGAGTTCTTCAACCTCTTCAACCGCGTCAACCTCTATCAGCCGGTAGCCAACTTGGCCAGCCGGAACTTCGGTTTGTCAAAGCAGGCCTTCGATCCGCGCGTGATTCAGTTTGGGTTGAGGTTAACCTTCTAGTACAAAGGCGACAACAAGAGGACCCTAAGGGGGGACGAGAAATCGTCCCCCTTTCTTTTTCTGTAGCGGCGATGTCCTCATCGCCGAAATCGGCGGCGGGGACGCCGCTGCTGCAGAGATTACTCAAACCGGCTGCGATACCACAGATGGTAGGGGAGCCCGTCAGTTGACGGGCTCCCGATGCTCCCGAATTCGGGAGGGCCGTAAAGGCCCTCCCCTACTCGAACTGACCGCGATACTGTTGGCAGAGGGATTGGTTTTGCTGGCAGAGCGTGCGGAACTCGCGTTGGGCGCTGGCCCGGTCGCCCTGTTTTAGATAGGCGAAGGCCAGGTTGAGCCGCGCGGCGAGATAATCGGGTTTCAGCTCCAGGGCTTTCCGGTAGAACTTGACGGCCTCAGCCGTCCGCCCCGTATTGAGACAGGCGGTGCCCTGATTGTTGGCGAGGATGGGGTTCTCGGGGCCCAGTTCGGCGGCACGGGTAAGCGGGCCAACGGCTTCCGCGTAGCGTCGCATCTCCACCAACACCACTCCCAGTTCCTGATGTGAAGGCGCGTAGTTGGATTTCTCCGCGATGGCTTTTGCAAAGTAGCGGCGGGCGTCTTCGTTCCTCCGCCCTGCGCGAGCGACCAAACCCAGGCCGTGATACGCCAAGAAGTTGTGCGGGTTCTCGTGGACGGCGAGTTCGAGCCACGGCCGCGCCTGCTCGCTCTTGCCCTGGGCGAGGAGCGCCCGCGCCAGGCCCATGACGGCTTGCGCAAAGGAGGAGTTGAGCTTCAGGCACGCCAGAAATCGCTGCTCGGCCTCGGCCCAACGCGAATCGCGCGCGGCGTTTTCGGCGAGCATGAAAGGAATAAGGTAAAGATGCGGTTCTTCCGCCGCCACGGATTTGAGCAGGGCATTGGATTGATCCACTCGACCCATTGAAGCCAGATCGGTCGCGCGCAGAATGGACTTGAAAACCTGGAGGCGATCTTTGGGATCGGGGAGGGATCCCGCGGTGCGGGACGAAGTCCCCGCGGCGGGCGCGGAATAGCCCACGTAGCCGAGCGACTTGAGCCTTTCGAGAGTTTCCGCTGAAAGCGGCGGGCCGGTCGAACGCTCCACGCGGCCCGAATACCGGCGCTCGAATTCGAGGAGCTGATTTCGCAACGCCGCGGCTTCGGCGCGCCGTTGCGCGTAGAGGTTGTTCCTCTCAGCGGGATCGGCGCCGAGGTCGTAGACCTCGGGCCGGGGCGCCTCAATGTAGCGCGACCGCCGCGTGGTGATCGACCGCAGAGGGCTCCAGCCGAAGCTGTTGAGAGGATAGTAGGACTCGCTATACACAGGCCGCTCGCCCGCCGCCCCCTTCCCTTGAATGAGCGATGCCAAGCTCGCGCCCTGAAACTGCCGGCTGATGGGATCGCGGATTCGTGCCAGGTCAAGGAGAGTGGGCGCGACATCAACCGTCCCCACCGGCCTCGCCACCACGCGAGGAGAGCCCGTGCCCCGCGGCAGTTTGAAGATCATCGGCACGCGGACTGTTGAGTTGTAGATGAAGAAGCCGTGTTCGTCCTCGCCGTGTTCACCCAGTGCCTCACCATGATCGCTCAAGAGAACGATCAGCGTGCGGTCGTAACTTCCGGCCTTTTGAAGGTAGGAGAAAAGCCGGGCAAGTTGGCTGTCGGTGTAGGCAACCTCACCGTCGTAAAGCCGCCCCGCATACTGGCTGCGGAAAGGCTCGGGTGGGTTGTAATCGCTGTGCGGGTCGAACAGATGCAGCCAAACGAAAAAAGGGCGGGCCGGACCGCCGCCTGAAGCGCGCGACTCGAACCAGGCGAGCAACCGCTCAATCGTTTCGTCGGCGCGCCGCTGGACGTTGCCGGGATTCCTGGTCTCAAACTGCCGGGGATCGAAATGGTCGTCGTAAGTCTCGAATCCCCGGCCGAACCCCCAGGTGGAGTCCACCACGAAGGCGCTCACAAAGGCCGCCGTCTGGTAGCCCTGTCGCTTGAAAGCCTCGGCAATCATGCCGATATTTGCGGGAAGCCCCGGGCTCGTGAAGTCGCGGACGCCGTTATACATGGGGTAGGTGCCGCTCAGAATGACGGCGTGGGAGGGAAGCGTCATGGGCACCTGGGCGAACGCATTTTCGAATCGTACGCCTTCGGCAGCCAGCGCATCCATGGCGGGAGTTCGCACGTTGCCCGCGCCGTAGCAGCCCAATCGGTCGGCGCGCAGAGTGTCAACGGTGATGAGCAAAACGGGTGTGCCGTCCCCGGCGGAGCCCTGGGCGCGACAGAGCAGAGGAGCCGCAAGCAGCAACAACGTTGGCGGGATCAGTCGACTGATGATTCGCACAACTTAGACCAGCCCTCGGCGAGTTGGGAAGCGCTCGGGATTTACGCGCCGGGGAAGGATTCACGGCGTCTTCGCGCGAGCGAAGGCCCGCTCGGCTTCCGCGGTGCGGCCCAGGACCTCGTAGGCCCGCCCCAGGTGATAGTGGGCTCTACGCATCCCGGGCGCAATGGCGACGGCGCGTTCCAACTCCTGTACGGCCTTTTCGGGCTGCTGGAGATAGAGGTAGAGCTCCCCAAGCGCCTCGTGCGGCTCGGCGTATTCCGGCAGAATCTCGATGGCGCGCTGGAACGCCTGAATGGCTTCCTGGGGACGCTTGAGCTTCGTATAAGCCGCCCCCAGATTGTAGGCTGCCCGGAAGTTTGTGGGGTCCTGCTCCACTGCGCTGTGAAAGGAGATGATCGCATCCTCCACTTCGCCGGCCTGCACCTGCGCCAATCCAAGGTAAAACGTGGCCAGCGGCATACTGGGATTCAACCGCAAAGTCGCCTTGAACCGCTCGATCGCCTGCGAATAGTCTTTGAGCCGGTAATAATTGAGCGCCGCCAGGTAGTTGATGGTCACTGAATTGGTTTCAACCTTCTCCGCCACGCGCAACTTGCGCAGGGACTCCTGGTACCGGCCGTGTTGGCCGTCCGACATGGCTGCGGAGACCAACTCGTAGACCTGAATGCGGTCTTTGGGGTCGGGGAGGGCCTCGCCGCTGGCCTCCGCAAACGTGCCTGCGGAGACTGCCACGTAGCCCAGCGAGCGCAAGCGTTCGAGGAGCGCAGGATCCGTCACTTCCTTCCCCGTGGCTCCTCCCCCTGCCGGCGTGAAGCGCCGCAGCAGGCCGTAGAGCCGATTGCGCAAATCGTTGGCGTGCGACCGGCGGGTGTCAAACAGGTTTTTCAGTTCACCGGGATCGCTGCGCGTGTCGTAGAGTTCGGGTCGCGGCACGTCGATAAACTTCAGCCCGCGGGATTGCAGGGCACGGAGCTGGCTCCAACGGAAATGGAGCAAGGGGAGGTAATTCTCCGCAATCAGGCTGGAGGTGCCGGACATCTGGCGTCCCATAACCCCGGAGAGCAGGCTCCGACCCTGGACGGTCGAAGGGATGGGCAGCTTCAGAGCCTGCAGCAGTGTCGGCATGACGTCCACCAGCGAGACTTCGTCGGCAATTACGCGGGGCGTTGCCCCGGGAATCCTGATGATGAGCGGCACGTGGAGCGTTGAATTGTAGACAAAGAAACCGTGGGTCCTCTCGCCATGTTCGCCGAGTCCCTCACCATGGTCGCCCGCGATAACGAAGACCGACCCCTCGGGGTGCGCCTCGTCCTTGAGGAACTTCATCAAGCGGCCCAACTGTGCGTCGGCGAAAACGATCTCGCCGTCGTAAGGCCGCCCCCGATAGCGGCTGGCGTAAGGCTCGGGGGGAGTGTAGGGATCGTGGGGATCATAGAGGTGGACCCAGAGGAAGATGGGTCGTCTCGGGTTGGTTCTGAGCCAGTTCAGTGCCTCATCGACCACCAGATCTCCCCGCCGCTCCATCTGGTCCAAATGCGCTTCGTCCAGGCGGCTGAAGTCGAAATGATCGAAATAGGTGTCAAACCCCTGGTTCAAGCCGAAACGCGAGTCGAGTACCGCGGAGCCCAGAAACGCCGCCGTGCTGTACCCGTTATCCCGCAGCGCCTCGGCCAGGGTCGTCATGGACTCCGGCAGTTTGTTGCCGCTGAAGTCGTGCATTCCCGTGGCCACCGGAAACGCCCCGGTGAAGAGGGAGGAATGGGCGGGCAAGGTGATGGGCACGGGAGTATAGGCATGTGTGAAGCGGGCGCCCTGTTGGGCGAGCTGGTCAATATGGGGCGTTTCGACCTGCTTGTACCCGTAGCATCCCACGTGGTCCGCCCGCAAAGTATCGATCGTAATAAAGATGACGTTGGGCTTTGAATCCGGGGCTGCCGAAAGGCCCGGCGGTGCAAGCAGGTGCGCCAATAGGACGAGCAGTGTCACGCCGAGCAGGAAGTGGATCCGGCAATGCTCACTCCACGGACTTGCTGAAAGCCCCATGCGCTTCGTTGAATTCTCCGGATTGCGGGCGTGGATTCTCTCCAGGGCGAGGATCACCGGGCTGCCTTGGTTTCTCCAATAACTTCTCGGACTCGTCCGAGGATGATGGAGGCCATCTGGGGATGATCGTCGAGAGAGCGACCGACCTCGATCTCCAGATCGGCGTACCTTTCCTTCAGTTGCACGATCAGGTTGGGCAAGTCACGCTGAAGATGGATGCCCTCGGTCAGGAAATAGGGGATCACGATGACACGGCGCACACCGGCCTCCACCGCTTGGGCGATGGCGGCGTCCAAATTCGGCTGCGCCACGTCGAGAAAAGCGCCGCGGACGTAGCCGTAAGGTCCCTCCTCCTGGATCCCCCGCGCCAGGTTGTGCACACTCTGATTGGCCTCTTCCACGGCGCTGCCGTGGGCGAAGAGGATAACCCCCAGGCTCTTCTCGTCTTCATTCATGCGGAAATTCCCTGAACCAAGTCTGTATTTTACCGCCGATTATCCGCGTTGGGTAGGGGCGGTGGGCGGGAAACTCGCGCCGGGAGACGTGGGACAGTAAACAGTTGGCTCTGCGAACTCCCGGGCTAACCACGGAACGTCCACCTCAGTTTGATTGCAAAGAACTCCGAGTCCGGGATGAGCGTAAGTTCAGGGCGCATGAGAAGCCGCTGCCACCCGCGGTTCCAGACGACGAACAGATCCTTGCCCGGCTTGAAAGTCCAGCGAAGGCGGGTGTTGGTTCCGACGTTTTGTGACTCCGTATCGTATTGAACGAAGCTGGTGAGCACGATATTCGGACCCCAGGCGCGGGCGAACTGCAATTGCCAGAGCCGCTGGACGAAATTCCCTTCGCGCAGCCGCCCAAAACTGTTCTGTGCTTCCAATCCCAGTTGCCATGCGCCTTTGGGGGAGGTCCAGTTGATGCGGTTCTGCCACTGCGCCAAATGGCCGCTGTAGAAGGTGCCGAACGCGTTTTCGGTTTCGAACCGCCAGCGGCGATGGTGGCTGGTTTCGAAATTCAGCTGCCAGCGGTCAAAGCGGTAAGGGCCGGGGGGAATCACCACGCCGGAAGCAATCTCGAAGGGCCCGGGAAGAAGTTCATACTGAGGCAGCCAGGTGAATTCGAATCGCTCGCCGGACTCGAGTTCAACGGAGATGGGACTCGTCTGCAAGGACCAGGATTCATTCGTGCCCTGCAAGTTGTCCACCCGGGTGTAGTAGTTCCGCAGGGAGTACTGGCGAATCCAGCCGAACGCCCCAGTCTTCGAGGGGCGGGGATTCAAGGAACAGCCGCCCTCGTACTGTCGGGTGCCGGGACGCGGCAAGAACCCCAGCGCCGGGTTCAGGGCGTCGCCGAATTCGACCAAATCTTGGAAACAATCCAACAGATCGTTCGGATAATCAACCCTGAATCCCCAGCCGGAGCGGCGGCCCTCCGGGATTTCTCCGGCGCTGAAAGCCGTCCAGGCGGCGAGGAGAAGGTTGTTGTTGCCGCGAAAAGTGGAGGTTCGCCAGACGGCGTCGAATCCCGCCAGGGTGCTTTCTCTCAGTCCGGCGGGGTCTCCATGAGTGAAAATCGTGCCCACCCGAAACTTCCGGGTGAGGTCGTAAGAAATTCGCCCCGCAAAGAGATTCGTCCCGGGCGCAAACGCCGTCTCCCGCGTTTGGACATCCAGGATGCCCAGATTCCACCGGCCGGCGCGTCCGTTCAGCTTGAGCCCACCATTGATGGGAACCTGTTGTCCTTCCAGAAGGCCGACACGGCGGGAGAAAAACGGAATGAAGCTTTCGCCAAGGCCGGATGCAAACTCGAACTGATTGGCCCCTTCCAGAAAGAAAGCCCGCTTCTCGGGAAAGAAAAGGGGAAAGCGCGTGAGGTTGATCTGACGCGCGTCCACTTCAGTTTCGGCAAAATCGGTGTTGGCGGTGGCCACCGCGGCGAGCTGCGGTGTGATTCTCCAGGTGAAATCTCCGCCGCCGGTACCGTGCCAGGCGCGCCCATCGGGGGCGAATTCGTCGGTCATCTTGCCGATCAGGTACGGGCTGAATTCCAATCCCCGGCCTTGCTTCAAGTCCTCGAGGCCGCTGAGCGACCCCGCCCGGCTCAGGTCCACCAGAAAGGAATCCAGCGTTGGGGAGGCCCAACGCTGGGTGATTCTCTCCCGGGCGACCGATCTCTCCAGATTGAGCCCCCAGTTCTTCAGTCCCTGCCGGAAATTCAAGGTCCTTGCCGGAATTTCGATTTCCGCTGACCAGCCATCTTTCGACCGCGCGGTGCGCGCGTCCCAGATTCCGTCCCAGTCGTAAGAGGGATGTTCCGGGTCGGAGATCAGCCCGTCGATGCGCGCTCCCGCGGCGTTGATCTGGAAGAGATAGCCCGTCCGCCGGTCACCGTAGGTATCCAGGACGATGCTCACCGTGTCGTCGCCGAGAGTAAACCCATCGCGCGCCATCGTGTGAATGGCAATCTTGTCGGGCTCGGGATCGGTGCATTCAAAACCGAAGTACAGCGTGTCCTTGACGATCAGGACGCGGACGACGGTCTTGTACGGTGTCGGCTCGCCGGGGCGTGGCGACTGCTGCACGAGATCGGCGATGACGCCCGCGTCGTTCCAGGCCGGTTCGTCGAGGCGCCCGTCCAAACGGATAGGGCCTTGAGAATGGCGGGCAGTGACTTCTTGAGGCTCTTCAGCCGCCGATTGGGCGTGACACGTTCCGACCAGCGCGAGCATGCAGGGGAGAATGAATGCAGGCCGCAGAGCGTCGCTCATGCGGGCGGTGATGGAGGATCTTGTGCGCATAGATGATCCGGCGGGGGACGCAACGCGGGCGCCTCCATCCTCATGTGCGAGTCGCCAAACATCATGAACGCGGAATGGTCCGCTTGCTTCCTGATGGACCGGAACTGCCGACCTGTTAGACGAGCGCCAGCCCACATCGGTTGCGCCGACAAGCCAGGACCTTCACGAGTCGATGGCGGCCCCGTTACGAACGTCCTGGTGAGGCCTCTTTCCCCGATTTGCCAGTTCCCTGATCCGAGGGCAGGAACAGGCTTGCGGCGCCGAAGACTCCCACGTTGGTTTGAAGCTTCGCGGGCAGCAAGGGAGTTTTCCGGGCGAACAGGCGGTTAATGGTGTAAGAGGGAATCGTTTCGCGAATCTTGGCGAAGAGGGGTTTCCCGATGCGGGCCACGCCCCCGCCGATGACGATGGCTTCCGGATCGAACAGCGTAATCATTCCCGCCAGCCACACCCCCAAGTAGAAACCCGTTTCGTCGATGATGGACTTGGCCACCGGGTCGCCGGCGCGCGCGGCGTCCTCGATCATCTTCGGCGTGATGCGGCTCAAATGACCGTCGGTCAGTTTGCGCAGCAGGCTGGGCTTGGTATGTTCCTGTTCCAGAAGGACGCGAGCCCGGCGCGCCATGCCCGGTCCCGCCGCCAGCGCCTCGATGCAACCCTGCGTGCCGCAACCACAGCGGTAGGGGCTGCGATAATCGATGGAGACGTGCCCGCCTTCGCCCGCCACGCCGTTCTTGCCGTGATAAATCTTCTTGTCGATGATGATTCCCGTCCCGATTCCCGTCGAAACGGTCACGTAAAATATGTCGCGGTAACCGACCGCAGCGCCAAAAAGAACTTCGGCCAGCCCCGCGGCGTTGGCGTCGTTTTCCAGTTTGGTGGGCAAGCCCAAATACTTCTGCATCATTCGTGTCAACGGAACGTTTCGCCAGCCGGGGAGATTGGGGGGATTAATCACCAAGCCGGTGCGGGGGTTGAGCGGCCCGGGAGCGCAGACGCCGATTCCAGCGATGTTTTCTTTTCCGCCCGCCTGCTCGATCAGACGCTTGGTGAGCTGAACGATCTGCGCGTAGCTGGTCTTGAAACCTTCGGTGGCGCGGGTCGGCACAACCATGGATTTCACCAGCCTGCCTTTCAGACTGACGAGTCCCCCTGCGACCTTGGTTCCCCCAACATCAATCCCCACGATCAGTTTCTGCATCGTTCTCTCCACGTTTTTATTTCAATCGTATTTGGCGCGGCCCAGCATGGCCAGCCCGAAGACGTATGTAAAGCACAGGGCCGGGACCAGCATGGCCGCGCGCAGTCCGAAGTGGTCGCCGACCAGGCCCACCAGCGGCGGCATGATGGCGCCGCCCAGGCAAGCGGTGCAAAGCAGCCCGGAAATCGTCCCCTGGTTCTCCGCAAAGCTGTTGATGGTACCGCTGAAGATCAGAGTGAAAAGCACCGACGTGAATAATCCGCAGGCGGCAAAGCCCACCGCGGTCACGGTCTTGGGGCCGAAGGTGGCAGCAAGCAGGGCTGCCAACGCCAGGAAGGAGTAAAGGCGCAAGATTCGCAGACTTCCGAAGCGGTTCAGGACCGCGCCGCTCACCAGCCGGCCCACGCCCTGCAACCCCCAGAACAGCGCCACGATCAGCGCCGGCAGCGTCGGCAAGACGCGGCGAAAGAGGCTCGCGGCCTCGACCTGTGCGACTTCGCCGGTCACGCCGTGCACGCGCTCGAAGAATTTGACGATCCACGACGCCGTGCCCACTTCTGCGCCGACGTAAAAGAAGATCCCCAGACAGTACGTAAGAACGATTGGATTTCGCAGGAGTTTTCCGAGTTGGTCGAAGCGAATCCGGTCGGAACTGGTCGCGGCGCGTTCTGGAAACTTCGACACGGTGAGCAGGATCAGCAGGAGAAATGAGAGCCCGGCGAAAAAGAGGTAGAGAGTTTGCCAAGGGCGGCCGGTGCCGGTGAAGAAGGCCAGAATAAACGGGCCGAGAAAAGCGCCGATGCCGCAGAAGCCAATGGTGAGCGTCAGGTTGCGGTGATAGTTTTCCAGGCGGTCGAGAAGCTGGATGAGGGGATTGCCCGCCGTCTGCAGCACCGTAACCCCCACGCCCACGGCGAATATCATGGCCACCATCAGGGGATAAGTGCGCGCCCAGGCGACCACCAGGCACCCCACGCCCATCAGCAACACTCCGAAGAGGACCATGGGGCGCGCTCCCAGGCGGTCCATGAGCAAGCCGGCGGGAATGGAACACAATCCGTAGGCGAGGAAAAACGCAAAAGCCAGAATGCCGGCGGCAAACAGGCTGAGGCTGTATTCCTTGATGACTTCCGGGATCACCACGCCCAGAACGTTGGTGATCATCCCGAAGGTAAAGTAGGCCAGAAACAGAACCCAGAGAAGGCCGGCAGGGCGTTGCTGCATAAGAGTCCTTTCGCGCGAGTACCGACGCGCGGCGCAAGAGACAGTTGTTCGGGCCGCACAGTATACCCCAGCGTTCCGAACCTTGGAAAAGGCAAATACCGTCCGCCCCTGGGCCGCGAAGGAGGGAGCAGCCATCGCGGGCGGTGGGTGATCGAAGAAGCGCAGCGGCATGCCGAGCTTGACGCTCTCCACCGTGATTTCTTATGATGGATCGATGCCGCCCTCTTGGCGCCCCTGAGGACCCATGCCGCGAGGCCGCCAGTCCCGTTCGCCCCGACAACCCCGCGCTCTTATTCCCGACAAGCTCTATTTTCGCATTGGGGAAGTCAGCGAGATCGCGCAGACCAAACCCTACGTTCTTCGCTACTGGGAAACAGAGTTTCCCACGCTGAAACCCGTCAAGAGCCGCTCCGGGCACCGCCTCTATCGGCGTCAGGACGTGGAGACAGTGCTCGAGATTAAGCGCCTCCTCTACGAAAGGGGTTTCACCATCGAAGGCGCCCGCAAGGAGTTGGGAGGCAATTCCAAAGGGTCGGCGGAGCAAAAGGACCTGTTTCGCGCTACCCTCGATACCATGCAACTGAAAGCCATCCGGCGCGATCTGGAGAGCATCTTGACAATACTTTCGCGCAAGTGCTAGCGTGAAGGATTGCGTCTTGCGGCCACCAACGCGCTGTGGGGGCCGCATTTCGGACGCGTCGCCGGGACGTAGCGCAGCCTGGTAGCGCACTTGCTTGGGGTGCAAGTGGTCGCCGGTTCAAATCCGGCCGTCCCGACCAGATTAGGGAACAGGTGACAGGTGACAGGGTACAGGCCGAAGAAATGGGCGACTGCGACCACTCATTTTTGAACTGTCACCTGTCACCTGATCCCTGTAACCTGCTTTTTCCGGGGCGTAGCGTAGCCTGGTAGCGCGCTTGGTTCGGGACCAAGAGGTCCCCAGTTCAAATCTGGGCGCCCCGACCATTTTCACCAACAAGCTCGACCGATTTCCAACGTGAAGATCGATACCCATCAGCATTTCTGGAAGTACGACCCGACCGAATACGCCTGGATGCGGGA
>DATKYV010000269.1:0-10695 GCA_035528275.1 Terriglobia bacterium | reverse complement strand
CGGCATTGCCGGAGCTCTCGCGCTTACACGCTTCTTGTCAACCATGCTCTATGCCGTGGAGCCGACCGACCCGCTGACGTTCATCGCGGTCTCATTGATCCTAACCGCCGTCGCACTCGCGGCCAGCTACATCCCCGCGCGCCGGGCGACGAAGGTGGATCCGATGGTGGCGCTGAGATACGAGTAGCGCCGTGGCGAGTCATGAGTGATAAGTGACAAGTGAGCGGAGGCGGCGAAGCCTCCAGGGCAGCATTCAGCCCCGCCGCCCTCGGCGCGTCCGCCCCGAGTTGGGCAAGTTTCAGCTCTCCAAGCCCCCACCCTGAAAGCGCTTGCTCGTGGCCGGAAGGGGATGTACATTTCCTTCAGATTCCGGGAGGGATACCTCTGTGGAGACCTTCCTTCAAGACCTACGTTACGGCCTGCGAATGTACGGGAAGAATCCCGGCTTCACCATTCTGGCCACGGTCACGCTGGCGCTGGGCATCGGCGCTACTACGGCGATGTTCAGCGTGATTGAAGGCGCGGTGCTCCACCCCTTCCCCTACAAAGACAGCCATCGCCTGGCGGTAGTCGTTGCCAGATATGAGGCCTATGGCCCGGACTACTACTGGGGATGGTTTCCCGTGCAGGAATTTCTCGACTACCGCACACAGAACCACGTGTTTGACAAAGTGATCGGCTTTAGGCACGAGCAGGTTGTGCTGACCGGCCTGGATGCGCCTTTGGCTTTCGACGGGGTGAAGACGACCGGCAACACGTTCCAAATGCTCGGCCTGCCGCCCTTGATAGGCCGGACGTTCACCCCCGCCGACGCTGAGCCCGGAGCGCCGCCCGTAGTCGTCTTAAGGCACAAGGCCTGGCAAGGCAAGTTCGGCGGCGACCCGAAGATCGTCGGGCGAACGCTGGTTTTGAATGGCCAACCGACGACAGTGATCGGCGTGATGCCGCCGCGGTTTAGCTTGGGGGGTGCGGAAATGTGGCTTCCCGAAAGCTTTACCGGCGGCAAGCCCGCAGACCGGCAACGACAGATTTCGACGGTGGGCCATCTGAAACCCGGGGTTTCGATCGAGCAAGCCGCGGCAGAAGTGGCGGTCCTCTTCAAGGGTTATGCTGAGCTTTACCCGAAATTCCATCCCAAAGGAGTGAATTTCAGCTCGGCGCTGCTCGCCGATGCTGCCGTGGGGCGCGCACCCCACCGAATCTTCTACATTCTGTTGGGAGCGGTGGGGTTGCTGTTGGGGATCGCCTGCGTCAACGTCGCCAACCTGCTTCTGGCGCGCGCCACCGCTCGCGAGACGGAGATTGCCATTCGGGCGTCCTTGGGTGCGGGGCGCCTCCGGTTGTTGCGCCAATTCATGGTAGAGAGCCTGCTGCTGGCCTTGGGCGGGGCTCTCCTCGGCTGCCTGTTCGCTTGGGCAGGGTTGAAAGCTGTAATGGCCATCCTTCCGTGGTGGGAGATTCCCACGGAAGCGGTCATTCGCATCAACGGGCTGGTGTTGCTGTTCACCGTCGGCGTGGCGCTCGCCGGCACCCTAGTGTTCGGTTTGGCGCCCGCGCTGCATGCCATGCGAAGAGACTTTCAGGCAGATCTGAGGTCCGGCGGGCGCGGAGCCGGCGAGAGCCGCAGTCACAGCCGTCTGCGGAACCTGCTGGTGGTCAGCGAGGTCACGCTTTCGCTGGTGTTGCTGACCGGAGCGGGGCTGCTGATACGGAGTTTCTTTGCCATTCGCCACGTCGAGTTGGGCTATGACCCCAACAACGTCCTTTCTGCGCGGCTCACGTTGCCGGAGTCGCGGTACAAAACCGCTGAGCAAAGAAATTTGTTCAGCATAGAACTTCTGAGCCACCTGCGAGCCATGCCGGGGGTCGTTTCGGCGGCGCTCGCGGTGCCCCCGCCGGTCTGGTCAGGCCAGGACATGGACATCGAGATTACGGGCAAACCCAACCAGGAAAACCAGCGCGCACAAATGCGCACCACAAGCGACGGTTTCTTTACGACGATGCGCATCCCTTTGCACCAGGGGCGGAGCATATCCGAGGAAGATATCAAGCTGGCCCGAATGGTCGCCGTCATCAACCGGTCGTTTTTTAACAAGTACTTCGCGGGCGAGAATCCCCTGGGCCGGCAAATCACGGTGAAGGAGATGGCCAACCCGCCGTACTCGGTCAAGTCTCCGTCCTTCGAAATCGTAGGTGTCACCGGCGATATCCAAGACAATGGTCCCGGGGAGCCGTCACAACCGGCGATGTACATTCCTTACACAGTGACAGCTTCCGCCTGGACTTCCTATCTGGTCCGCACGGCGGCTGCGCCGGGGCTCCTGTTGAATCCCCTGCGGCGGGAGGTCGCCTCCATGGACAAGGAACTGCCGCTGGAGGGCCAACCGCTGGAAAGCATTCTGGACGAGAACTGGTTCGCCGAACCGCGCTTCGTGATGACTTTGATGTCCGTGTTCGCCGTGCTGGGCCTGACGCTGGTGTTGATCGGCGTCTATAGCGTTCTCTCCTACTCCGTCACGCGGCGAACGCGCGAAATCGGCGTCCGCATGGCGCTGGGAGCGGAAGTCGGCGACGTGCGCCGGATGATGCTCAAAGCAGGCCTTCGCTGGCTGCTGGTGGGGATTGGACTCGGAGTGCCGGCGAGCATCGGGCTTGCGAAGGTCCTCCAAAACCGGATCTGGGGACTCAAGTCCGCCGACCCGCTGACCCTTGCTGCCGTCGCCGTGCTGCTCATAGCCGTGGGCCTCGCCGCCTGCTACATCCCCGCGCGCCGGGCGACGAAGGTGGATCCCATGGTGGCGTTGCGCTATGAATAGCGCGATTGAGTGCTTTGGCGATTTAGCGATTTTGTGATTTAGCGATCTGGCGATTTGGGAGAATTCTCCGAGCTTCAATCACAGAATCACTCAATCGCTAGAACATTCAATCACCCGATCGCTAAATAGCCCACTTGGCTAGATGCAGAGTGCTCGAACGGTTTAGCGCGCTTGGGCGCGTGCCAGATTCAGGACGAACTCCCTGAGACGCGGGTCCTGCCAATCCACGGCGCCGATGAATTTATCAGCGATCCTTCCGTCCTCATCCAGGATATAAGTTTCGGGAAACTTGAAGGTGCCGTAGCGCGAGGTCACGGCCTGGTCAGGGTCGCGGGCCACGGGGTAAGTCAGATCGTACTTTGAGACGAAATCTGCCAGCGCCTTGGCATCCTCATCCACGCTGATGCTGACCACGGCCACTCCCCGGCCGGCCATCTGGTCGGCGAACTTCTTCAGACTCGGAGTCTCTTCGACGCAAGGCGGGCACCACGTGGCCCAGAGATTCAGCACCACCACTTGCCGCCGATAGTCGCTCAGGCGGAGGGTTTCGCCCTTCAGGGTAGGGAGCGTGAAATCCGGCGCCGAGTCGCCCAACTGGGGGAAGCGGGAACCCTGCCGGAAGAGCAGCACAAGAACTACGCCGCCCAAGATCACGCCAACAACCACGAGTTTGGCGACATTCGCTTTACTCATCTCTGGCGCGTTTATTATAATTGCTATTTACGCAGCAAGCGGAATCTTCGCCTGAGGGATCGAAGGGCTCGAATGCTCACGCCTCAACGGAGCGCGGCCCACACGCATGACCGGAATTGACGAAGGTCGGGTGTCAGTGATCATTCCGGCTCGGAACGAGGAAGCGACCATCGCCACCGCGGTGCGATCGGTAGCCGCCCAGCAGGGGGTTGGGGAAATCCTGGTTGTTGACGATCAATCGCAGGACCGAACGAGCGCGATCCTTGAGGAGCTGAAAGCCGAGGTCCCTGCGCTCCGTACGGTCCGAATTGAAGAGCTGCCGGAAGGTTGGGTGGGAAAGCCGCACGCCCTGGCGACCGGCGCGCGGCTCGCCCGGGGCGATTGGCTGCTTTTCACCGACGCGGATGCCGAACACCTGCCGGGAAGCCTCGCTGCCTTGCTGGCTCGCGCGGAGAGCGAAAGGGCCGACCTGCTCTCCGTATCACCCGGCCAAAAGACCGTCGCCTGGTGGGAGAAATCCGTCATCCCACTCGTCTATACTCGCCTGGCGCGGCTTTACCGATTCGAGGACGTTTCGGATCCCCAATCAGCCGCCGCGGCGGCAAACGGGCAGTATATCCTGATCCGACGCGAGGTTTACGAACGGATGGGTGGTCACGAGGCGGTGCGCGACGAAATCCTCGACGACGTTGAGCTTGCGCGCCGCGTGAAAGGGGCCGGGGGACGGTTGATCTTTCTCCCCGGCGCCGAATGGGTTGTGACGCGCATGTACCGCAGCTTCGCCGCCATGTGGTACGGTTGGACGAAGAATCTGTATCTTCTATACGAGCGCCGGCTCGCCCGCATGCTCGGCACCGTCGCCGAGCTGTGGTTACTGGATTTGGCGCCGCCTCTCGTGTTCCTCGCCTTATGCGCCGGGTTTGCCCTGGGCGGGGGAAGCGCGGAGAGCGTTCTGGGGGCAATGGCCTTTCTTCTCATCGCTGTCATCCGGCAATGGCGCTATGCCCAGGACCTGGTTCGGTTGGGCTTTGAGCCGCGTCTCGCCAGCTACCAGGTTCCCGGCGCGGCGCTGCTGGGGCTGCTGATGTTGAATTCAGCGCGAGTCCATCGCGGCGGCGGGCGAATCCAATGGAAGGGGCGCGCGTACAGGACCGAGGCGAAACGATGATCCACGTGACCAGATAGGCGGAGTTTTCCGCCTCGCTTTACTACCATAACCCTGAGCTCAGCGCGGAGGAGAACCGGCGGATTTTCGGCAAGTGCAACAATCCGCATGGGCACGGGCACAACTACACGCTGGAGGTCACCGTCGCCGGCGAGGTCGACCCGACCACCGGCATGGTGCTCGACCTCAAAGACCTGAAGAAGCTGCTCGAAGATGAGGTCCTGGAGCTCATGGACCACAAGTTTCTGAACAAGGAAGTGCCGGTGTTTGCCACCAAGATTCCCACCACGGAAAACATCGCGGTGGAAATTTGGAAACTGATCGCGTCGAAACTGAGCTTCGGGAAATTGCATCGAATCCGCTTGTACGAAACTCCGGACCTCTTTGTGGACTATTACGGCGAGTGATGGTTTATTTGACCCGACGCTACCGCTTTTCCGCCGCGCATCGCCTGCACAACGACGCGCTTTCGGCGGAAGAAAACGCCCGCATCTACGGCAAGTGCAACAATCCCCACGGTCACGGGCACAACTACGTGTTGGACGTCACCGTGGCGGGCCCCATCGATCCGGCGACGGGAATGGTCTATGACCTGGCTCGGCTCGACCGCGCGGTGCAGGCGGAGGTCATCGAGCGGTTTGACGAAACGAACTTGAATCTTGACGTGGAGAATTTCCAGACTCGCGTGCCCACGACCGAGAATATCTGCATGGAGATCTTCAAGCTGCTGCGGCCGCATGTGGACGGAAGCGAGGGGAGCGCGGGGGCGCGCTTGAATCGCGTCCGCCTGGAGGAGACGAGCTCTAATTTCATTGAGTACCAGTCCGTCGGCTGACGGACGCCGAACGTGGTGGAGAGGCAAATTGAGATGAAGGTATACCGAGCGGATCAACTCGACAATCTCGAGGAAGCGGACCGGCCGGCGGGTCCGTCGGCCGACGGACTGGAGAATCCGGTGCGCGATATCCTGGCGCAGATTGGTGAGGACGCGAATCGCGACGGGCTGCTGCGTACCCCGGCTCGCGTCGCTCAATCGCTGCGTTTCCTGACCAGCGGCTACCACCAGAACGTGGACCAGGTCTTGAACGGCGCGCTTTATGACGTGGCTTACGATGAGATGGTGATCGTCAAGGACATCGAGATTTTCAGCCTTTGCGAGCATCATCTGCTGCCCTTCTTCGGCCGATGTCACGTCGCCTACATCCCCACGAAGCGGGTCATCGGTTTGAGCAAGATTCCGCGCCTTGTGGACGTATTCGCGCGCCGGCTCCAGGTGCAGGAGCGCCTCACCACTCAGATCGCCGAAACTCTCATGGAAAAGATCAAACCGCAGGGCGTGGGCGTGGTCATCGAAGCCAAACATCTCTGCATGATCATGCGCGGTGTCGAGAAGCAGAATTCGGTCGCCATCACCTCGGCGATGCTCGGCGTGTTCCGCGACGAGATTGAAACGCGAGAGGAGTTCCTCTCGCTCGTGCGCCCGCGGAGTTAGCGATTCGAGCCCCCAGGGTCTGCACGGCGCTGTTGTTCCTCATCGCGATGCCGGCCGGGAAGCTTCACTTTCAATCCGGAAAAACATGCCCAAACTCGAAGGCAAAGTGATCGTGGTGACGGGGGCCAGCCGCGGAATCGGGCTGGCCATCGCCAAGGCACTGGGACGTGAGGGCGCGCGGATCATTCTCGTGGCGCGCGACCGAAAACGACTGAGGACGGCAGCGCGGCAGGTGGGCGAAGGGGCGCTGGCGGTCGAGGCGGATGTCACGCGGCCGGCGGACGTCAATCGGCTGTTCCTCGCCGTCCGCAGGAGGCACGGCCGCCTCGATGTTTTAGTGAACAGCGCCGGCGTTTTCACCTACAAACGGTTCGCCCGCACCACGCTCAAGGAATGGCGGGCGAACATTGAGACCAACCTCACCTCGATTTTTCTCACCGTGCGCGCCGCCTTGCCGCTCTTCGCGAAGAGTGCCGCGCCTCACCTGGTGAATATTCTCTCGATTTCGAGCATTCAGGCCTTTGCGAATTGCTCGGCCTATTCCGCCGCGAAATTCGGCGCGCTGGGCCTGACGCGCGTGCTGCGCCGGGAGTTGCGCTCGCATCGAATTCGCGTCACCGCGGTTCTGCCCGGGACCACCGACACACGCATGGTCAAAGCCTTCGACTTTCCCGTCAACCGCTCGAAACTTCTGCAACCGGGCGATGTGGCGGAAGCGGTTCTGGGCGCTCTGCTCCAACCACCACGGGCCAGCGTTGAGGAGATTCTCCTCATGCCATCGAGCGGCGCGGTTTGAGGAGTACCGGGAAAGCCGGGTTCGATTGCGGGGCTGGGGACGAGCGGTCAGGCGGGTCTCAGGGCGCCGCCTTGGAGGTCGGGTCAGGAAGCGCGGGGGTCTTGTTGACGTATACCGTGAGGCGCTTGTGATCGCTCGGTTCAATTTCAACAAACTGAACGCCCACGCCCAGTTTGGGGACCACGTACTTGACCACGCCGATAGCCTCCACGATCGGGTCACCTCCCTCCAGATGAAAGCGGATGGTCAAGCGGGTGCCCACCGCGACCTGGTGCTTGGTCTCGACAAACATCCCTCCCACGCTCACATCCGTGGAGAAAGCCAGCCACATCAGCTCCTCGCAGTAGACTTGAGTAACCAGGGGGACGCGCGGATGTCGCCGACGGTCTCCCGTCCGGTAGTGGATGAAGCGCAGGAGGAGCTGGTGGTCTTCCTGCCGGACCTCGACGAATTCAATACCCACGCCTTCACCGGGGATCTGGTACCGAACTTTGGCGCGGGCTTCGATGAAGCGTAGATGCTTGGCGGGCCGAAAACGCACCAGGATTTCAGTGCCCGGCGCGAGCTGGCCGGTCCCCCGGAGGAAAAGTCCGCCGCCACCCAGCGTCGTCGCATGGCTTCGAAACATGCTGTGTCCGACGCTGTAGCGGACGGGGAAACGGGTGGCAACGCGCGGGTACTTCCGAATCGGCTTCTTTTCCAAGGCTCGACCTGTTCCGCACACGGCGAACTTGAGTCCTGCCGATTCTAGCACAGGTCAGCCGAGGTCGCGGCTTTGGCGCAGGGTATTAGCTACAGAAGAACGCCGCGGAAACCGGGCCACCCCGGCCCTGATCGCACGCACCCGGGGCAATTTAGCTTTTGCCAAGAATGGACATTCATGCTAATCTTGTTGGGAACAAAAAAAGGGAAAAAGTTGTGAAAAGTGAGGAGAATGGCGGATGCCGTTGACTGGGGACTCCAAGGCTACTTTGATTGAGCGTTACAAGGTTCATCCGAGTGACACGGGCTCACCCGAAGTGCAAATCGCCTTGTTGAGCGAAAGGATTTCTTACCTGACCGAGCACTTCCGCGTCCATCGAAAAGACCACGCGTCTCGCCGCGGCCTGCTGATGATGGTGGCCAAGAGGCGGCGCTTGCTGGAGTATTTGAAAGGGCGCGATCCGAAACGCTACCATCAGGTGATCACCAGCCTGGGCATCCGCAAGTAGCCCCGTTGTGACCCCACAGTCTGGATTTTCGGGCTTCGACAGCCCCGATAAATGCATTGACCCGCCACCCGCCCGGCCCCAGCCGGGGGATGGCCGAGGCACCTGTTCCGGCCTCGCGGGGATTTGCTGGCCAACCCTCCTGACCGTCGAATCGCAACTCCCTCAACCTAACCTGATGTATCAATCTCCCGTTCTGCCCTTGAGGCGAAGGGAGAAGATCGCACAGCAGCCGCGTGGTGGCGTGCCTGAGGGCACCGCCGGCTCGCAGGCGGCGGCGAAAATGGAGGATTAAATTGCAGCAAATCAGCATTCCCCTGGGTGCGAACACCCTGACCATTGAGTGCGGCAAACTTGCCAAGCAGGCGAACGGTTCGGCCTACGTTCGCTACGGCGACACGGCGGTCCTGGCCACGGCCTGCACCACCGATCCCCGCGTGGGGATTGATTTCTTTCCCCTGACCGTGGACTACCGCGAATACAACTATGCGGCGGGAAAGATCCCCGGCGGATTTTTCAAACGCGAAGGGCGGCCCACGGAGAAGGAAATTCTTACCAGCCGCCAGATTGATCGGCCGCTCCGGCCGATGTTTCCTGAAGGCTTTCATGATGAAACCCAGGTCATCGCCCTGGTGTTATCGGCCGATTCGGACAACAACCCGGACGTTGTGGGGCTGATTGCCGGCGCAGCAGCCGTCTACCTTTCCGATATTCCCTTCTCTACGCCCCTTGCGGCGGTGCGCGTAGGGCTGGTTGAGGGACGGTTGGTGACGAATCCCACCTACGCGGAAGTCAAGAACAGCCTGCTGAATCTCGTGGTTGCGGCCACCGAAGACGCCATCGTCATGGTCGAAGCGGGGGCCAAGGAGGTTTCCGAGGAAACCATTCTCGACGCCATCCAATACGCCCACGGCGAGATTCGAAAGATCATCGCTGCCGAAAAGGAACTCTTCGAGAAGCTGGGGGTGAAGAAGCGGGAGGTGACGCTTCCGCCGCGCGACGAGGCGCTGTACCAGGAAGTCGCCGCCAAGGCCACCGAGGCGCTTCACGAGGCCATGGACACTTCGAAGTACATTAAGCAGGAGAGCCATCGCAAAATCGCCGCGCTGCGCAAGGAGCTTATCGAAAGCTACCCCGAGGAAGACGAAGCCAAACGCCACGAGGTGGCCCACGCCTTTGACGCCCTGGAGGAAAGGCTCTTTCGCGACGACATGCTCAACCATCATCGGCGCCAGGACCATCGGGCTTTCGACCAGGTCCGGGAGATTACCTGCGAAGTGGGGCTGCTTCCGCGCACTCACGGCTCCGCGCTCTTCACTCGCGGTGAGACGCAGGCGCTGGTGACCGCCACGCTCGGCACCGGTGAAGACCAGCAGCGTCTTGACGTGCTCGAGGGCGAGTCCTACAAGCGTTTCATGCTCCACTACAATTTCCCGCCCTTCAGCGTGGGCGAGGTGAAATTCCTGCGCGGCCCCGGGCGTCGCGAGATCGGGCACGGGGCGCTGGCCGAGCGCGCGCTGCTCTCCGTCCTGCCGGCGGAGGAGACTTTCCCTTACACCATCCGCGTGGTCTCCGACATTCTGGAGTCCAACGGCTCATCCTCAATGGCCACCGTCTGCGGCGGCTGCCTGGCGCTGATGGACGCGGGCGTCCCCATCGCCGCCCCCGTGGGGGGCATCGCCATGGGGCTGGTGATGGAAGGCGAGAAGTACGCCATCCTCACTGACATCGCGGGCGCCGAAGACCACTACGGCGATATGGACTTCAAGGTGGCGGGAACCAAAGACGGAATCACCGCCCTGCAGATGGATATCAAGGTCCGTGGGGTCACGCCGCAGATCATGGCCGAAGCGCTCCAGCAGGCCAAAGCCGGACGGCTGCACGTCCTGGGCAAGATGCTCGAGACGTTGCCTGAGACGCGCGCCAACATCTCCGCCTACGCGCCGCGTATCTACACGCTGCAAATCAACCGGCAGAAGATCGGCGAGCTCATTGGCCCGGGTGGGAAGGTCATCCGCGGCATCATCGAGCAGACGGGCGTGAAGATCGACGTCGAGGACGACGGCAAGGTGAACGTCGCCGCCGTCGACGAAACGGCCGCCAACAAGGCCTTGAAGATGATCAAGGACCTGATGGCCGAGGCGGAGCTCGGCAAGACCTACCTCGGCAAGGTGGTCCGGCTCGTGGATTTCGGCGCCTTCGTCGAAATCTTCCCCGGCACCGACGGCCTGCTACATATCAGCGAGGTCGCCGAGCATCGCATCCGCGACGTCCGCGATGAACTGAAAGAAGGCGACCAGCTCCTGGTCAAGGTCATCTCCATCGAGGGCAACAAGATTCGCCTCAGCCGCAAAGCCGTCCTCCGCGACCAGCGGCACAAGGCCGGTGCCCCTCAAGTTCACGAGGAACAGAAGTAGCGCAATCCGTCAGCCGCGTCCCGGCCGGGGCCGGTGGCCGACGGATTGCGGCTGTCAAAACCTTAGTGGGGGCGATTCAGGAATCGCCCCTGCACCCTCCAGTTGGGG
>DATKYV010000268.1:0-13935 GCA_035528275.1 Terriglobia bacterium | reverse complement strand
GGCCCGGAGCGTTTCGAGGTAGGCGAGGCAGGGCTTGCAGTCCTGGAGATGGCGTTCGAGTTCGCGGCAGTTGCAGGCGGGCAACTCACCGTCGAGGTATTCCGAAAGCGCCGCGAAGATCTGCTTGCATCGCTGGTCAGCCATCGCTCCTCCCCACGCGCTTCGACGCAGGCCGAAAGTATTTTTGCAGCGCATTCCGCACAAAAACTCTGGCGCGGTGCAAGCGCATCTTGGCCGTATCCTCGGAGATTTCCATGACCTCCGCCACTTCCTTGGTGTTCAGTTGCTCCATGTCACGCAAGATCAAGACCAGCCGGTAGGGCTTGGGCAGGGCGAGGACGGCCTGCTGCAGGTGGTCGCGAAATTCCCTCTTCAGCACGGCTTCTTCCGGGGTGATGGGCCAGGGCTTGGTGGCGGCCTGAGGGGCCTCGTGGGGTTCGGGCATCAGCGCGTCGAGTGAAAGCATGTGCGCGGGGGCGAACTTGCTTTTCCTTCGGCTCATCAAGCACTGGGTCTTCGCCACCTTGTAGAGCCACACGGCGAGCGCTCGCGAATCGGGGAAGTTCTTGAGTGATCGCGCCAGGCGCAGCAGGGTCTCCTGCGCGGTGTCTTCCGCGTCCTCCCGGTTGGCGCAGAATTTCATCCCGAAGGAATAGACGGCGGATTGCAGCGTCTCCAGCGCCCGCTCGACAGCCCGCGGCTCTCCCGAGTTCAGAATCTCCAACGCCTGCTCGACCTGAGCATTCATGGCCAACGCCCTCCGGGCTCGTCGAGACCTAGCTAAGTTGCGCGCCTTACAAACCCGTCCTCCCGGCGTAAATTGATACTAGCATGGAGGTTTTGGCCCACGTGACAAAAGTCATTTGCCCTTCGACGAGCGATTTGAGATGCTCTTACCGCCTCGGAAAGTCCCTCGCCGAGAGAGGTCCTCGCGCGTCCACGCTCGAATTTTCGGTCAATCCCAGTGCGAAGGTCATCGTGTATCCAGGCACGAACCCACTCGTACCCGGCGTTCACGGAGGCACTCATGATTTCCCGGAGACAAATCGCATTGACCTGCGGTCTGATGTTGATCCTCGCGACGTCCACGATGACGGGCCGCACGGCCCAACAGATCTCGGCGGAAGGCAAGGAATGCCTGGCCTGTCACGAATCGACGACGACGGGCATCGTCGAGCAGTGGCGCTCCAGCCGTCACGCCGCTGAAGGCGTGGACTGCTACTCCTGCCACAAGGCGAACCCGCAGGACCCCGCCACGTTTGACCATTATGGCCAGAAGATCGCCGTCATCGTCACTCCCAATTACTGCGGGCGCTGCCACGAGCAGGAAGTGAAGGAATTCGAGGCCAGTCATCACGCCGACGCAGCGAAATTCATCGGCTCGCTCGACAATATGCTGGGTGAAGTCGTTGAGGGCGGCCCGGCCGCGATCAACGGCTGCATGCAGTGTCACGGCAGCACGGTCAAGTATCTCGCCGAAGGGAAATTCAGCCCCGCCACCTGGCCCAACAGCGGCATCGGACGGGTCAACCCGGACGGCTCGAAGGGGACCTGCGCTGCTTGCCACGGGCGTCACGCGTTTTCTTCCGCGCAGGCCCGCCAGCCGGAGAATTGCGGCAAGTGCCACATGGGTCCCGACCACCCGCAGATCGAAATCTACACCGAATCGAAGCACGGCATTCAGTTCCGCGCCAACATCAACAAGATGAATCTGGATTCAAAATCCTGGGTGGTGGGTAAGGACTACTACTCCGCTCCGACCTGCGCCACCTGCCACATGAGCGCCACGGCCAATCAGCCCATCACTCACGACGTCGGCCAGCGCATCAGTTGGACGCTGCGCCCCGTGGTCTCCATCAAGCAGGAGAATTGGGAGAGGAAACGCCAGGCGATGCAGGACGTCTGCTCCAGTTGTCACGCCACCGGCTGGGTGGGAAATTTCTACCAGCAGTATGACCTCACCGTGGACCTTTACAACGAGAAATTCGCCAAGCCGGCGAAGGGCGTCATGGACAAGCTCTACGCCGTCGGCAAGCTCTCCAAAACCCCCTTCGACGAAAAGCTCGAGTGGACATTTTACGAGCTCTGGCATCACGAAGGGCGGCGCGCCCGGATGGGCACCGCCATGATGGGTCCGGACTACACGCAGTGGCACGGCTTCTACGAGGTGGCCAAGCACTTCTATAACGAATTCCTGCCGGAGGCCGACCACCTCCAGCCCGGGATCTCGCAGACCGTTTTGAGCCAGGACTGGCATCGCTGGAAGACGGGGCTGAAGCCCGAGGAAGCGCAGAGAATCCTCGACTTCTACAAAGAACGTTACAAGCAATAACTGCCGGGAGGTTAATCATGCGCTGGAAATTGTGGGGCGCGAGTGTGTGTGCTTGCCTGGCCGTGGGCACTGTCTCGGCCTGGGCCCAGAGTCCGCCGGCGACGCTCGAAGAGCGCCTGGCGGCCCTGGAGCGCCGCGTCGAGCAACTGGAGCAGGAGAATCACCAGCTCAAGACGCAGGTTGCGCGCTTGATGCCTGACCCCGCGCCCGGGGGAGTTGAGTTGGCGTCGACATCTCCCGATGTTGCCGGGGCGGCGATGGCTCCAACCGCGGCGGTCTCTTCCGGCCTGCATCCTTCCGCAAGCTCGCAACCGCGCGCGCTGGCCACCCCGGCGGCGCAGGCCGCTGCCGAAAAACTCCAGACGAAATCCGAGCGCGTCGAAATCGGAGGGCAGATCCGCTTCCGGGCCGAAGTCCGGCAGAACGCCGACCTCAGCTCAGATCAGAGTGATGCCCGAAACTTCGTTGGACAGCGTCTGCGATTCCACGTTCGCGCCAAGCTGAGCGAAAACGTTGAGGCCTTCGCTCAATTTCAGGACTCGCGTTTGTGGGGCCAGGAACTGTCTACCGCTTCCAACGACAACCTCACTGACCTCCACCAGGGCTACGTTCAGGTCAAAGATTTTCTGGCGCCGGGGTTGGGGCTTAAGGTTGGCCGCCAGGAAATGGCTTACGGCGCGGAGCGCCTGATCGGGGCTTTCGGCTGGGATAACATCGGCCGGTCGTTCGACGCGGTCAAGATGGGCTATTCCTCGAACAGCGTGGCAAGCGACTGGTTCGCCGCCAAGGTGGTTGACCGTCGCTCCACAGGGCGCGGTGACCGCGATCAGTACCTCTACGGCGCATACAATCAGTTCTTCCGGCAACGGCCGCAACACCTGGAAGTCTACGGCATCTTCTTCCGTGACGGGCTGCGCACCGCCGGAGAGATTGCGACACGCGGCCCGAAGGCCACCGGCCTCATGACCCTCGGGGCGCGAAGCGACGGAGCGCTCCGAAGCGGCATCAACTACGATCTCGAATTCGCCCAGCAGTTGGGGCATCGCGGATTTGATACGCACCGCGCCAGGGCGTTTGCAGGCAAAATCTTCAAGAGCCTGGAAGAAGCTCACAAGTTGCGCCTGGGATTCGAGTACGACGTGGCCACCGGCGACAAGGACCCGGCGGACGGCCGCTCCGGGGAATTCTTCAACCTTTTTCCCACCAACCATGCTCACTACGGTTACGCCGACCAGATGGGCTGGCGAAATATGCAAGACTTTCGCGCCATGTTCTCCGTGACCCCGGCGCCGCCGCTGAAGTTCGATTTCGACTACCACAATTTCTTTCTCCTCGAGGCGCGCGGCCCTTGGAAGAACGCCGGCGGCGCCGTGTTGGGCTTTGACCCCACCGGGCAGTCGGGAAAGCACGTCGGCGATGAGCTAGACTTTACGGTCGCTTTCCCGATTCAGAAGCACCTGAAGATACTGTCGGGATATTCGCTGTTCCTGCCGGGTGAATTTGCGCGCCAAACACGCGGCCCGGACAATCAACACTTCTTCTACCTTCAGACGCTGGTGGATTTCTAAAGATGTCTGCAAAAATAGGATGACGGCCTCTTCTGTAGCGCCGCTCCTCCCGATAACAAGCATCGGGACAGGTAGAGCGGCGCTACAAAAAGGAAATGTCGCTGTATTTTGCAGATCTCATTAGGTCGCGCCGGAAGCCCAGCGGATCATTCGTACCTCAAGGCCACCATGGGATCCACCTTCGTCGCCCGGCGAGCGGGAATGTAGCAAGCGATCAAGGCCACTGCTACGAGCAAGACAGCCACCTCGGTAAAAGTGAACGGATCTCTGGGAGCGACTCCGAACAGAAGGTGCGCCAGAACACGCGTGAGAGCGAACGCTCCGACAAGCCCGACAGTCACGCCCAGAATAGCGAGCTTCAAGCCCTGCCTCATGACTTGGAGAACCACATCGCCGCGCTGCGCCCCTAACGCCATCCGAATCCCCATCTCGCGTGTGCGCTGGCTGACCGAGTAAGCCATGACCCCGTAAAGACCAATCGCCGCCAGCAGCAACGCTGCTCCGGCAAAAAGGCCCAGTAGCACGAACATCAGACGGCGCTGGCCCGCGGCGTTGTCCACGATTTGTTCCAGAGTGCGAACGTTTGACACGGGCTGGTCAGGGTCTAGCTTCAGAATTTCGCCGCGAATGGTTTCGGCAAGAGCCAGCGGCGGCACCTTCGTGCGCACCACCAGACTGCACTGAAGACCACTGAAGGCCTGGGGCAGATAGATGTGCTCCCACGCGTCCCTGTCCAGCCCGCGATGGCGAACGCTGCCGATGATGCCAACGATTTCCCACGACTGGCCATGGAACTGGATCCGCTGGCCGAGCGGATCTTCGTTCGGAAAAACCTTGCCCGCGAGCGCCTCGTTCATGATGGCGACCCGTGGAGCACTGGTGGAATCGTCGCGCTCGGTGAAAAGGCGTCCGCGCAATAAAGGCATGCCCATCGCTCGATAAAAATCCCCGGATACAAAATCATAATCCGTCGAGATGTAGAATTCGTCCTGATCCGGGCGGCCTTCAGCGCGCACGGAGCTGTCCGTCCAGCCAGCCATCGGCAGCGTCGTGGCAGTGCCAGCGGCTTCCACACTGGGCAGGGATCCGAGGCGCTGGACGATTTGCTTGAGGAAAACGGCGCGTCGTTCACCCGCCGGGTGCCTGTTGTCATCGAGGGAAATGTCCATTGCCAGCACACCATGAGGGTTGAACCCGGCAGGGACAGCCTGCAGCCGGACCAGCGTCTTCAGCAGCAGCCCTGCGCCTGCCAGCAACATCAACGCCAGCGCCACTTCAGCGACAATCAACCCCCCACGCATGCGGCTACCTGTGCCGCCCCGGGAAGTGCGGATGCCTTGCTTGAGCGCATCGCTCAAGTTGGACCTGGCCAGATGCAGCGCCGGCGCGAGGCCGAAGACGATGCCCGTGACAAGCGACATCAGCAATGCGAACCCAAGTGCCGAGGAATCGACCGCGATCTCCTGCACCTGCGGCAAATTTCCTGCGCCCAACCGTGTGAAGAGGTGGACGCCCCAGACGGCCAGCAACAATCCCAACGCGCCACCCAGCAGTGACAGCAACACACTCTCCGTCAGCAATTGTCGGATCACGCGCCCGCGGCCGGCGCCGAGCGCTGCACGAACGACCATTTCCTTCCGCCGCGCCGCCATCCTGGCCAGCAACAACCCGGCGACGTTCGCGCACGCGATCAGGAGCACGAACCCAACCGCGCCGAACAATACCCAAAGCTGGGGACGGATCGCGCCGGTGAGCTCTTCTTGCATCGGGGTAATCGTAACACCCCAATCCTTCTTCCACAGTGGATACAGCGGTTTCAGCCACTGCGTGATCGCAGCCATTTCTGAGCGGGCTTGTTCCAGGGTTGTTCCCGGTTTGAGCCGGCCGATGACCCGAAGCCTATGATCTTGTCGCAAGTGGTGCCACCCTTCGCTGCCGAACACGAACGGCACGAGCGCATCGCATTCGAAGGGGAGCTGCGGTTTGGGAGGCAGGATGCCGATCACCGAGTAGCTCTCGCCCCCCAATCGGATCGCGCGCCCCAACAAGTTCGTTGCGCCGCCGAAGTGCCGTTGCCAGAGTTGATGGGTCAGAACGACCACCTTCTCCTTGCCCGGCTGATCTTCGTCCTGCAGGAAGCCCCGGCCCAAAGACGGGAACAGGCGCAGAATTTGGAGGTAACTGGCCGAAACCTCAAGCACTCTGAGACGTTCTGGACGACCTTCGCCGGTGAGATTTAGGTGGACCGTGCGAATGGCGGAGATGCTTTCCATCGTGGTGATCTGTTCTTTCCAATCCGCGAACGTTGCGCCGGCGACAGAGTTCTTATCCCGCCCCTTGCCGGAGGGGTGGTCCTCCCAAAGGCAAACCAACTGCCCGGGCTGCTCGTAAGGCAACGCGCGTAGCAGCACGCCATTCACGATGCTGAAGATGGCTGTGCATGGACCAATACCCAGCGCCAGGGTTACTGTCACCGCGGCCGTGAAGGCGGGATTCTTGGCCAGTATCCGAAGGCCGTAGCGAACATCCTGGACGAAATTCTCGATGTAACTCACTCGGCGCACGTCGCGGCATTCCTCTTTGATTTGTTCGACGCCGCCTAGCTCGCGCGGTGCGGCGTAGCGGTCTTCCTCCGCGCTCATCCCTTTTGCGACGTTCTCCTTAATCAGTTTTTCCAGGTGGAAGTGGAGCTCGTCGGTCAGATCCTGCTCGACACGGCTCTTCCGGAAGAGTGATCGGAATCGAAGCAGCGTTTGGTAGAAGAGGCGCATGGCGTTAGCCCTCAGCTTTCAGCAGTCAGCTACCAGTGAACTTCCTCACCTTCCTGCCTTGCTGGCTGCTGACGGCTGCTAGCCGAATGCTTTCTTGGTCTGTTCAATCAGCAATCGACAACCACCAACCGGCCGTGATCAAGTTGTCTCCAGCACCATGCCAATGGCCGCCGACAGCCTCTGCCAATTGGCTTCCTCTTGCTCCAAGTACTTGCGACCGGCCGCTGTCAGCGAATAGAACTTCGCCCGGCGGTTGTTGTCAGACTCACCCCACTTCGCCCGGATCCATCCGCTTTGCTCGAGGCGATGGAGAGCCGGATAGAGCGCTCCTTGATTCACCTGGAGCACTTCGTTGGACACCTGTCGAATGCGCTGGGCGATGCCCCAGCCGTGCATGGGTTCAAGAGCAATGGTCTTGAGGATCAGGAGGTCCAATGTGCCCTGGACCAAATCGGTTGGTTTGCTCATTCTCACTCCCCTCAGTTATCGACAATGAATCCTAGCTCTCCTCTTGTCAATAATCAAGGGGAGATTTTCAGGCACCAAGGGAGGTTGTGGTACCGTTCCGACTTATCCTCACTAAAGCCGATTTGCCGAGCCCCGTACCAAGTTGTTATGGCTGAACTGGCTGCACGGGGCTGGGCCGGGTGGTACGGGGCGAGCCCGCCAGGCATTTAGCTTCCGCTCTATGCGGGTCGTAGGCGAGTCAAGCTGGAACGGCACTAGCCCCAACTGGTTGGAAGGGCAATAGCCGGCAGCCGCCCGACTCGCGGGCAAGGCGCGACGCCAAGTTCAACACCGCGACCCCATTTGACTCTCCCCACAGCACTCCCTCCGGGTCGTTTCCTGTCTCAGACAAATAGTCCCCTCGAATTCCTTGTTACCTTCCATCGCCAAACGCATTTCTCCCTGTGAGGAAAGGGAAATGCATAGCGATTTGACCATTCAGGACCTTTGGTTGCGGCTGCTCGAGGAAGCCCGTAAGTCGGGGGAAACAAGGGTGGAGAAGGTCGAGGACGGCTACTACCTGGTGGCCCGCTCCGGCGGGGAGAATGGCGATGCGGAATCGACTTCAGCTTCCGACGACTATTCGGCGCTGGGGTCGCGGATTCCCAACCTTTGCCGGACGCGAGCCGTGTATCTGAACCTCGGGGGGTCATACGACGTCCGGGATGTTCCGAATCCGCGCCAATGGCTCGGCGACGCGGCGGGCGAACTGGAGTCCGGCACCCTCCACGCCTTCGCGGTGGTGGATACCGAGATCTTCTCCCGGCGAATCGCCTGGGAACTGCTGACCAGGGGCTGGACGATGGAAGAGGTCGGACACGATCTCGAGGTGAAAGACGGCCGCTTCAAGGCGCACCTCAACCTGCTTCGCGCGATCGTGAGAATGGTCCTGTCTCGGTCCAACATGGCGGAGGCATCACGCTCCGTCATCAGTGAGCTGAGTTCGGAATTCTCGCGCCACGCCGGCTTCTATGTTCGCTTTCAAAAACGATTTGAGATGTTTCAGCCGGACGTTCTTGACCACTACTTCGTTGCTTACCCGGATGCTTCCTGCGTGGCGTTGGCCTGGGACTATTGGGAGCTTGCCGGACTTCCGGCCGATGAAGCGGAGCGGATCTTCAACGAAGGAGTGGGGGAGTTTGAGCAGCTTCTTCGATCGCCGGTCGGCACTTGGCTGCCGGGTGTTTCGCTGGACACTTGTGCTGTGGACTCATACCAGAATTGAGGTGTTCTTATGCTGCAAGGTAAGTTGCGCTTGACCACTGTTGAGGGAACCGCAAGGCAGTTCGTCGCCGAGTCGGGCACCGGCCACGCGGTTGTGATGGACGATGCCCAGGGCGGCACGGGACCCAAACCCATCGAGTTCGCTCTGCTGGCGCTGGGCGGCTGCACGGCTTTCGATGTCATCAGCATTCTTCGCAAGAAACGTCAGCAGGTCACGGGTTACGAAATCGAGTTGAGCGCCGAGCAGTCTTCCGAGCCACCGATGGTCTTCACTCGCGTCGAAGTCAAGCACCGGCTGCGCGGCTCGATCGATCCCGAGGCAGTCCGGAGCGCCATCCATCTCTCGGAATCGAAGTACTGTTCGGTTGGTGCTATGATCTCGAAGACCGCGAAGATCGAAACTACGTTCGAAATCCTCCCCGAAACAATCGAGGAATGTCCTGCCGAGGCAGCATGATGAAAACCATCCGAATTCTTGCTTTGATTCTGATGACGGCGGTTGTGGGATCTGAAGCCACTCCCGCTCAGACCCCGCCAGCCTCTCAGAAACTGACCCTGCCGGAGGCTGTGGAGCTGGCGCTCAAGAACAACCCCACCGTGCAAGCGGCGGATGCTTATGCCGAGGCCGTCCGCCACGGCATCGCGGTGGCCAAGGCGGGCCGCTATCCGCGCCTGGATTTCTCCGAATCCTTCATGCGCGGCAACAATCCCGTCTACGTTTTCGGCAGCCTGCTCACCCAGCGCCAGTTCACGGCGCGCAACTTCGACCTGGCGCTGCTGAACGTCCCGCCACCGCTCGACAACTTCCGCACGCAGTTCAGTGCCTCCATGCCGCTCTACGATTTTGGCCGGACCTCGCGGCAGATCCGCGACGCACGGCTCGATGCCCAGGGCGCCGGCCAGGCGCGCCAGCGAACGCGTCAAGAAGTGATTTTCAACGTCATCGAAGCCTACTTGAATGAGCTGCTGGCTCGGGAAAGCGTCAGAGTCGCGCAGGCGGCCGCGCCTGTCTGCCGCAGGCAGGGCGGGCGTAGTGAATCCGAGATTTAGCATTTGGCATTTATCGGGCGCCCTTTACTGAACGCTGGAGGGAGGGACTGCAACTGAATTGACTTCATTGCCCGTGAATACTTCGGGGGCACCGTGTATGAACCACCGGCAGAGTAGATCGACGACCTGCTCACGCAACTTGTCGCTGCCGGCGCGTTGTTGCGCGAGTTCTTCAAACTTACTTCTCGCCGTAGTTATTCGACGCTCGAGTAATCGACCTAGTTCGCGGCACGCCTTCTCGGTTGCGGGGAGCGAGACCGGCCCGCGCAGACCTTCGTGGGCTATGGCATAGACCAATTCTGTTTCGGCGCGGCTCGCGCAAACATGGCTCAAAGCGGGTTTCTTTCCAAAGTAGACCGTGGTGGCTTCAAAGAAGTTCTCGGCGGCGGGGAGACGGACTTCGCCCTCGGGAAGGTTCAAGGTTTTGGTTTTCCCGGTTTGGTCGTCGAGCCACGCGGCGAGCGGTTGCTGCCATTCAGGTTCGAGTTCGTTCCACGCGTCGAGGGCTAGTTCGAGCTGGGAGACTGTCCCGCCCCTCCCTTTGGCTCGGTTTATGGTGGATTGGATGTCTTGGACCCTCTGCTCGCGATAATACAGCGCAGTCTCCCGGTATAATCGGTCAACGAATTTTTCTTGACGCTTAGCGTCGGTGACTCCCAGCAATTCGAAAACGAGCAAGTCCAGTTCCCGACGATCTTTGTGCTGAAGTTCCAATGGCAGGCGCAAGGGGGTAGCCTGCAATTCGCGCATCCTTGTTTCCGTATGGCAATCGAGGAAAGCTTGTTCGACGAGATGGGTTACTTTCCGCTTGGAAATCGTTTCTAGAGTTTCAGACAATCGGCGACAGAGTTCCGGGGACACACCCACTGGTGAGGGGATTTCGAGCATAAGAACGTCAACGATTTCTGTTTTCAGGGTGCCTTCTGAGCCTGCATAGCGCCCGTAGAAATGCTTGATGAGACCCACCAGAGAGGAGTTTAGAACCGCCATGAGGGCCTTTTGTCCGTCGCTGTTTAGCGCGAGTGGATGAATATCAAAAAGATTGTGGTTGCATGGGAGTCGATTGGGGTTCCAAGGAATTATGTGCCGATACTTCTGCGCCATCGGCCAAAAGCCGATTCCCGGTTCGAGGCCCGTGACGTCGTACCAGCGCTCTCGGCTTGCACAGGTCGCACGTAGTGGAACGGGGACGGCCTTGGACTTCTTGGAGGCGAACGTTTGCTTACTGCCCCATGTGATGTAGTGATGAGCGTAGGTCCCTTTGATCTCCTTCAAATCCTGGCTAACCCACAAGACGACCCGGTCGAGCTGGTCGGGCGTGACGACGGGCCGGTCAACCTCCATCAAGCTATGCACTTCCGGGCGCACAAACTCGCGCTCAATGGGATGCAGGGTTCCATCGCCGCACTTGACGATCACGACCTTCCCGCTCTCAACTTCTTCGCGCTTACAGCGCCGCATGAGGGGGAGAAGTTTCCACGCCAACTCATTTGGGTGCGCATCCAAAAGTTCAGCGGAGATGTTGCGTGGCATGAAAAAGCCATCGCAGCCGGTTTTGATTCCGAACTTAATGGTGGCAACTTCACCTAGCCGAGTAAATCGCTGCCCAAACTCGCGCATGATTTCAAAATAGAAATCTGGGGCACGCAGATAGCGGCCCCATTTCCCCCCACCGTAGTCTCCAATTCGGTGGCCGAGGTCCAAGCCCTCTGCCTCAGGTGGTCGGCCGTTCGTTTCCTCTTCCTCTTTGTCAGATTCGCCACTGTCCTGTTCGAGGTCAGCTTCTCGGTGTTTGGCGAACATCTCGGCGACCGAGAGGCCTTCCTGCCAGAGGTCGCCCTGGCGCTTAACCATGATGCGGAGCCGGTCATTCGAGACATCGGATTTGGTCTTGAGGATAAAGTCACGCAGTTTCTCTGCCGCGTCCTGGCGCTGATCCTCGTCCGCACGCTCCCCGAGGATTTCAGCGAGCGGTTTCTTGAGTCGCACGAAGCGGACGAGGTTCTCGTTGCGCCGGGTCTCGTCACTGCACCGCTGGAAGATGGTGACGGCCGTTTTCACCCGCGCGTCCTCAAACCAAACCTCGTCCACGCTCTCAATCACCGCCTCGATTCGGAAGTTGAGCAGTAACCACCGTTGAAGCTGGAACCCGTACCGCACGTCGAGCCAACTGGACGAGGTGAGAAAACCGAATCTGGCGCCCTCTTTGAGGAACCGTGCGGCTGCGGGCCAGAAATACACGTGGATATCGCTCTGCTTCGAGAGCTTGATTCCGGGCCAAGCCCGTTCTACCGTCTCGTAAAGATGCTCCTTCGTCTGGTCCCGGATCGCCCCCTTCTCACCCGCCTTGGGGATGTGCTCATGACGAACATAGGGCGGATTGCCCACCACCGCATCCAGTCCCGGCAGGTCGATGCCTTCGCGCTCCCGCTTGCCGTCCCGGTCCCGAAAAACGGTCGGGATTTCGCAGAATGGCTTGTCGGGCGAAACAACGAAAAAGTTCTTTCGCACAACTCGCGGGTAATTCTCTTCTTGCGATATGTTTCTGGCCGCAAGGTTCAGCGTTGCCAAATGTGCGGGGAAGGGATTGATGTCGCACCCGTACAAGCCTTCGAGCAATTCCTGGTTGCTTAGCCGCCGGTCGAGGTAAGACTTCCGGTACCATGCCCTGACGAGGAAGGTTCCGCTGCCACAGGCTGGATCGAGAACCACATCCCCGCCCTTGCGGATGCAAAATGCGTTGATCAGATCAACGATGTTCTCATCGGTGTAGAACTGGCCGAATTTATGCCTCTCCTCGGGGCTGATGAGCTTCTGGAACGTGTGCCCGAGAATGTCCGTGGGGATTTCTTTGAAGCTGAACCTTTCCAATGCCAGTATGAATCGGCCCCACGCGTCAATGGAACTGGCTCCCGAGAGAGCGGTCACCGCCGCCCACTCACGCGTTTCGGGAAAAAAGACCGGCTCGTAGTCGCCTGTCCTGAGAACTGCCTCCTCGAAGCGGACGCGCAAGTATTGGTATGCCTTTTCCGGTGTTTTGGCGGTGCGCGGAAGCCGGAGTTCTGGAAGTTCGTTGCGTGACCGTACAGCCTGGTAGAACAAGATGCGGTTGCTCAGCACGTAAGCCATGCTGCGCGCCGCTCGGTCAATTGCCTCGGGCCAAGACTTCGGATCGGTCGGGTCAACGTTCCACTGCTGCTCTTCCGCCATCCACGACCGGAGGCGGACACGAAATGCAGAGTTGCGGGTCGATTCCGCCCCGAGGTAATCGCGCAATTCGCGCACAGGCCCCATGGGACCAGTCAAGTGACTCTCAATGATTGCCACATAAACGTCGGAGGGCGGTTGGCCGAAATCCTTCATCCGCCCGGACCAGACCTTAGCAAACTGGGCAAAAAATCTTGGCAGGAAGTCTTCCTGAAGCTTTATTTTGACCTCAGTGCGAGTGACCTCTTCTGGTTTGTTGAGCTCAAGGCCGAGCTTGCACTCCCCGATGCAACGCTCGTGCATCGAAATCGAGTCCCAACGCGCCCGGTCAAAGAGCGCCAGGTGTTCGACGTTCCACGTGAAGAAGTAACGGCACCCCTCGGCGGTGGCTTTATTGAAGGCATCCTGCATGAGCCTCATGTCAAAAGGAGAATGGCCCTGCTGACTGCCGGGGAGCTTCACCTCGCCACAAAGTGCGAGCTTGCCTCGGCCTTTGGTGCTGCGCTCGTATACGCGAAAATCCTGCCGCTTTTGACTGCCGCGACCAAAGCTTTCGATGTCGGATGACCCAAAGGGGAGGTCGGGTTTGGCTTCGAAAAGCTTGTCGCACCACTTTGAGACTTCGGCGCAAAAAGCGGTTTCGTGTTGGCGGTAGGCTGAGCCTGTAAGCGTGCGTCCCATCCTGCTGATGTTGATTACCATCAATACGATCTGGTTGCAATCTTTTGCGCGACGGGCGGCACCCAAGTGGCGGTCGCTCGCGATGTGTGCGAGGGTTCAGACCACATCTTGGAACGCATGGGCCGCGACCGACAACCTGAGGCAGTGTTTCGCACACATGGTCAAATTCACCATGTGTGCGCCACCCGCGACGTGCGAATCCGTAGATGGCGCGGAATCCGCAGATGACGCGCAGAGCCACGAAATCGCCAAACGGCTTCGGCAGGCCATCCAGCCCATCGGCGAGAAATACGGAGCCCAGCTCAAGGTGGCGGAGATTCCTCCCGGCCCTCCCGTTTACCAGACGCTGATGGCGGAGGTTTACGGGCCGGATTACAGCCAGCAGATCGAAGTGGCCCGGAAGATTCGCGAGGAATTCTCGAAGACGCCCGGTTTGGTGGATGTGGACTGGACTGTGGAAGACGATCAGCCGCAGTACCGCTATGTGGTGGACAAGGAAAAGGCGGCGCTCAACGGCGTGACGGCCGAGCAGATCAGCCGCACGCTTCGCCTGGCGCTGAGCGGTCATGAGGTGGGGCTCGCGCACCTGCCCAAG
>DATKYV010000267.1:0-9778 GCA_035528275.1 Terriglobia bacterium | reverse complement strand
CTCGCTTTACATCACGGGCGGCGAGCCGCTGGTGCGCGCCGATTTGGACGAAATTCTGCGCGCCGCGGCGGAAATGCGATATTCGATCATCCTTCACACCAACGGCGCGCTGCTCGACCGGCGCGAAAACCTGCTCGACACCATTCAAAGCCTGGTCATCAGCCTCGACTCGATGAACGAAGGGCGATTCGATTCCGTCACCCAGTCGGCGCCGGGCACGACGAACCGGATCATTTCCAACATCGTGCGCTACGGCCGCCGGATGCGGGAGAGTCACCGGCCCATGACCCTCAACTGCGTGATTGACCGGCGCACGGTGGACGACGTTTACGACGTGATGGAGTTCTGCCGCGAGCACGACTTCATCTTCTCGTGCTGTTCGGCGTTAAAGAACGATCGGACGCAGGACGAGCTCCTGAAGGACGGACGCTACATGAAGCTCGTCCATCACATCCTGGAGTCGAAGCGGCGCAAGCGGCTGCGCATCAACGGCTCGGTCGAAGAGCTCGAGCACATCCTGAAGCTCAAGGATTTCAACTGCTACCCCACGCTCTTCGCGCGCATTTATCCCAACGGTGATGTATATTACCCCTGCGTGCCGCTCAAGAACGTGGGCGGCAACCTGTTTGAGACATCGTCGCTCAAGGAAATCTACCGGCGGGCGCGGGAAAAATACGGCGACATCCCCCACTGCCAGGGACGATGCCATCTCTACAGCAATATTACTTCGCACTTCTACGTGCACAATTTCTGGAATCTTGCCATGGAGTACAAATGACCCGCGCGGCCTCGAATGTTCTCATCGATCATCTTTCCGGCGAACGCACTCGCGCCAAGGATGCGCTTTGGATTGTGGGATTCGCTCTGCTCACGGCCCTGATGGCGCAGGTCGAAGTCCGGTTTCCCTTCACTCCCGTTCCGCTGACCGGCCAGACCTTTGCGGTCCTGCTCAGCGGCGCGGTACTGGGCAGCCGGCGGGGGTTCGCGAGCCAATTGCTTTATTTGAGCGCCGGGGCGGCGGGCCTTCCGGTTTTTTCAGGCGGCGCGGGGAGCATTCTTCACTTGGTGGGACCGACGGGCGGCTACCTGTGGAGTTTTCCCGTCGCCGCGGGACTGCTCGGCTGGCTGGTTGAGCGCGGCGCCGCTCGCCGGGCGTGGACCCTGGCGCCTGCATTGTTCAGCGCCGACTTGCTGATACTCGTCTGCGGGGCGCTATGGCTCCGCGGCCTGTTCGAATTCCCTGCCCGGCAGGCGTGGGTTTTGGGCTTCTATCCATTCCTGATCGGCGATGTGGTGAAGGTCGCGCTGGTGGGCGTTTCACTTCCCAGGGTGCTCCGGCATTACGAGCGCAAGCCCTAGAAACCTGGTTTCTCCGCGATTGACCCGGAGCCGTACTCTTCGTCAGACCTCAATTCCGTACACTTCGCAGGATTCGCATCATGCCAACGCAACCACACCTCGAAACCGATGAGCGGGAGGTCCTGGCTGCAAACCAGGCCTTCTACCAGGCGCTACAATCCCTGGACCTGGCCCAAATGGAGGCGGCCTGGCTGCAGGAAGACTGGGTGCGATGCCTGCATCCCGGATGGGACCTGATTACCGGCTGGGAGAACGTCCGAGAAAGCTGGGCGAGCATCTTCCGTTCCACCGGCCAGATGCACGTCGACATCAGTCGAACCCTGGTTCATGTCCAGGGCGATGTCGCCTGGGTGTCGTGCATCCAGAATGTGACCTCGGCTTTCGAGGGCGGATTTTCCACGGCGATGGTTGAAGCCACCAACATCTTCGTGCGGCGCGGCGGCGCATGGCGCATCGTTCATCACCACACCACGCCGCTTCCCGACCGTGTTCCTCTAGGGACCAGTCGTACGGTTCAATAAGAGCCGCTCGTGCCGTTCCAACTTGATCCGCCAAGTCTCGCATCGCAAGGCGTCTCTCCGCCAGCTGGCGGATCGAGGTTGCGCCCCCGGCCCATTCCTCGTCCGTCGGCTGACGGACGGGGCGGCCTCACCCAATTAGGCCGAAATAGTTGGAACGGCACTCGGGGCCAACTCGCTTCCGGATCCTCACCTGAGCCTGGACATCCACCCAGCTGGGTGTTAATGTTGGGGCGTCTTCACGCCATCATTTGGGGATTTCATCATCCGGCTTCTTGTTAGGGGTCAGCAAGCATCACCACGAGTGCCGTGACCCAAGGAGCCGAATCCATCGACACCGAGGAGAGGTTATATGGCCAAATTCTGCGGGAATTGCGGCTCACCCATGGAAGAATCCCAGGCATTCTGTGGAAACTGTGGCGCCCAGGCGGGCGCTCCGGCAGGAGCACCGCAAGCGGCAGCCGCGCCGCCTCCCCCCGCCTCCGCGACCCCTGCCCCAGTCGCGGCCGCGCCGAAGAAGGGGTCAAGCCCCCTGCTCAAGATTATCCTCATCGTCGTGGGCATCTTCGCTTTCGTGACCGTGGCCGGCATCGGGGCGTGCGTGTACATCGGCTACCGTGCCAGGCAAACACTGAACGAGACGATCAAAGTGGACGAGGCCGGCAAGGGCATCACCCTCAAGACTCCCAAGGGAGACATCCGGCTGGGCGAAAGGGCGAGTGGTGATGTGAAGTCGATCGGAGGTGTCCCGCCTTATCCCGGGGCGACTCCCGTGGACAAGGGAGCGCAATTCTCCGTCGGCGACAAAGATCTTATCAGCGGCCAGGAATACGTGACCTCCGACTCGGTGGAAGACGTGGTGAATTTCTACAAGGAAAAACTCGGCCCGAAAACCAGTGTTTCGGAGTACGAAGGACAATTTCAATTAACTCACGCGGACAAGGAAGACAAAGGTATTACGGTTATCCATGTGGGCCGCGACGAAGAAACCGGAGAAACCAAAATCCTGATTTCTCATATGGGGGAATAGGAGGGCGGCGCTTCTCCCGACGGATCGCGCGCCCAGGAAACCTCTCTCAAGATATTATTGGGCATCCGCCCATCCCGCCTGACCGCTCGCCAGGGCTCCAAGCATTCCTGAAACCGGGGCCTGAAACGTATCGACGCGTTCGAACCTTCTCCGACCGTCGGAAGGCGGATGCCGAGACGGTCTTGCTGCAAGTCAAATTATGGGAATCAGGCGACCCGGCGACGCACGGGCTGTACTATACTAACCCTTCATTCTCCCTTCGGTCGGACGACAAGCGGAGAGGCCAGAATCGCGCGTGGCGTGGAGCAAATTGAAAAGCGCGGCCCCCATCGGTACATAGTTTGGGTCGATGGCCCACAACGAGAGGTAAAGACACCATGAAACTCGCCCGGATGCTTCCCTTCTGCCTTCTGGCGGCAATGGCCACAATGGGTGCGGCCGGCTTGTTCGCCCAGGATTCCGGTTCCTGGGCCGCCGACCTGCAGAGTCCCGATGAGGGCCGCCGGGCCAAGGCAGCGAAAGAATTGGGCAAGAGCGGGGATCCCGCGGCGATCCCGGCCTTGACAACCGCGGTAAGCGATCCCAGCACCAAAGTCCGCCGCGAGGCCGTCATCGCGCTTTCCACACTCCGCGTCCGGGATTCACTGGGTGGGTTGATCACTGCCACGCGCGACATGGACCCGGATGTTCGAGTATTGGCCATCAAAGGGCTCGAGGGTTACTACACCGGCCAGGGTCCTGATGTGGGATTCGCCGGGTTTTGGAAGAGGGCGTGGCGTTCGGCCAAGGGCCGATTCGTGGAGGAAAATATCCGGATCGATCCCGGCGTTCGCGTGGAGCCCGATGTAGTCTCCGCGCTGGTTGCGGCGCTGAATGACTATCATTTTATTGAGGCCTCGCGCGAAGCGGCTGACAGCCTGGGAATCCTGGTCGCCAAGACCGCGGTTCCCGATCTGGTAAAGGCCTGCCACTCTTCCGACAAGAGCCTGGTGCTGGTGGCGCTCAACGCCCTCGCCAAAATCAAAGACCCGAGCGCCGGCCCTCAACTGGTTAACTTGTTGGACTCGCCGGATGAGGAGATCAAACAGGAGGCGGCCGTAACCGTCGGCATCTTGAAAACCACCGAGGCCCTCCCCAGACTGCAGTCGATGTTTGAAAACAGTGCCGACAAGCGGACTCGCCAAAAGGCTATGGAAGGGCTCGCCTACCTTGGAGATCCGCTCTCCGTGCCGTTCTTCACCAGGGCGCTGTGGAACGCGGACGAGGAAATCCGGACTTCGGCGGCGGAGGGAATGGCTCGCGCCGGAGACAAGAAAGCGCTGGCGGAACTGGAGAGAGCTGTGCAAGCCGAGCGGAACGCTGACGCAAGACTCGCCATGCAGTTCGCCGTCACGGCGCTGGGCCGGGACGATTTCCTCAACACACTGATCGGCGAACTCAGCTCGAGCCGCCGCGGTAACTATGCTCAGTCCTACCTCGTGGAGTTGTCCAAGAACCAGGAGTTTTTGCCCCGCCTCTATTCCTATATGAACAGCCAGGATTCCGACGTCCGGCGGCGGCTCTGTACGGTGCTGATGTTCACCGGCGACGGAACTAGCGTCGACCATCTGGAGCGACTGTCGCACGACCCGGACGGCGACGTCGCCCGAGAGGCGCTGCGGGCGCTGCGCGCCGTCCGCGTGCGCATTGCCGCCGCATCGTCTGCCGCCAAGCCGACGGGGAAAGAGTAGGAATCCTCCCCCCGACAAATCCATTTCAGCATGGGATACCCCGAAGCACGGCGTGCGGTAGTGGGTCAAATTGCTGTAGCGGCGCTCTCTGAGCGCCGGAAGTCCTTGAGAACCAAGATTCGGCGGTCAGAGACCGCCGCTACAAAAAGCCAAACTGGCCCACCACCCGGCGTGCAGCCAGATTGAGGGCGTTGGAGAGCTGTGTTAGTATACTTTGTTTCGGCGAACGCGGGAAAAGTGGACTGAGGGTTCATGCAATCATCCCAGATCTCGAAAACCAACAGTGCGCAGGCGCGGAGCGTCAAGCTCAGCCTGGCCCACAGTCCGGACTCGGATGACGCTTTCATGTTCTACGCCCTGGCGACGAAGAAGATCAAGACCGGAAACCTCCGCTTCTCCCACACGCTGGAGGACATTGAAAGCTTGAACCAGAAGGCCCTGGAAGGCGTTTACGACGTCACGGCAATCTCCTTCCATGCTTACGCCTACCTGGCCGACCGATATATGCTGTTGCCCAGCGGGGGCAGCTTCGGCGACGGTTACGGACCCCTGGTTGTCGCCCGCGGGCCGTTGAACGCCCAAAGTCTCAAGGGAAAACGAATTGCCGTTCCGGGCAAGATGACGACGGCATACCTGGCGATGAGGCTCTACGAACCGGATTTTGAGCCGGTCTTCATGTCTTTCGATCGAATCCTGGGACGCGTAGCGAGCGGAGACGTGGACGCCGGCGTTTTGATCCACGAAGGCCAGCTCACCTACGCCCGCGAGGGTGTCAACAAAGTCGTAGACCTGGGCGAGTGGTGGAACCGGGAAACCCAACTCCCGTTGCCCCTGGGCGGCAACGGCATCCGGCGTACCCTCGACCGGCGGATTATCCAGCAGACGGCGAAGGTGCTGAGCGAGAGCATCCGGTATGGCCTCGACCACCGCGAAGAGGCGCTGGAATACGCCACCCAGTTCGCGCGGGGACTCGACCCCTCTACCGCGGACCGGTTTGTGTCTCTGTACGTGAACGATTGGACGCTGGATTACGGCGAGCGCGGCCGGCGGGCCGTTCAGACGCTGCTCGACCGCGGATTTGAACAGGGTGTGCTCTCCAAACAAGTGAAAGTTGAGTTCGTCGAGTAGGGCGCCTGCGAGAAACCCGAGTGGAACACCTCTCCGGGACGCCCGAATTTACGCCGAACTCCGGAATCGATTATGGAATTGCTATTGGCAAGTCACAGCAGTTACCCGCGCATCGGAGAGAGCGCTGAGTTCCAGTCGCTGCGGCGGACCATCGCCGCTTGGGAAAAAGGTGAAAAGACCGACTCCGACCTGCACGCCGCGGAAGACCGGATGACGGAGCTTGCCCTCTCCGAACAGGCGGAGGCGGGCCTGGACGTGGTCACCGACGGGCAGATTCGATGGTACGACCCCGTCTCGCACCTTGCGGGGAAGCTCCAGGGAATCCGAATCAACGGGCTGCTGAGGTTCTTTGACACAAATTTCTATTTCCGGCAGCCGGTGATCGAGTCGGATATCAAGCGCACCAAGCCGCTCATCGTCGAGGAATTCCTATTCGCCAAAGGGAAATCCGCGCGGCCCGTGAAGCCGGTCCTCACCGGACCCTATACGTTGGCCCGGCTCTCCATCGAAGGTGAAGGGAAAACGGGAGGTTTCGAAAAGGCGCTGGAAGGATATACCGCGGCACTGGGCGAGGAAGTTGCGGCGCTGGCCGCCGCCGGCGCAACGCTTATTCAGGTGGATGAACCCGCCCTGCTCAAGAACACGGCGGATTTTCGCCATGTCGAGAAAGGGCTCGCCTCCCTCGCGGCGCGCAAGGGAGCTGCGCAACTCGCGCTCGCCCTCTACTTTGGAGACCCGGCGCCTCTCTACGACCGGTTGCAGACCCTGCCCGTGGACATCCTGAATCTCGATTTCACGTACAGCCCCGGCCTGGTCGAAATCATCGCGGCGGGCGGCGCGTCAAAAACGCTGGCCCTGGGGATGGTGGACGGGCGCAATACCCGCTTGGAGGATCCCGCCTCCGTCAGTCGCCAGCTCGAACGCATGGCCTCGAGCCTGGGCTCCGGCCGCGTCTACTTGAATCCTTCGTGCGGACTCGAGTATCTGCCGCGGGACCGCGCCCTCTTGAAGCTGAAACACCTGGCCACGATCAGGAAAACATTCCTAGGGAGCCGAGCATGAGCCGCGAGAAACTCCGCCAGTTGGGGATCGATTTGCCGCTGTTCCCCACCACCTCGGTGGGAAGCTTTCCCAAGCCCGATTACCTGATGAAGGCCCGCTCGGACTTCGCCAAGAAGAAGATCACTGAAGAGGAGCTTCAAGAGAAGGCTCGCCAGGCGACGGAATTTTGGATTCGAAAGCAGGAAGAGTTGGGCGTCGACGTTCTGGTGGACGGGGAGATGTATCGCGGCGATATGGTGGCGTATTTCGCCGAACACCTGCGAGGCTTCGAGATTGGCGGATTGGTCCGCTCCTACGGAAACCGCTACTACCACAAACCCATCGTGACCGGGGAGGTCCGCTGGGAGGCACCTATCACCGTCGAATGGTGGAGATACGCCCAGAGCCTGACCTCGAAGCCGGTGAAGGGAATGCTCACCGGGCCTTACACGGTGATGGACTGGTCCTTCAACGAGCACTATCCCGGACGGAGGGAAACGTGCCTGGCCCTCGCAAAGGAAATCCGCAAAGAAGTCGAGGCGCTGATTCAAGCGGGAGCGAAGATCATCCAGATCGATGAGCCGGCGACTTCGGTCCGTCCGGAGGAACTCGCCTTCGCCATCGAGGCCATGCACGCGGTGACGGACGGCCTCTCCGCCTATTTCATCACTCACATCTGTTACGGCGCGTTTGAATACATCTATCCGGGAATGCTGGATATTCCCGTGGACAACTTCGACCTGGAAATGTCGAACAGCGGCCTCTACATGCTGGAGCTTTTCAAGAAAAATCGTTTCACCAAAGACATCAGCTTCGGAGTGGTCGACGTCCACTCGCACGTTGTTGAAGGAAAATCCGTCGTCGAAGGGCGGCTCCGGCAGGGCCTGGAGGTTCTGCCCAAAGAAATTATCTGGGTCGACCCGGATTGCGGCCTGAAGACTCGCAGCGTGGACGAGGCCATCGCCAAGATGCAAACCCTGGTCGAGGCGGCCAAAGCGCTCCGGGATTAGCCCATTGTTTCAGCGTGAGGCCGGTCGGCTCCACAGTTGTCGCCTCTCATCCGGACGATCATTGAATGGCCAAGAAGGCATCGCGGATTCCGTTTAGCGCCGCTCAGAGAAAAATCCTCCTTGTCCTGGCAAGCACCGTGGGGCTGCGGATGCTCGGCATCTTTCTGGTCCTTCCGGTCTTCACCCTCTACGGACTGCAGTTCACCGATTCCCGTTTCCTGGTCGGCCTGGCCTTCGGCTGCTACGGGCTGACGATGGCCCTCCTGCAAATCCCATTGGGACGGCTTTCCGACCGCATCGGGCGGCGGAACGTGCTGGTTGTCGGCATGGGGGTGTTTGCGCTGGGCTCGTTCCTCTGCGCCATTCCCGCCTGGTTTCCGCGGCCGGCGCAAATCTACGAATTGATGCTGGGGCGCCTCATCCAAGGCAGCGGCGCCATCGTCTCCACCGCCTTTGCCACCGTGGCCGACAACGTGGAAGCGGAAAAGCGCTCCTTCGCGATGGCGGCTCTCGGTATCCCCATCGGCGCCGCGTTTATGGTTGGCGTCGTCGGGGGGCCTTTTTTGGCTGGAGCGCTCAATACCGAATCCTTGTTCTGGCTGACGGGTTTGCTGGGGCTGGGGTCCGTGATCCTGCTCAGGCGAACCCTGCCATCCGTTCGAACGCAGAATCCCCCACCCGCACCGCTCGGCGTGGTTCTCACCCGAAAACCTCTGCCGCCGCTCATGCTGGCCGGGTTTCTGATCAACTTCTTCATGTCGTCTTTCTTCTTCTACTTCCCGCTGATCGTCACCGGTCAACACCACCTGAAGCTGAACCACTATTACGTTCTGCTGCTGCCCATGCTTCTGGTCAGCGGCATTACGACCTTCCTTCTGTCGTGGCTGGCGGACCGTGGCCTGGCCCGAACGATTGCCGCCGCGCTGTTCCTTTGCCTTCTGCTGAGCGCCGGCCTTCTCTTCCGCCCCGAGCTCGCGGGATTCGATCCGCACCACTTGACGGGCGTATTGATTGCGGGGATTTTCTTCTTCGTCGGTTTTACGGGCCTGGAACCCATTCTGCCGAGCCTGGTGAGCAAGTTCTCGCCGGAAGGCGCCTATGGAACATCGCTCGGCGCTTACAACACACTCCAGTTCCTGGGAAGCTTTGCCGGCGCGTCTGTGGCTGGAGCGGTTGCCGGCCAGCCGTCGGGCAGGATACTGGGGACGCTTCTGGCAGTTTCCATCCTCGGCTCTCTCCTCATGGCATTCGGCCCCCAGGCCGGAGGCGATTGACATTCCTCTCGCCGGCACTCGGCCACCCCTCGGACCCACACCATAGCGTCCGGAATTATAGAACCGGCCAAAGGATTTCTCTCTGTGGTTAGATCCCTGAAAGGGAGAAGGAAAACAGCGGCCCGGAACACCTCGGCGCACTGAGGACCGATTACGAACAATCATGGCCGGCGTCAGAAAAAAGCGGCGGCCAGCATTCCACTGGCCGCCGCCCCTCAAAAACAGATTCGCCGTCCCAGCCTCAAACTACATGCAGGACGAGCCATCAGGTGGCGTGAACGGGCTAGTGCTCGCCGGAAGCAAGTCGTTCAACGCGCAGCCCACTGCGTTCGACGTTTCGGTTGCCGTTTCCGCCGCCGCTGTTGCGTCCTGCGCCGCCGTCGCCGCCGAACCCGCCGTGGACTGTGCCGACGCAGCCGCATCCCGAGCGTCGCTGGCTCGAACGACCGCCGTCGCACCGAGCACCGTTGATGTTGCACCCGTAGCGATCGCACCCACCTGCATCGCGGTCGAGCCGCTCAGGCCCGCCGCGCCCGAGCCCGCGCCTTGCGGAGCGCGAGCCGCTTTGGGTCGCACGGTAATCGTCTTCCCTTTGGCCACTTCCACCGCCGGCCCGCTGCCTTCCACCCGCAGCAGCCCTTCCTTCGTCGTCACCACAACCGCGCCGTTCACCATCGCCACTTCGCCC
>DATKYV010000266.1:0-4002 GCA_035528275.1 Terriglobia bacterium | reverse complement strand
CCGTATTTTCACCCTCGCTCCGGAACTGGAGGGGGTGCTGGCGGTTCTCGAATACGTCCGGGGGCGGGGAGTGCGGATTGGCATTGGCCACTCTAATGCAACCTACGAGGAAGCCGCGCGCGCCATCGCCGCCGGCGCCACTCACGCCGTGCACATTTACAACGCCATGCGCGCATTTGCGCACCGCGATTCAGGAATCATCGGGGCCGTCCTGACCGATGATCGCGTGAGCGCCGAACTGATCTGCGACGGCGTCCACGTTGAGATTCCCGCCATCCAATTACTCGTGCGGTCCAAGGGGATCGAGCGGATTGTCCTGGTCAGTGACAGCTCGAGCGGCGCGGGCATGCCGGATGGCGACTATCGTCTCGGCAATTTCACGGTCCACGTGGCGGGGGGAGTCTGCAGAACGGTCGAAGGCAACTTGGCGGGGAGCACGATCACCCTCGACGCCGCGACGCGAAACCTCGCCAGCTTCACGGGTCTCAGCTACCAGGAATGCCTAGCTTGCGCGACGCTCAACCCGGCTCGCATCCTGGGAATGGAGAAACAAAAAGGCGTGATCGCGCCCGGGGCAGAAGCCGATCTTGCCATCCTCGATCAAAACTACCACGTGACCCAGACTTACGTGCGGGGACAACCGGTACTCTGACAGCCGACCCCTGGATCTCAAGCCTTTCGGCTCATGGACAAATTCCTTATTGAAGGCGGCCGGCCCCTCGAGGGGCGAATCACCATCAGCGGGGCGAAGAATGCCGCGCTGCCGGCCATGGCCGCCGCCTTGCTCACGGACCAGCCCGTGGTGTTGCGCAACGTGCCGCGGGTGAGAGATATCGGCACTCTGCGCAGCCTCCTGGACGAGCTCGGCGTCGATTCCTCCGTCACCCATGAAGAGCACGGAAACCGCGTGGAAATCCAGGCACGCCGTTTGCTCAATCCCCTGGCTCCCTACGAGCTGGTCAAGCAAATGCGCGCTTCGATTCTGGTTCTGGGTCCGCTCATCGCGCGCTTCGGCCACGCCCGGGTCTCGCTGCCGGGGGGATGCGCCATCGGCGCCCGACCCATCAACCTGCACCTGAAGGGGCTCGAGAAGCTGGGGGCTTCCATCAGAATCGAGCACGGCTATGTGGAAGCCCGCGCCGACGGCCTGAAGGGTGTTCCCTTTTACTTCGACACCATCTCCGTGACCGGGACAGAAAATCTGATGATGGCGGCGACACTCGCCGAGGGCGAGACGGTGCTGGAAAATGCCGCCCGCGAGCCGGAGATCGAGGACCTCGCCAACCTGCTGAACTCCATGGGGGCGTCCGTGCAGGGTGCGGGGACGGATACCATCCGCATTCGCGGTGTGGCCCGTCTGACGGGCGCTGAGCACAGCATCGTTCCCGACCGCATCGAGACCGGGACTTTTATTGCCGCGGCGGCAATCACCGGCGGGCGCCTGCGTCTCGGCCACGTGTGCCCGGAGCACCTCAGCACCGTCATCGCCAAGCTCTCCGAAGCTGGAGTCAAGGTCTCCACGCCGTCCGCAGGCGAGCTGGACGTCGAGGGCGCCGGGCCGCTGCGCGCCGCGGACATGAAGACCCAGGAGTACCCGGGATTCCCAACTGACATGCAGGCTCAGTACATGGCCCTGATGACCCAGGCCCAGGGCTCCTCGGTGATTACCGAGACGATCTTTGAAAACCGGTTTCTGCACGCGCCCGAGCTGATGCGCATGGGAGCCGACATCGCTATAGACGGCCGCCGCGCGGTGGTGCGGGGAAAATCCCGCTTGGGCGGGGCCAAGGTGCTGGCCTCCGACCTGCGCGCCAGCGCCTCGCTGGTGCTGGCGGGGCTGGCCGCCGAAGGGGAAACACTCATCGACCGCGTCTACCACATCGACCGCGGCTACGAGCGCATCGAAGAGAAACTCAGCCGCGTCGGTGCCAAGATCCGCCGCATTTCGGAATCAGTTTGATCTTATGAGCGATCTGTAGGTTGACCGTCCCGCGAATATTCCGCCTGGACAGACCCGAGAGTGGAGGCCCATTCCTGCCTAGCCCATAGCGTAACCGATGCTCAGAACCACCACGACCAGGACGCCGAGGGCGATGAACATGTATTTGTGGTCGCGTTCCAGCCCAAATGTGGTCGCAGCGACAACAATGCGAAGGATGGGCGTAAGAAGGAGGAGAATCAGCCCCAATTCCGAAATCGCCAGCGCATCAAATCGCAGCGCCCGCGCCACCACAACCCCAACCGGGGCCGGTGATTCGAGGGGAGGATAGGCTGACAGCCCGCGAATAAGAAGCATAACCAGCCCCAATGCCATGACCAGCGTCGAGACCAGCGAACCGTACCGCAGGACAGCGGCGATTGCGGTTTGAGCTTTGTCCTCGGAAAGTCGCGTCACTTGATCTCCTCTGTCCCGCGTCCGGACAGGTATCGGCGTCCGGGCCGCCGGAAATCTACCGAAAAAATCCCTCTTGATAAGCCTTCCAGATCATCATGGCGGCGAAATAGAACATGATGCAGGATAGCAGGAGCACCAGCCGGCCGCTGCGCACCTTGCGCATCAGCCGCGAACCCAGGGCGGCACCGAAGAACACACCGACCGCCGCAGGGGCGGCGACCAATGGTTGGACATCGCCGCGGGAGTAATAGATAAAAGCGCTCGCCGCCGCCGTAACGCCGATCATGAAATTCGATGTCGCGGTCGCCACTTTAAACGGCACGCCCATCACCAGGTACATGAGTGGGACCTTGATGATCCCCCCGCCCACGCCCAGCAGGCCGGAAATCACCCCCGCCCCTCCCGACCCCATCAAGCCCAGAGGAAGGCGCCGGACCTTGTAGGTTCCGATCTCTTCCGATCCCGGAGGGGTTGTGCTCGAACGGCGGCGCAACATGACGCCGGCCGCCACGATGAGGAACAGCGCAAAGGCCACAGCTAGCATCCCACGGCTAAGGATCCCGGCGATCAGCGATCCCGTCACCGCCCCCACCGTAGTTGCGAGCTCCAGCGTCATACCGAGGCGAATGTCGCTGAGCCGATGCTCGATATAACTTGCCGCAGCGCCCGAGGAAGTGGCGATCACACAGCACAGGCTGGCGCCGATCGCATGGTGAATTGGAACACCGAAGACCAGCGTCAGAACGGGAGTAATGATGAGGCCGCCACCAATCCCCGTCATCGAACCGATTCCACCGGCTACAAGCCCGAGGAGCGCGAGTTCGAGAACTTTGGTCCAGGTGAAATCCATTCACCGATCCATTTCCGGACGGTTGCCCTCATTCGGATTGCGGTGCCACCCAGAGAGACGCGGAAGAGTTTGCCATAATTCTCCTCCAAATCCACAGTTTTCAAGACCCCCCTCGGCCAGAGGGAAGAATCCGAAAACCCTTTCCCTATTAAGGCAGCGCGTGCACGCCACCCAGTAACAGCCGACGCTGTCCGAATCGGAATCAATTGCTGGAAGGGGGTTTATGGGGAAGAGGAAGTCGTGTCCAGAAACAAGAAGGCGGCAGCCAGTTCTTCACTGACCGCCGCCCATCAATAACAGAGTCGCCGTCCCAGCCTCAAACTACGGGCAGGACGAGCCATCAGGTGGCGTGAACGGGCTAGTGCTCGCCGGAAGCAGGTCGTTCAACGCGCAGCCCGCTGCGTTCGCCGCATCCGTCGCCGAATCCGCCGCCGATTTCGCGGCATTAGCCGCCGACACAGCCGAAGCTGCCGTGGCGTCTGCCGCCGCAGCCGCATCCCGAGCGTCACCCGCACGAGAAATCGCAATGCCGGACATTACGGTTGAGGCCACGCCGGTGCCGACCGCTCCAACCTGCAACGCGGTGGCACTCGAAACGCCTGCCCCTGCGCCGCCCTGCGGAGCGCGAGCCGCTTTGGGTCGCACGGTAATCGTCTTCCCTTTGGCCACTTCCACCGCCGGCCCGCTGCCTTCCACCCGCAGCAGCCCTTCCTTCGTCGTCACCACAACCGCGCCGTTCACCATCGCCACTTCGCCC
>DATKYV010000265.1:0-7378 GCA_035528275.1 Terriglobia bacterium | reverse complement strand
TGAGCTGGGGGAGATGGCAGGCCAGTTGGTCGTTCCTGGCGAAGACCTGAGAGAGCGGGCGCGCGAATCATCTCAATCCATCATCATCATCGTGCGTCATCGCGACGTCGGGAGGCTTGTGCAATCAGTCGAACGCCTGGAGCCTCTTTGGAGCGATTGGCAGTATTCGGTCTGGAAAATCCTTCCGGGGAGAGCGGTGTTTCCGGGAGCTTGAAAGCCGTCACCCCATCATCATGTGCGGAATTTGCGGCATCCTAAACCTCACGCTCGGGCCCGCGGCGCATCGCGACCGAATTGAGGCGATGTCCGCGCGCCTCGAGCATCGCGGCCCCGACAGCCACGGGAAGTTCGAGCTGCCGCACGTGGCCCTGGCCGTCCGGCGGTTGAGCATCATCGACCTGGAGACCGGCGACCAGCCGCTCTCGAACGAGACCGGCGACGTCACGCTGGTTTTCAACGGCGAGATCTACAACTATCGCGAGCTTCGCAAAGATCTCATCGAGCGCGGGCATCGGTTCAAAACCCGCTCGGACGGCGAAGTCATCGCCCACCTTTATGAGGAACGCGGTCCGGATTTCGTGAGCGAATTGAACGGCATGTTCGCGATCGCGCTGTGGGACGATACCGCGAAGCGCCTGGTCTTGGCACGCGACCGCGCCGGGGAAAAGCCGCTCTTCTACTGGCTCCACGGCGGCACGCTGGTATTCGCCTCCGAAATCAAGGCGCTATTCGAATATCCCGGCATCAGCCGGGAAATCGATGCCGAGGCGGTGAGCCAGTATTTCTTCTACGGCTATTTCCCCGCTCCGCGCAGCGTTTACGCGGGGATTAAGAAGCTTCCCGCGGCCCACCTCATGGTGGCGGAGGGCGGCGAGATCCGTATCGAGCCCTACTGGCGGCTCCAGGACCACCTTTGCCGCCCGGGGCGACGGCATTTCAACGACTGGGAGAAGCGCGCGCTGGTGGAAACGTTGCGCCGGCGGCTGCGCGACGCGGCGATTTCGCGGTTGGTGAGCGACGTTCCGCTGGGGGTTTTCCTCAGCGGGGGGATTGATTCCTCGACGCTCGTCGCCACGATGAGCGAGCTGACTCCTGGGAATGTCAACACTTTTTCCGTGGCATTTCCCGAAGAATCCTTCAACGAAGCCTCGCATGCGAGCTTTGTGGCGCGCCATTTCTCAACGCGACATCACGAGGTGACGGCCGACGAGGCGAGCCTCCGCGAGGCGCTCGATTTCCTGGCCGGGCACCTCGACGAGCCGCTCGCCGACCCCGCCGCCCTTCCCACCTACCTGCTGTCGCGCTTTGCGCGTCAACACATCAAGGTGGCGCTGAGCGGGGAAGGCAGCGACGAGCTTTTCGGCGGATATCCGACTTATCCCGGGGCGCGGCTCGCCGGATACTACCTGAAAGTCCCGCGCCTCCTGCGCAAGGGGCTGATTGAGCCGTTTGAGGGCCTGCTTCCCGTTTCGTCCTCCGCCGTGCCCATCGGTCTGTTTCTCCGCCGATTCCTTGCTCACGCCGAGCGTGACCCGGCCGAGCGGCACCAGGTCTGGGTGGCGATGTTCGCGCCCCATGAACTCGACCGCCTCTTCTCACCGGCGTGGAAAGGGCCGAGGCCCGCGTCGAGTGTCATCTTTGAACCGCTCGAACGGGTTCTTCAGGGTGCGGAGTTCGACGAGACGGTGGCGGGAATGCTCTACCTGGACTTCCGCCTCTATCTCGAAGACAACCTGCTGGTTAAAATCGATCGCGCCAGCATGGCGTGCTCGCTCGAGCTGCGAACGCCGTTCCTGGACCATCGCCTGGTGGAGTTTGCCGCCGCGCTTCCGGCATCGATGAAGGTGCCGCGGTTTCAGATGAAGTACATCCTGAAAAAGGCCGTCGAAGCGTGGCTGCCGCGCCAGATCGTCTACCGGCAGAAACGCGGCTTCTCGGTGCCCATCGCCGGGATGATGAGAAATTCGCTGCGGCCGCTTCTGGATGAGACTCTGGGAGAGGAGAAGTTGAAGCGCCACGGAATCTTCGACCCGGCGTTCGTCCGCCGGCTGCTGGAAGAGCATTGGAGCGGCCGGGTAGACCACCGCAAGGCGCTCTGGTCGTTGCTGTGTTTCCAACTTTGGTTCGATCGGTGGGGGGAGGGCAGGGCCTAGGATCCAGGAGCTAGGAGCCAGGAGCAAGGAGCCAGAAACCGGGAGCCAGGAACCAGGAACCAGGAACGAGGGACTGAAATTCAGCGTATTGAATGCGAAGGGGATTGGCGATGCGGGGACATGAGGATCTAAAAGTCTGGCAAAAGGGCGTTGACCTGGTCGTTTCAGTCTATCGCCTCACAGGGTCGTTCCCAAAGAGCGAGCTTTATGGCCTGACCAGCCAGATGCGGCGAGCTGCTGTGTCGGTTCCCTCAAATATCGCTGAGGGTCACGCTCTGAAACAGACCCAAGCGTATTTGAGACATCTGGCCATTGCCAGCGGGTCCCTGGCCGAAGTGGAAACCCAGCTCGAAATTGCCAGGCGTCTGGGATACCTCTCGCCGGAGAGTGGAGAAGTTTTCGAAAAAGCAAAAGAGGTCGGCCGAATGCTCGTGGGCCTTCGGCGAGTTCTAGGGGCCTCATCTCTGAATCCTAAATCCTAAATCCTCAACCGGTGTTTGCGAGAGCATAAAGCACAATGCCGAAGAAGAGCAAAGTTCGCGAGCCGTTATCTTCCCCGCCCGGCCGAAAAGCTTTCCTGCCGAAGGAGTGGGCCCTTATCCGCAAATACCGGACACCCCGCGAGGTTCACCGGTTCCTCCGCGCCCTGCCCTACAACTGGGAGAAAAATGGAGAGACGTTACGGACTTTCCGTGGGGTCATGCGACACGGCGAGGCGCACTGCCTGGAGGCGGCCTTGACGGCAGCGACGATTCTCGAGCAGCACGGCTATCCGCCCTTGTTCCTCGACATTGAATCCAGGGACAATCTCGATCATGTTCTCTTCCTCTTCAAGCACCGGGGGAGATACGGCACCGTGGCGCGCTCACGCGATGCCGGCCTGCACGGCCGCAAACCCGTGTTTCGGACCATCCGCCAGTTGGTGATGAGCTACGCGGACCCTTACGTGGATGGCTCGGGACGTGTCGTCGGCTATGGCGTTCTGGACCTGCGCACCCTGCGTGGGTGTGACTGGCGTCTGTCGCCCCGCAACGTCTGGGAGGTCGAGCAGGCGCTGATCAAAATGCCTCACAAGAAGATCAAAACCTCGGACCGAAGATACCGTGCGGTGCTCAGGCAATTCCTGGCTTTCCGGAAGAAGCATCCCAAACGCCCTGCGACGTTTTATTCCAACAAGCACCGGTGGATGTGAAGAACGAGAAGGCAGAAGGCAGAAGGCAGAAGGCAGAAGGCAGAAGGCAGAACAACCCTTCCGTGACCCGAGTCAGCGCATCAAAATGCTCGTCCTCCGGCGCGGCCGCTGCGAAAAGATCGGCTCAATACTCCGTGACGGCGCCCTCGTGCGCGTCGAGGTCGATTCGCATGACCCATTGGCAATTGACGTGGTGAGCTTCGTAAAACTTCTCCAGGGTGGGCTGGTCGGGGGCTTCGGCTTCCGTCAGCATTCGGCCGCCATGCTGGCTGGCGACGGCGCGGCGGACCCTGACTTCGCCCGCCGCCAGGAGCTCCCGCATCAATTCCCGCAACGCCTGCTTGGTAAGGCAGGCCGTGGTGTGGGCGGCAAAATAGAGCGGCATGATTCCTCTCCGGGTGAAGGCGAGCGTTGAGGCTCGCGAGGTTGTCTGCCCGACAGCTCGTTGCCCCGAAATCCATGCAGCGGCGACCCGTGGGAACAGAGCGTATAATGCCAGCGGAGGCGCCCCATGCGCTTCAACAACTTCAAGTTTGGTTCCCTGGAAATCGAAGGCGTGCTCTACGAGCACGACGTTCTGATTGACCGCGGGGAGGTCCGCAAGCGAAAGAAGAAGCCGTCCAAGCGGTTCCGCGACGCGTTCGGCCACACGCCGCTCTCGGCGGAGGAAACAATCCCCTGGAAGTGCCGGCGCCTGGTGATCGGCACGGGCGCTCACGGGGCTCTGCCGGTAATGGAGGAAGTGAAATTGGAGGCGGAGCGGCGCAAGATCGAATTGCTCATCCTTCCCACGGCGCGCGCCATCGAAATCTTGGAAGGCGCCGAGGAGGGAACCAACGCGGTCCTGCACGTCACTTGCTGAACGGCGCTGATATCCCCGCTCAGCGCTGTTGCTCGAGATCCACCACCAGAAGCGCGGCCTTCTGCGCGAGGTTGAGCGCGCGCTGCAGGTCGCCCTTTTCAAGCGCCTCCTGCGAGTGCATCAGGAAAGTGCGCGCGTCATCGCGTGTCCTGCGGGCGCTGGTTCCCATTCTCACGTTCTCGAGCCGGCCGATCCGCTGCCGAAGGCTTTCCTGCAATCCCTGAATCTGACGACGCAGCGCCGCCTGTTGTGCCGGGCTCTCTCGGGGCTCGAGGGTCGGGACCTCGGCCGGCAGGGGTTCTTCCGGCTCGACTTCCGCAGGTTCGGCAAGTGGCGGGGGAGCGGCCCTCCGCCGGCGGCGAACCGGGCTCGGCTCCAGCTCGGATGGCACTGCCTCTTCGGGTTCAGGCGGGGCGGGTTCTTTGATGACCAGGACGTCGGGCGTCGCGGAGGGGGAGGGGGCTGCGGCGGGCGGTTGGGCGGGGACATAAACCACCCGTGTCGGCTGTCGTTTGGGGCACCCGAAGATGAATAAGGCCAATCCGCAAACCGAAAACAACGATCCGCGTTTCAAGACGTGGATGATTGTAACATCAAGGAGAAGCGGGCGTCAGGTTCCGCGTGCCCGGCATGGCGGATGACCTCACACCCGGGATTTTCACCAGAGTGATTTCCGAAGGGGTGGGCGCGAGGGCGCCTATTTCTTTCCAAATTGGAAGACAATTCCGGCCGAGAGCCGCAGGTTATCTTGCCGCAAGCCAAAGAACGGCGTCAAAAAGTAGTCCGCCTGGAAGACGCGGATGGCGACCTTCTCGTGAATCTTGAGGTCGACGCCTCCGCCGAAGGCCGCGGCAAACCTGGTGACGGGCTCGGAGACTCCTACGTAGCCCCTGCTGGCGTGGATGCCGCCGAGGAGGACGTGGCTGAAAGGAGTGACGGACTTGCTTCTGCGAAGGGCAAACGTCGGTCCAAACAGGAACATGTGCGCGTTGACGTTGGTGTTGGACGGCTGGGCGTAATGCCCGCTGAAATCGGCCGTGCCTCCGAACCAGCTGTTCACGTTCTCCGTCAGCGAGAAATTCCAGCCACTCAAGTTGACGCGATCATTACTGAAGTCGGCCAGCGCGTAAGAGTAGCCCCCGAAGACCTCGATCTGCGGCGCTTTGCCCGGCGCCGCACCCTGCGCCGTCGCGGGAGCAGAGTGGAACAGAACCAACGGGATCAGCCACAAGAACTTTCTCATGGAATCAGCCTCCTACTTCGCACCGTGCGCATTTCTCGTCCTCAGCCGCCGGAAAGCGTCAAGGCGTGATGGACGCGCCACAACTTTCGTGAAAGCTCCCTACTCGACCGTCAAATGCACCGTCGTCTGTTGAGTCCCACTACCCGCTGTCCCGGTGAAGGTGAGCGTGTAATCGCCCGCCGGCGTTCCGCGCGGCACGCCTACCGTGCTCCCGCCCCCACCACACGACGTCCACACCAGCAACGCCAGCATGGTCGTTGCGAGCACCAGCCCGGCCCTCAGCCGCCGGCCGGGGGCCGCTGCCAGGAAAGCGAGCATCGCCAAGGCCAGGAGCCACGGACCCCACCGCCACGCGTTCGAGGGCGGGAAATCATGTGGGATGGTTAATGGGGGCAACATCGTGCGTTTCTGGCTCGCCAGCCTCACAGTGGCCGTGGCCGGATTCTGCCCACCCGGCGTCACGCTAGCCGGCGAGATGGTGCAGGTTGCCCCCTGGGGCGCACCCGCACAGCTCAGCGCGACTGCGCTACTGAATCCGCTGGGTGGGAATTACACTTAGCGTATAGGTAGCCGACTGTCCCGCCGTGATCACGGTCGAGGCAGGCGTGGCGGAGAGCGTGAATCCCGATCCATCACCGCTGAGGGACACTACGTGCGGACTCCCGCCCGCGTCGTCAGTGATGGTCAGCGTGCCGCTCCGCGTCCCGCCGGCCGCCGGCGTGAAGGTGATGCTGATCGTGCAGCTCGCCCCCGTGGCGACGATGGCGCCGCAAGTATTGGTTTCACTGAACTCGCTGGAAATGGCGACACTCGCCACATTCAGAGTCGCCGTCCCGGTGTTTGTCACGGTGACCGTCTGCGCCTGGCTCGTGGTCCCGATCGGCACGCTCCCAAAGGAGAGGCTGGTGGAGGAGAGGCTGACCACCGGCACGCTCGTCGACCCGCTCAGGTTGACGACATGCGGGCTGGTCGGAGTGTTGTCGGTGATGGTCAGCGTCCCTGTCCGGGCTCCCGCGGCGGTTGGGCTGAAGATCACGTCGATCGTGCAGGTATTTCCAACCGCCAGCGTGACGCCCACGCAGGTGTTGGTCTGAGAGAAATCCCCGGTGGTGGTGATGTTGGAGATCAACAGCGGGGCGTCGCCGTTGCTCGATACGGTGATCGTTTGCGGCGGGCTGACCGACCCCACCGATTGCGCCGCGAACACCAGTGTCGAGTGCGAAAGGGAAATGTCAGGACCCACCAGAACCTTAGTCACGAAAGCGTCGCAGTTTCCCGCCTGTGCGGGCTGTAAGGCCCGCGCTTTGGGGAAATCGACAGAGCAAGTCTGGCCCGTAACGAAGGCATTGCCGAAGATGTCCACGGCGATGCCGGCGCCGTTTTCAGCGTTGCTGCCGCCTAAATACGAAGAATAGATCTGGTCCACGGGCGCGGCGAGCGTCGGGTCGAGTTTGGCCACGAAAGCGTCAGTATTGCCACCGCCGTAGGTGGGCTGGAAGACTTCGCCGAATACCGGAAAGTCGGGGGAATTCGTGAAGCCCGTGAGATAGATATTCCCCGTCGGGTCGAGTGCGATCCCGGCGCCGAAGTCCGCACCACTGCCCCCAAAGTAGGTGGACAGAAGGACGGTCCCCACAGGATCAAACTTCGTTACGTAGACGTCGCCCGCACACGTCGTGCCCACGCCATTGTCGCACTGGGTCCCGTTGGTTACGGGAAAATTCAGCGATTTAGTGAGACCGACCACATAGGCATTTCCAGTGCTGTCGAGCGTGATCCCGTTTCCCTGATCCAATCCGCTGCCACCCAAATAGATTGAATACAGGATGGCTCCGATATTGGTGTCGATCTTCGAGACAAACGCGTCGCCAGCACCTGCGAATGCAGGAGCCGCGGGGAAGTCGGATGAGTAAGTGAGTCCAGTGAAG
>DATKYV010000264.1:0-6640 GCA_035528275.1 Terriglobia bacterium | reverse complement strand
TTTGGTTGCGGCCATACGGGGCCGCGCTGTGTAATCTGCGGATTCAAAGTCGGATGCCTTCAATGGAGACTGGCGATGACACTGGAAGACTATCGCAGCAAACGGGATTTCGAGAAGACGACCGAGCCTGAGCCGGCCACCGGCTCGCAATCGGAGCATCCTGTCTTCGTGGTGCAGAAGCACAAGGCGCGGCGGCTTCATTACGACTTCCGCCTCGAGATCGACGGCGTGCTCGCAAGCTGGGCCATTCCCAAGGGACCTTCGATGAATCCGACGGACAAGCGGCTCGCGGTTCACGTCGAAGACCATCCCTACGACTACAAGGATTTCGAGGGAACGATCCCCGAGGGCGAGTATGGCGCAGGAGCAGTGATGATCTGGGACGAAGGCAACTACGCGATGCAGGAGGGCACGCCCGCGGAGGCCCACTCGCGCGGCGCGATGAAAATCGTGCTCAACGGCGCCAGGCTCAAGGGCGGATTCGCCCTGGTGCAAACCAAAATGGGCGGCAAGGCCGAAAACTGGCTGCTCATCAAGGAGAAGGACGACTACGCCGATTACGACACCGACATCCTGAAAGCACAGCCCGACTCTGTGCGCACCGGCCGTTCGCTCGAGGAAATTGCGGAGGAAGCATAGCTGGCGCCGGCAATGCTGCCTCACCGCTTCCTCCCATCTCTCCGCCACGCCTTCCCAGGCGGCCCATCCGCGTGAATCCCTGATGAATGATGAGCAAAAAACATTTGACAAGCGCGGCCGGCTGTGCTAAAATATCCGCATGCTTGACGGGCTTGGCAACGTCAGCAAGCTCCGGCTGCTCGATTGCGGCCGGAACTGAAGCTGGGCGCGTAGAAGAGCGCAAAACTTCACTTGATTTTGGGTGCGGTTGTTGCTATAATCAAGTGTTACAGTGAGCGCCCTTAGCTCAGCCAGGTAGAGCAGCTGACTCTTAATCAGCGGGTCGAAGGTTCGATTCCTTCAGGGCGTACCAGAAGCGCCTGCCGGGTCTGCGGCATTTCGCAACCTCCCCGGACGCGGCGGCAGCCGCCACAAACCCAGAAGGCGATTTCCGGGCGAGAGTGGCGGAATTGGCAGACGCGCTGGATTTAGGATCCAGTACCGTACGGTATGGGGGTTCGAGTCCCCCCTCTCGCACCAGCGCGAAATGCCGGACACCTTGAGATTGAAAACTACGCGGGTGTAGCTCAGCTGGTAGAGCACGACGTTGCCAACGTCGTTGTCGTCGGTTCGAATCCGATCACCCGCTCCAGACGTAAATACCGCCGACCGCTTGACTTAGCGAGACCTGCCTGCGTTGGGCAGCGCGGCCTGAAAGCCCTGATAAATCCGGTATCCTACCGGAAAGGGGCTGAAAGGAGCTGCGCACTATGCCTGCAAATCGTACGAATCGAATCCCTTCTTACCGCCACCACAAGCCGTCCGGACAGGCTGTCGTTACGCTCAACGGCAAGGATTTCTATCTCGGCAAGTACGACACCACCGAAAGCCGCGCGGAGTACGAACGCATCGTTGCCGAGTGGCTTGCGAACGGTCGGCTGCTGCCAGGGGGCGCCGCCGGCGGCCCGGCTGACATCACGGTGGCTGAGGTCGTAGCTGCACATCACAACTTCGCCCTGACCTACTACGGGCCTGATTCCCCAGAACATTGCCGCTTGCGGTCGGCCCTGCGCCCGGTGCTGCGGCTGTACGGTCATACGCGGGCGGCGGAGTTCGGCCCGATGGCGCTCAAGGTTGTGCGAAACCAGTTTGTTGAGGCGGGACATTGCCGCAATTACGTCAATCAGATGGTTGAGACGATCAAGCGTGTTCTGCGATGGGCGGCGGAAAGCGAACTGGTTCCTCCAAGCGTCTACCACGGAGTTCAGGCGGTCGCTGGGCTGCGGCGGGGTCGCTGCGATGCGCGCGAATCCGAGCCGGTGCGCCCGGTGCCCGACGATCTTGTGGAGGCGGTCAAACCCCATGTGTCGCGCCAGGTGGCGGCGATGATCGAGCTTCAACAGCTTACGGGGATGCGCCCAGGCGAAGCGGTCATTATGCGGGGCTGCGACCTTGACGTAACGGGCGACCTGTGGCTGTATCGGCCGGAACACCATAAGAACGAACATCGGGGCCATGAGCGCATCATCGAACTGGGGCCGAAGGCACAGCGTGTCATCCGCGAGTTCCTCAAGACAGATACCGGGGCGTACCTGTTCAGCCCGGCGGAAGCGGAGCGGGAGCGTAACGAGCAGCGCGGAGCGGAGCGCAAGACCAAGCGTTGGCCCAGTCATATGCGCCGAAACAAAGCGAAACGAAAGAGGCAGCCCAAGCGGGTTCCCGCGAGCCACTACACGTCCATCAGCTATTACCGGGCGATTGAGCGCGGCAGCGATAAGGCGTTCCCCCATCCGACACTTTTCGGCGTTCCTCTTAACCAACTGACGGACGAACAGCGGGCGGAGCTTGCACAGTGGCGGAAGGAACACCGCTGGCACCCACATCAACTGCGCCACAATTTCGCAACACGTATTCGCAAGGAGTTCGGCCTCGACGTGGCGCGCGCCATGCTGGGCCACCGGAGCGTGCAGGTTACAGAAGTGTATGCTGAGGTCGACCGCGCCAAGGCCGCCGAAACCGCAGCCGCAATAGGATAAACCCGACCCGCACCGGCCATTTGCGGGGAAAGACTCAGGGAGCAGCCAACACTCCGCTACTCCCTCAGATTTCGTGAAGGTGTACGATGCGGCCCCGAATAGTTGGAGCGTGATCGGCGTCGCCTACATGGATACTCTTGGATCATACATCTATGGCCACGCCATGTTGGAGGTGCCCGCGAGCCTGATCGGAGCCTGATTCAGGCTGCCGATTTCCAACCTGATTCCATCGGGCGGATCACGAGCGCGCAGTTTCCGCCCACCGCGAAGGCCCCGGGATTCCCGTCCACCCGGGGCCTTTTTCATGCCGCCGAGAATTGGTGAGGGCAAAGATCGTATTTGGTATTGACAAACAGTCGCAGGTTCCTTACAATAGCTGGCAACTAGTATATGAACGCCGGGCCACCAGGATATGGAGGATCCGAGGGGCATGGCTGATCTGTTGCCGGAACAACAGGCGCGCCGGAATATCGATGCCCAACTCACAGCAGCCGGCTGGTGCATCCAGAGCATGGCCGAACTCAACCTCGGCGCATCGCTCGGGGTCGCGGTGCGCGAGTTCCCGGTCACTGGCGGCGAGGCAGACTACATCCTGTTTGTCGACCGCAAGGCGGCGGGCGTAGTCGAGGCCAAGCCCGAAGGCACCACTCTAAGCGGCGTCGCCGAGCAGTCGGAACGCTACGGCCTCAACTTCCCGGCAGACATCCCCCCACGTCGAACTCCCGCTCAGGTTCGCATACGAATCGACCGGCGTCGAAACGAACCTCCGCGACAACCGCGATCCGCTGCCCCGCTCGCGCCGCGTCTACACCTTCCACAGGCCCGAGACGCTCCACAAGCTCGCGCAGGAAGAGCGAACGCTCCGCGCCGGGCTGGCCCGCCTCAACCGGGCTACTGGCGACAGGGACCGAGCGGAGCTGAAGGAGCTTGCCGGCGGCGCAGGCCTGCCGGCGATCAACAACAAGCTGCTCGACGCCATCGACCCCGACGAGCAGATCGACAGGGCGAAGGACAAATTCGACACGCCCGAGCCGACGCAGGCTGGGCATCAGACGTTAGTTTTCCATCTGTAAATGGGAGTGGGCGCCGTGACGAAGGATGACGTGATGCAGGTTCTGCTGCGGGAATACCCCAACGGCGTGTCGTTCGCTCCGATGACGCTGCGGCTACTGCGGCAGAAAGTCCCATTGAACGACTCGCAGATCAAAGGCCTGAAAGCCCAGATGTTCCAACTGGGGGACGGGCTGTGGTTTTCCCGCGAAATGATCTCGGACGAGAAGACCCAGTTTGCGCTCCGTGGACAGGCGACGGCATTGCTGACGGAACAAGCCTGCTTTTCGGCCGAACGGCTGCTAGATGGCTTCTCTGGCGTTCTACGCCATGTCGACACGCCAGAGAATTTTGCGGCCTTTCTGCGGCACCTGGGTTTCACAGTGGTTCAATGGAGAAAAAGTGGTTTCTTTTGTTTCCAACCCCCACATACCCTGGATGGGCGTCTGGCGGAAATCTCGAAGACAATCGTTGAACTGCTTGAAGAGGCTGACGGCATGCTGTCCTTGAGCGAAATCGAAGATACGATGCCGCACCTGACGGCCGATGCGTTGGAAGGTATCCGGGCACAGTTCCTGCCAGAAGTCCACAGGACGGAAGTCGGTGGGATTCCCTGCTGGCGCGATGCGGAGGCGATCCCTCTGCCGGATGATTTCGCTGAGCAACTGACGACTGCCGTCGACACGCTGGTTGCGCTGGGAGAAAAAGTGTCCGCCGCAAAGCTTGAATTTGCGTTGAATCTCTTCTACTGCATCCGTTTCCGCCAAGAGTACGGCCTGCCGGATAACGACACCTTCATGCGTGTCTGTGCGAAACATTACCAAGGCGTGAACAATGGCTTTCCGAATACGAGAAAACCCCGTCCAAAAGCAGATGGCGTGTCGGTGCCGAAAAAGCGGGTGCGAAGTCCGAATACTCGCTTTAGTAATCTCGGTGTACCGATCGGCGCGGAACTGGTTTTCACAAAGGACAGTCACATAACTTGCACCGTGCTTGATAACTCCAATCAAGTTGAATACGAAGGCAGGACATGGACGATTTCGGCATTGGCGATGCACTTGTTAGATGTGTCTTCTGCAAATGGGTTTAGTCATTTCTGCTACGAGGGCGAGACTCTTTGGGAGCGGCGCTTGCGGCTGGAACGTGAAGGCGCACAGGAGGGCAATCCGGCAAGAGAGATGCCGCCACCTGCCGTAGTGCGGAAGGCGGATAGCGACATCATAGGCCTGGAGGGACAGCCTTTGTTACCGGCAACTTGGCACGCTTTCAGAAGTGCCGGGACCAACGCGCGTGTCGCGGAATGGGCGCGACGTGTTGAGAGAGGTGAAAGTGTCGAGGAAATAGCACGGGAGTTTGGGTACGCAGTATCAACCGTAAAAGTCCAGATTGGTAATCGAAATCGCTATTTCAAGACCTGTGAAATCAACAGAATCATGCCTGAAGGCGGCCTGAATGTATAGTTACGAGTGGGACAAACGAACGGGCGGATACCACCTTACAACGCAGACAGGGAAATTCGTCGCGAGCGAAATCCGCCCAGTGTTCGCGGAGGAACTGGTTCTCACGGGTTTGCAGGCGCGCTTGGCGTTCGATCCGGCGGAGCGGCGCCCGCTCCTCTGGGCGAAGCAGAATGTGTATCTGTATTGCGGCGAAGCCATCGCAAAATTTAACAAGACGCGCTACGGCAAGCCCCTGGACATCGAATGGAAGGGTGCTTTGTGTTGGGAGAGCGGGTCGCACGACCGCGCGAAGACGCGAAGAAAAGTGAAGATAGTTCCGGTTGATGTCGGGGCGATGGTGGCGAAGAACCGCAGCATCATGAGCGCGCTGGTGGCGGACACGCTCAAGCGTATCAAGGAGATGTACGACGCCTACGCCGATAACTGCGACGCAGTCTATATCGGCTTCAGTGGCGGTAAAGACTCGGTGGTTCTGCTCGACCTCTGCCACCAGGTTCTGCCGTTGGACGTGCCTGTCGTCTTCAGCGATACGGACATGGAACTGCCGGATACACACCGCGTCTGGGATGAAATCCAACGGCGCTACGAAGGTCGCCCGTTTTTGAAGGTCTCCGCCCAGACCCCCGCGTTGGAGAACTGGCGGCTATTCGGCCCGCCGTCGCGGTCAGTGCGATGGTGTTGCGCCGTTCACAAGAGTGCGCCCGCGCTCATCGAATTCAAACACCGGCTAGGCCTGACATCGGTCAAGGCGGCGGCGTTTCTGGGTGTCCGCGGCGAGGAGAGCTTGAGCCGTTCCGCCTATGAAGACATCGGCGAAGGCGTGAAGTCGTCATCCCAGGCCAATCTGATGCCGATTCTGGATTGGGGAGCGCATGAGTTGTGGCTGTATCTTTTTGAAAACGATTTGATGGTCAACCGCGCCTACCGATACGGATTTTCTCGTGTTGGGTGCGTGATGTGCCCGCAATCTTCGGAGAAATATGCTTGGTTCGTGGATGCGGTCTATCCTGATGCGATGAAACCATACGGCGACGCGATCGTTGAAAGCAGCGCGAAGGAGTTTGTTTCTCAAGAGGACGCGCGGGACTTCTTGGGAAGTTCTAACTGGCAGGCGCGGAAGAGCGGTGTGGCGCTGAAGATGCACATTTCGCGTCCCGCTGAAAAACAAGATGGGTTGGATGTTGAATGGCGCGGCCACGGATTGAAGGCTGGGGCGTTTTTGGAATGGTTGAAAACGGTGGGAAATGTCTTCTCCACCGAATTCGATGATTGTTTCCGATTGGTTTTGACGAATGGACGGAGTGAAGGCATTTCGTTAAAGGTCTGCGATTCCGTTAACGGGGCTGGGCATATCAGAGTTTCATTTGAGGACGATGCGGAACGGAAACGGCTTCTGCCGGTTTTGCGGACCGTCTTGCAGAAGTCCATCGCGTGTATTGGCGGGTGCCAGGTCTGTGAAGCGGAATGCCCAACGGG
>DATKYV010000263.1:0-11261 GCA_035528275.1 Terriglobia bacterium | reverse complement strand
GGCGAAGTTCGCGGAACTGCCGGGGGCAAAAGACTTAAGCGACTGGGTTGAGCGCGGGGGCACGCGCGAGCGACTGATCGGCATCCTCCGGGCCGTACCGGACCTGACTGCTGGTGCAATTGCCGGCTGGGGTGTGGACACGACGGCGGCTGGGGCAACCGGCCGGGCCGCCAACCCTTGGGCCGAAATCGAGGGGCTGGACTCATTCTTGCGTGATGACGGCAGCGGCGCCGAGGCGCTAGAGGCTGGCGTCTTATATCAAGGGGCAGTGACGGAAATTTTCTCGCCGAGGGGTCTGGGCAAAAGTCTGTATGCACTCGCGCTGGCGGTTAAGCTGGCGCGGGCCGACCGCAGGGTGCTATTGCTCGATCGCGACAACCCCCGGCGCGTGGTCCGCGAACGCCTCGAGGGTTGGGGTGCCGACGGCGAACTGACAACCTTGAATGTGCTGAGTCGGGAACGATGCCCGACCCTTACCAATCCGGCGGCATGGGCGCTATTCCCGTATGCGGATTTCAATGTTGTAATTTTGGATTCCTTGGATAGCCACGCAGAGGGCGTTGGAGAACAGGACTCCGGCAAGCCGTCCAGGGCCATTGCTCCGCTGCTCGATGTAGCCCACCGCGAAGGCGGGCCAGCGGTGCTGGTTCTAGGAAACTGCATCCGATCCGGGAAACACTCGCGCGGTTCCGGCGTAGTCGAAGATAGAGCTGATATCGTGTATGAGGTCCGCGACGCCACCGGCTTTACGCCGTCCGGGAACAAACCGTGGGTCGAAGAGTTGCCCCCCGCTGGCGCGGACGCTTGGGCTTCAAGGGCAAACCGCCGCAAACGGCGCGAGAACTACCGGCTGGCGTTCGTTCCGTCCAAATTCAAAATCGGCGAGGAACCCGACGCATTCATTATTGAGCTTAACCTCGGCACCTCACCCTGGAGCATGGTCGATGTTACCGACGAGGTCGACCGCCAGGGAGCTGAAGCCAGGGCCGAACGGGAGACGGCATGGCGGGAGAAAATAGCCTCAACCACCGAGTCGCTGGTGGCCGAGATCACCCGACGCACGGAGGCGGGTGAGCCACCGCTTTTGAAGAAGAAAGCCGAAGCGCTTCTCCACGGCCAGGGGCTGACACGGATGGCAGCCCGGCAGGCGCTCAAAGACGGCGCAGAAATGCACTGGCAATTCATTTCGGTGGCGGGGAAGGGTCACCCCCAGGCCGTAATAAAGTGTGAGAGCGGCCGAAATACCACCCGCACCGGACCCGCGCAAACACTAGCTAGAAACGATGCCTATTTCGGCCGCCCCCTGTTCATGCACCCGGCCGAAATCGACCCCTCGCAGGCCCAATGTTTAAGCGCCTCTGAGAGCCCTGGTATTTCGGCCGCCCATGCAAATCATTCACCCCGTCACGCCCCAGTCCCGGCCACGGTTGAGGAGGAGCTGTAGTGAAAGTTGGTGGGTTGGTCAGAGAGGCTGAGTCCGCCGGAATCGAAATCTTCCTGGACCGCGAGGACAAGGTCCGGGTCCGGTATGCTGAGACGCACCGGGAACAACTCGTGGGGCTGCTGGCTCAACTTCGCTCTCACCGGAATGACGTAGCCGCTGTACTCCGCGAGCGGCAAGGTGTCTCTGCCCCGCCCGAGTGCCCGCCCCTGCCGCCAGGAGTTCGGCTGGTCCGGTACGCTCCCAAGAGTCCACCCGTGGCAGTTCAGCCTTGCAGCATCGTCACGGACGTGGACAAGTTCATTCGGGCCTATCTCAGAGACCTGGGATGGCGGCTCGAACACCCGAAGGGCCACGTTTGTGCGCCCTTGCCTGAAATCCTGGCCAAGCTGGCGGAGGTGGGCGTGGAATTAGAACTCGAGCCGGCGGAGGTGTTGCGTGAACCTCGCCCCCATTGAGCTCGGCTCGCCGACCTTGGTTCCACAAACCGAGTGGCCCACAAACGAAATTCCGTGGGAAGGCGGCGCCGAACCCCCTGCGTCGGCGGGAGCGCAAGAGGCTGCATTGGTCGGCCCTGATTCTGGGCTGGAAACGTTGGAAGTCTCAGGAGGGAAACCATGAATGTGAAGGCCAAGTTGGAAAAGGCGCTCCAAGACGCCATGACTGAGGTTCAGGTATATGACTACGAGCTGGTGAACAAGCGCTACCTCAAGCCAGATGAAGCGCAGTGGCGTGTCGAGGCGTTGATCCGCGCGAAGAGGCGAGTGGAGCGGATCGCCCGGCGGCTGGGCATCCCCAACCCCCTCAAACAAGAGACCACTGTTCCCTCGCGGCCGGTGACGCTGCTCGATCCGATCACGGACGCGGACCTTCCGTTCTGATGGATGCCCCGGAGGCGCGGTGAACGCGAAAGCGAAGGGATCACGGAACGAACGGCGCTCGATGCGGATCCTGGAAGCGGCCGGCTATGCTTGCACCAGGGCGGCGGCATCGCTTGGAACCTTCGATGTGATCGGGATCGGGGCGACGGATGTGGTGCTGGTCCAGGTGAAAACATGTGACTTCCCTGACGCAGCGGAGATGGAGGCGCTGCGGATGTTTCCGTGTCCGCCGAACTACCGGAAGCTGATTCACAGGTGGAGAGACCGGCGGCGAAGGCCTGACGTCGAGGAGGTTCGGTAGAGGGGGCGGCTCAGAAACTTTGCATCGCCGAATTGGAAGCATGAGCAAGAGCAGCCACAACCCGGAGACTTCTGAAGCGAGCGAAGTCATTCGCACGCCCGCGGCTCGCCCCGCCCGCGAGGCCAGAGCCACACGTCCCATCGCTCCCTGGCCCGAGTGGCTCGACTTGCACTCGCTCACGGAATACGCGGTGGTGAGCGAGCGCACGGTGCGCGGTTGGATTCACGCTCCTACGGATCCTCTGCCGGCGGTGCAAGTCCGTGGGAAGATCCTGATCAAGCGATCCGAGTTGGATCGCTGGCTAGAGCAGCATATCGTGAAGTCGGTTGACCTTGGTGGTATCGTGGAAGGAATCGTGGAGGCAATGACACATGGGCGTTAAGGTGCGAAAGCGTAACGGCAAGTGGTACGTGGTGATCGACTACCACGGCCGGCGGAAGTCGAAGTGCATTGGCACCCGCGAAGCCGCCGAGCGCGTGAAGCGCGAAGTCGAATCCCGCTTGGCTCTCGGGGAAGTCGGAATCCTCGACGAACGGAAGAAGCAGACGTTTGGGGAATATGCTCAACGATGGCTTTCCTCGTATGTGGCTGCGCAGTGCAAACCATCGACCGCTGAAGGCTACGGGGTCATTGTGCGGGTGCATTTGATTCCCCGCTTCGGCGAAATGCCGCTGGAGCGCGTCAGCAGGGGGGAGATCAAATCGTATCTCAGCGAGTTGGTGGCGGGCGGGAAGTTTGCCCGCGCCACTATCCAGAACATTCTGGCAACCCTTCGAGCGATACTGATGCACGCGGTCGAGGATGGACTCATCGCGGCCAACCCTGCCTTGAGATTGGGCCGGTTCAACCGACCACAGAGGGAGCCTCGGAAGCGAGAATTCCTTACCCGCGAGGAAGCGGAGCGATTCCTAGACACAGCCAAGAAGTTCTGCCCGGAGCGGTTCCCGCTGTTCCTAACGGCGTTGCGGACAGGGATGCGAGAAGGAGAGCTATTGGCGCTGGAGTGGGACGACATCCAATTTGGGACGAGCGAGAACGATCCGAACCGCTACATCCTGGTCAGGCGGAATTTCACCCGGGGGCAGTTCACGACTCCGAAGAACCGGAAGGAGCGGCGCATTGACCTTAGTCGGGAACTGCGGCGAGTGCTGATGGAACTCCGCGACCAAAAGATTCTCAAGGCGTTTGAACGGGGAGAGGCGGAAATCCCGAAGCTGGTTTTCCCCTCGGCAACTGGCGGCCCCCTGGACGGACGCAACGTCTACCATCGGGACTTTCGGCCATGCCTCGAAGCTGCCGGCTTGCGGGCCATCACCTTCCACAGCTTGCGCCACACGTTCGCCAGTCTACTCATCCAGGGCGGGGCGAGCCTTCCCTACGTGAGGGAGCAGATGGGGCACTCCTCGATCTCGGTCACCGTGGACATCTACGGCCACCTTCTCCCGGGTGGCAACCTTGGCTGGATCGACGGCCTGGACTCGGGAACAGAACCGCACCAATCCGCAACCTATACGCAACCAACACAGGACAGGGAAGAGGAACTCCCGCTGGAACTCATTGAAAAGATTGGCAGGCGTGGAGGGACTCGAACCCCCGACCCTCGGATTAGAAATCCGATGCTCTATCCTGCTGAGCTACACGCCCGAGCGGCTGCCTTCAATCGCAGCGCCAAGGAGATTGTAGCAGGGATTCGGCCGTTTTAGACCTTCGTCAAATCGAACATCCTCCCACCATCGTGAGCGTCCTCCGCGGCTCGGAAGCCGCCTTCGTCCTTCACGATTGTCCGCGCAACTTTCGTGGCGTGACTTTCGCCTCGATTGCGGTATAAACTCCAGGGAGAGTCGGTCCGGGTCCGCGGGGCCGGGCGCGTCAGGCACTCCGAAAGAAAAAGAAGAGGAGGGAAGGATTGCTGTTCAAGGCGGTATTCTTACTCTTCATCGTGGTGATTGTCGGAGCGCTGATCGCGGGGCTGACTTCGAAAAAGTGAGTGCGAGATCTACATTCCAAAAACCGGGTCGGGAGTTGGCGGCCCGGAATGCGAGGTGATGAATGCGTCGAATGCTTTTTCGGTTGTTTCTGATTGCGCCTCTGGTCTTTGCGGGGATGGCGAGGGCGCAGAGCCGGGATGAGCGGGACATTCGCGCCGTGATCGATCGCGCCATTCAGGCGTCGAGCAGCGTGGATGCGAAGGTCGTCCAACAGTCGTTCGGCGACTATAGCGCGGGCGCCGGGCCGTTCTTTCCTCCCTTCACGGCCAGCTTGAACTCGGTGGCGGATGTGGAGTCGGCGACGACCCAGACTCTGGGGCAGCTCAGCGCGCGTGCGGTTACTCCCACCGGGCCGATCAACATCAAGGTGGACAAAAATCTTGCCTGGGCGGAGTTCCCGTGGAAATACGACCTCACATTCAAAGACGGAACGCGACGCAGCTATGAGGGCCGCTCCACGGTAACCTTCACCCGGGAGCGCAAGAACTGGAAAATCGCTCACTGGCATCACTCGGTGCCGGCGCCGCTTCCCCTCACCGGTTCGGCGCTGCAGGCCGAGGCGGACGCCATACTGAATATCGAGCGGGACGCCTGGGAAGCGGCGAAGAACAAAAATCTCGACGCTCTATCCGACTACTTCGCTGAGGACGCTTCCATGTTCGGCGAAGGGCAAGCCTACCGAGTGCGCGGCAAAGCCGACCTGATGCGGGCTATGGAAGCCTGGATCAGCCAGCGCGACTTGCTCTCCTATCAGATGCTGGATCCGCAGGTGCAAGTCGTGGGCAATACTGCGCTGCTGACCTACTACTTCTCCGTGACCGGGACAAGTGGCGGGAAGAATTTCACCCGTTCCGGGAAGATCAGTATGGTCTACGTGAAACAGGACGGGAAATGGCGCGTCCTCCACGAGCACTCTTCGGCGACGCAGTAAGGCGGCGGGCTCAGAAGTCTGATTGACGGAAGATGGTGGGGTGAGCGACGGGGTTCGAACCCGCGACTTCCAGAGCCACAGTCTGGCGCTCTACCAGCTGAGCTACGCTCACCATTCCAACCTGCGCCGACGCGCAGGAGCGTTCATCTCTTTGTAACACCCGGAATCGAAAGCTGTCAACGGGGCCGGGTAGTGGCTCATTTTGATTCTCTAGCGCCGGGCTTCAACCCGGCAGAGCCTCAGAGTGCCGACCTGAAGGTCGGCGCTACTTTCCCGATTCCGGGGCCGGAATTTCCTGGAGCTCGGTGGGCTGCTGGCAGCAGACGCAGTTGCCGGGCTCGAATGCCTCGATGTTACACACCTCGCAGAAATAACGCACTTTGTAGACCTTGCCGTCGCGCAAGGTAAAGAAGTGGTCAACCTTGAACTTGCCGTCGGCCTGGAGTTCGCCCTCGACGCGAATTTCGCGGCCGGCCAGCCGCTCATCCAGAAGGGTGTGCAGAAGCCAGTCGGTCCGGGCGGCCAGGCGGTAGTCCTTGTCTTCCGTCTTCAGGATGGGGACTGAATCCCCGGCATTTACCAGCTTTCCCTGCAACGTCGCGGACGATTTCGCGCCTTCGCTTCGAGCGAGCGCAGGGAAAGAGGCTGCCAACAGGAGCGCCAAGACACACGCAAGGTGGATTCCCCGCTGATTCCCTGAAAGCCGCAGCTTGGCGGCAAGCCGAGCAGCGAACGTCAAATCACCCTCCGTTCGAAGTAAATGTCAGGGGAGAGAACTCCGGAGCGCGCCCGGGCGCTTTACATTCCCTCCCATTTGCCGACCACGGTGATGGCGATGGGCAGATCGCCGCTCGAGCCGTGGGCGTTCATCTGCAGGTTCGTGAACCCCGAGTAATCTTCGACCACCGAGGGAAGATCCCCGCCCTGCACCTCGCCCATCACCAGGAATCCCGGATGCGGGGTCCCCGAGACCATGCGGCTGAGTTTGACCATCTCGTCGAAGCTCAGGTCTTTCTCGAGGTCCGTGTCCGCGCTCGCCGGGTTCATCACCACGGCGTCGCGCGATTGGTAGACGCCCATGTGCGCGCCATCCTGGGGAATCAAAACGTAGCGCAACGTGTAGTAACCTGCCTTCACGGGCTGTCCGCGAAAGTCCGCCCCCTGCGCGGGGAAGTGCAGGACGCCCAGAAGCGTGCCGGCCTTGAGCTGCCCATAAAGAACGCCCAATGCTCCGCCGCCACTTTCCCCGGTGGGGATGGATTTCCGCAACCAGACCTCACAGACCGCTCCCTGGCTGCCCACCACGCGCGCGCCTTTGGCGCTGAGTGAATCGAGAAGCGCCTGGGGAACGTCGGACGAGCTTGGCGCGTCGACCGACTCAACCTTGTAGTCACCCTGGGCGAATGCAGAAACCGCAAAGAGAAGAGAAGCCACCAGGGCCCAGCGTGCCGCCGACATCTTGTTCATATGAAAGCCTCCTTACCATTAGAATGCAGGAAACAAAAAACGGGAAGCCAGTCCGTCGGCCGATGGACTGACTCCCCACCCACTCTGTCATGCTGACTCCGTCAGCCGACGGACGAAGCATCTCTCCCGGCTTGCCGGGAAGGAAGAGATTAGATCCTTCGCATCGCTCAGGATGACAATCCTCGCTTCGCTCGGGATGACAATTCTTCAGCACTCTCCTGAAGAGCGAAGGCGCCGGTAAAGGCACTGCGCTTGTCCGCCCGTTTCCACACCACGCCCAGACCCTGCCCCTCGAATGATTCTTGGAGCGTAAAAGCCGGCATGGAGTGGGCCAGTTGGACCAGTGGCGGGTAATAGACGAGTTCGTTGCCACAGATGTGATCACCTTCGCACAACGAGCGCGTCTCGATGCGCGCCAGGTTGCCGGCCACGAGCTTCGCCGCGCCGTGCGCCGTGCCCTTTCCCACTTCCAGTTCGATGGCGGCGCTCTCCACGCGCACAACGTTCGTCAGCAACTCTCCGGCCGCCGACTTCGCAAATCCTTCCAGAGCTGTTCGCTGCTCGGCGGTGGGGCGCGAGTCCACAATCAAAACCGACTTGGTGGGATAAGGGTTGTGGAACGGATCGCCGAGCGTGGCGCTGGCTTTTGCCACCGCCACTACGCCGAGCCCGTTGAGAGTGACGCCGTTCCAACTGCCCTCGGTGACTTTCCAGGCCAGAATGGCCTGATCGCCCACCAATCCAACTTCGCCGTTGGCAAAGCACGGTCCGGTATAGACGTCCGCGCTCCGCACTTCCAAGTAGTCGCCCTTAATCGCCGCTTTCGAAGGGATGGCTGCCCCGGCGACGAGAAGCAACGCCACCACGCCTGCGGCCAGGAATCTCCGCATCTCCCAATCCTCCTTACAACTGACGTTCTGTACGCCCTGATGCATATATTCTACACCATTCCAGGACTTCATTCAATCGGGAGGTGGAGGGTTCCTTGCGCCAGATGAATCCAATCCCCTTAAGTACGTGTGTTTTCCGCCTCCTTTCTGCTAGAAACAGCCCCGGCAATCGAGAGGTTTTGTGCCCATTCTGTGCCCACGTTGATCTTGTTGACCCGGGTTCTATCCGCCTAACCGTCCATCTCTCCCCAGAGGGGTTATGTACCAGGAACGTGAAAGAAGAGCACCTTCGGCCTGATCCAACGGTCGATGGACTCGACGTCCTTCGCGGAGATGGTATACGAGGGATCGATACCCTTGACCAGCCGTGGGATGACCTCGGGGTCGTCATGAAGGTGATAACTGCACACGGCCATTGTCGGATGAAACCTCTGGATCGTCTCGCGGGCACCGGCAAGCGCCCGCCGCTCGGAGCCCTCGATGTCCATCTTGATGAAATCAACTCGCGTAAGTTGAAGCTGCTCCACAATCTCGTCCAGGGGAAAGACCGGAATGCCTTCAACCTTCCGCCTCCCTTCACCGCTCCCCAGGAAAGTCATTCCCGCTGAATTGCGCTCGACGTTCTCGTGAAGGACCAGCCGACCGCGAGCGTCCCAGACACCACCTTCGACGACGTTAACAGCGTCGGACTGAATTTCTTCTGCCAGGTTGCGTTTCAAACAGGCAAGGTTCACCGGATCCGGCTCGATGGCAACCACCCGCTTAGCTCCCAAGCGAAGCGCGTACCGGGTGAAGAAACCAACATGCGCCCCGCAGTCTACGACGACATCTCCGGGTTGAACGACGGCCTGCCCGTTGGCGTACACCCGCTGATCGAGGAGTTCCCAACCCAAGGATCTCACCAGACGCCCCCCTGGCGCGGGAACCCAAAAACTACCCAGTGGGGTCTGGAAGAGGTCGCACTGACGCATGGCCAGCGTCTCCGTGGCGACCGGAGTGGCCACGCCAACGCCAAAAGGTTGGTCGGCATGTGAGCATGCCTGGGTCGCGGACCTGAGCCCATCTCTCAAGCTGATGTACGGCAACTGTCTGCTTGCCGCTTCGAGCACGATTCCAGTTCTCCACCAAAGCGAGCAACCCTCGGCATCGGTGTAGGACCACAGGAGGCCGCTGGCAAAGAGCAGAAGGGCGACAAGCCAGGCTTTCCAATCCCGACGCTGGACCAGGAGGGAAACCGCCACCAGTGACCCAGCCAGCAAGATGGAATCATGGAATGCAAACAGCACTCCAGCTAAGCTGCACGCAGCGGCCAGCATGAGCATGAGTTCAGGCAGTTCGATGTGCCTAGATGCCATGTTCTTTGCCTCGATGCGACTGAGTTAAAGTCTCGCCGCTGAGTTTATCCGACCAGAAGATGTCTCACAAGCGAGCTTCTGAAATCTAGGTACTGTGTCCGCAAAAGCCGAAATTGGAAAATCGAAACTCGAAACTCGGCACTTTCCAACCAGGAACCAGTCGCCCGAGGGACAATCGGCGATGGCAATAGCCTCTCTCCCCTGTGACCTGTCACCTGTCCCCTGAATTTGGCTTCGTTCGGGGTGAGAATGGGTTCGTTTGGCGTTCATTCTGAAGAACGGACCCGAGCCAGACCCTTTGTGTTCAACAACTTGGTGGCTTCGTTTTTGCATTTTAACATCTTTAACCTTTTTTCGTGTTTGGCGACCGTTTCCTCCCCGCGGGCCTGTGGGTGGCGCCGCATCGCGCGCGTTGAACCGCCGCAACTGCATTAGGAGTTTCAGCTTCCGCTCTATCTGGCGCTCCAGGTAGTTGTCCATGCGCAGCATCCAGGTCCAGCGAGAATCGGTGGGGGCAAGGTAGGAATCGCGCACCGCGTCCGACATATCCACGTGCTGGCGGAGGAAGACTTCGTGCTGGCCGTAGAGGTCGCGGGTTTCTTCCAGCAGGAGCAAGCGTGCGTTGAGGCGCGCCGAATCCGCGGGCGAAGCCTCTCCGTCGGGCGCGCCGGGGAGCACCGCCGGGTCGGTTTCCTCCGGGTCTTGCTCGCCAGCGGCCTTAGCTTCCGCGTCCTCCAAATCATTGAAAGCGGCGACGACCATGCCGCCGTGCCAAGAAGGTTTCTTCCCGTAGAGCGCCTGGAGAACGCCCTCGACGTTCTCGCAGCGCATTCGCCCTTCGACGTGGGCGCGCAGGATTTCAACCAACCGGAGAGCGTCCTCGAATTTGCCGGTGCAGTCCCGGGCGCGCAGCACGCCCTTCTCCATGATCTCTTCCTGCGGCTCGTCCAGAGCGTCGCGGTTGACCTCGTGGATTTCCTTCAGGCGCGCGGTTTCCATCCGCTCGACCTCGCGGAGCTGGACGCCCGCCTGGGCGCGCTCGGCGCGGGCCTTTTTCCACCAAAGCTTCGCCAGGTCTTCGACCAGCGTGGACTCGAGGGCGTTGTGGGGGGCGAGCGAATCGACCAGGCCGCGATGCAGGCGGTCGAACTCCCTGGGGTCTTCGCGCAGCTCGACCATCACCTCGCGAAATGCCTTCGTGCACAGCCCGTGGCGCAGGGCGTTCATCCGCGAACGCCGCTTGCCCTCCGGCGTCCGGGGCCCCGTAGAACGCCGGGCGTTGCGGCGATTGGCGGCCCCCTGGCGGGGCGTGAGACTTCTTTTTGTTACTCCCATGGGTCCTCCTGTTCGGGTTGACGTTGGGGTGCGGTCTGGAGCGCGCTCGCGGGCGAGCCTTGGCGGGCACGAGGCCGCTTCTTCCACTCCATACCATCCTAATCAGGCCCAATGAGAAGATGGGGAACAGTGAGAACAGTGAGACAGATTATTCTTTCTGCTGTAGAATCAATCTGATGCAGGGAACGATCGACAGTATTCTGGGCGGATTGCGCTTGAATCGGCACGCTTGAGAGTCGCTGAACGTTGACAAATCCGCGCCTCCTGCGGTTTTGCCTAAGGGCACCCAATTGGTGCTGGTCAGCATCCACAGAAGTTGACCGAGCGACTTAATGTCAATTCAAGGAGACTCTCATGCGAATGCTTCTCAAAGTAAAGATCCCGCACGACAAATTCAACGCCGCCGTAAAGGACGGCAGCGCAGGAAAGAAAATGCAGCGCATTCTCGCCGAGCTGAAGCCTGAGGCGGTCTACTTCACGGAACACGAGGGTCATCGCGGGGCGATCTTGATCGTCGATGTCGCTGAACCCTCGAGGGTCCCGACCTTCACGGAGCCGTGGTTCCTGCAGTTCAACGCGGATTGCGAGTTTCATATCGTCATGTCCCCGGAAGACTTGGCAAAGGCCGGCCTGGACGAGCTGGGCAAGAAGTGGTCATGATGCCCGAGCCCG
>DATKYV010000262.1:0-2339 GCA_035528275.1 Terriglobia bacterium | reverse complement strand
ATGGCCTTCATCTGCTCGCGCAGGTAATACTCGCGCTGGCTCTGCGTCACCTGGTCCTGGACCTCGGATTGGATCTTGGAACGGAGCTGGAGGACTTCCACCTCTCGCGCCAGCTGCCGGTTCAGCCTTTCGAGACGGGTCCTGAGGTCGAGACTCTCCAGGAGCTCCTGTTTCTCAGTACTGGAAAGCGAAGGGAGATTGGCGGAGATAAAATCCGAGAGACGGCTGGCATCGTCAATGTTCATCACCACCGTCTGAAGGTCGTCGGAAAGGGTCGGAGAAAGCTGGACCACCTGCTGAAAAAGCGCGGTGACGCTGCGCACCAGGGCTTCGAAATCCGCTTCCTTGTCGGCGGGAAGCGCGTCCTGGAGCTGCTTTACTCGAGCCCGCAAGTAGGGCTCAACCTGGATGACGTCCTGCAAGGCGATTCGCTGCAGCCCCTCGACGAAAATGAACAGGCTCTGGTTGGGCAGCTTGATGATCTTGTGGACGAAAGCCACACAGCCAATCTGGTAGAGGTCGACGGGCTGCGGATTGTCCACGCGGGGGTCGCGCTGCGCAACCACACCAATGAACTTCTCCTCTTCCTGCAGATCGGCGATGAGCTTCAGAGAACTGTCGCGGCCTACGGTCAGAGGCAGAATGGCATTTGGAAATAGGACCGTGTCGCGGACCGGCAAAATAGGAAGCTCGGTGAAATCAGTCGCCTTTCGGCTTTTCGTCGCCATTGTCCGTTAACCTCAGCTTGGAGTTTTCCACCCCGTGCGCATCTCCCCTTCGCGGCGCCTGGCGCATCACCGACGTCATTCTACCACGCACTCGCGCCGAATTTTCGTAACTCGTTGCCTTGAGGGGCAAAATCGAGCCGGATTGCACAAGGCCCGCGATTCGTGCGCCCGCGCCTATTTGATTCCGCCACAGCTCAACGGGCTTCATGATGGGGCAAGAGAGGAGAGAAAAAACCTGGCCGCTTCGTCAACGATGGGGCCCAGAAAGAAGAATGAGCTGTAGTGGGCGCACGGAAACCAGCGGAGGGTTGGGCGGCCCAGCGCCTCCCAGAGTTCCAAAGTAAACTTCGGCGGGACGATTTCGTCGAACTTTCCGCCCATCATCAGCAGGTTCTTGACCTTATTGTGGCGGGCGAGCAGCGTCGGGTTGGTCACCGCCCAGATCTTCTCAAGCTCTGCGCGATCGATACCGGCGCGTTGGATGTCGGCTTTCACATGCCGCGTCATGCGGCCCTCCCAGGTAACCCCGGCGCTGTTGCCGCTGGCAAGCATGGTGACGCCGGCGTCAAAACGTTCGACGGTCATTGCCAGATGGCCGATGATGCCCCCCAGGCTCATGCCGAAAAACCCCACTGCGGGACAGAACTCGCGCAGCCACGGCAGGATGGCGCGGACTTCAACCACAGTTTGTTGGAAGCACTCGGCCGTGCGCACCACGTCGCCCGAAATCATGTATTCCCCGCTCCAACTGCCTAGAGGCGCGCGCCGCAGGTGAAAGGGCATCACCAGGAAAAGGCTCTCGATCCCGTGCCTCGCGAGACGCACCCCGATTCGGTGCAGTTCGATCCATAGAGATTTTCGCCCCCAGCCGTGCAGGATAAGGAAGGCAGGAAGCCGCCTCAACGTATCCGGGCGAAGGTAATAGCCGTAGGCGGTGTTGTTCTCCTTCCAGCGAGTCTCAATGGGACTGGGGAAGGCGATTTCCTGGAGCCGACAACCCCGAAGTTTGCTTTCGCGCATTACTTGAACCTCGGCAGGTGGCGGGCAGAAGTAGAACTGTTCCGGGTGCTCGAGGAAGGCCGGGGCCATGATGTGTCCCATCTCGCGCGTATAGGGCGCGTGCGGAACGGTGGGCTTCTTGCTGCTGAGGAGAATCTTCAGTCGGTCCACGAATTGCATCAGCGGTTGGAGAACGAAGTCCATGAACGGCTCCTCGGAGGGGACGATTGTAGCAAGCGGCCTTCGAAGTCGGCTAGGTTGATGGGCTGCCGGCGTCGCGGAGACCTTGATTTTTGCTTCGCGTCTAGGTTAACCTAATCTTTTAGCCAAGAAAGCAATAGGGCTCATATGACAAAGGGCAGAAACGACTTGGTGACGTCACGGCGGAAATTCCTGGGCTTCGTCGGAGGCATTCCTTGGGCTGCAACCCTCGTGGCAAATCTGGAGGCTGAAGGAGGTTCTATGGCTTTTTCACTACCACCCTTGCCGTACGCGTTTGACGCGCTGGAACCATCCATCGACAAGATGACGATGGAAATCCATCACGGCAAGCATCACAACGCCTATGTGAACAACCTGAACAAAGCAGTGGAATCCGCCGCCAACCTGGCC
>DATKYV010000261.1:0-9386 GCA_035528275.1 Terriglobia bacterium | reverse complement strand
CGTTCCCTAGTGCAAGTTGGCTGCGTGTTCTTAGGTAGGGGAGGGCCTTCACGGCCCTCCCGCAAGTGCAAGATGTAGAGACGGCCCGGTGGGCCGTCTCTACCCGGAGACGTTCCGCCGGAACGTCTCTACGTTAGCCTTGTAGCGGCGGTCTCTGACCGCCGCATGACGAGGCGCAATCAAGGTAGCGCACACTTGTTCGGTAAGTCTGCGGCAGTTCATTCCCATCAGGGATTCAAGAGCCGTCCGTCGGTTGACGGATTCAAGGACAGCTCTGCGCTACGGGCTTCACGGCCCTCCCGCGGGCGCACCATGAAGGTGCGCCCCTACCTTCGGCGATGAGGACTCACGCTCTGAGGGACAGGCGCCGCCCCTGCTGTCATGCGGCCCCCCAGCGGCGATGGCGCTCGACATACCCAGCCGCATGCCCCCCAAGACTTTCTTCCCAAGCGCTTTTCGTCCTCTTATCCAATCTCCCGACCAATTACGCCAGAAAAAAAGTGTCTCACTGTTCTCACGGTTCTCAAGCGTCGCATTTCGAGAGCGTATGATGATATTTCGAGGCAAGAGCAGGAAATCCCGGCTCCTGCGTGATTCGCCAGAAGCGCTTGCGGCGACCCGGCGAAACTGCTCGACGGCGCAGTTCAGGCTACGGGGAGTCCGGTCGGCCGGGATCGCCGCGCGATTCAACCCGATGTTTGCGGAGGGCGGTTGTTATCCACTATTGAAATGCTCGCTGAGAGCAAGCGTTGCGGATGCCAACCCGCCGCGCCTACGCCCTGGCGGCCAGGAAATGCCAAAGGCTGCACAAAAAGGGATGTTAAAATGCAAAAACGAAGCCACCAAGTTCATGAAAACAAAGGATTGGCGAAAAGTTTCCCACAGGAAATGAACCCATTCCTGTACCGAACGAACCCATTTTCAGCCCGCATTCCGAATGCTACGCCTATCTTGTTGAATCTGAATGGCTTATGTTCCCTCAACCTCGCAAGGGCGCATCATGGCCGGCACGGGCCCCAGTTCCCACCTCATTGTTCGTAATATGATTATGGGAATTATAAGGTCGGTATAGGGCCGCCTGCGCGGGAGAATCAGATTTCGCCCGTCCGCAGCCGCTCGCCCCGCCTTCACCAGGCACGGCGCCTACGCGGGCGACCCCAGCGGAGGAACCGCTCTGCATCCCAGGCGAAAGGAAATCCTCCGGCTGGTTTCGCAGACAAGCAGGGCGATTTCCGGAATGCGCTCGGGTGTGATTCGTGTGGCGGGTCCGGCAACGCTGAACGCCGCCACCACGCGACCTGTATTGTCGAAGATCGGCGCGGCGACACAGCGCAGGCCTTCCACCGCTTCTTCGTCGTCCACGGCATACCCGCGCTCGCGAACCGTCGCGAGCTCCTTCCGCAGTTGGGCAAGAGTGGTGATGGTCCGCGCGGTGCGCCGTTCAAGGCCCGGCGGCCTGGCGATTCTCTGCAGAAATTCTTCGTCCTGAAAGGCCAGCAGCGATTTGCCCACACCCGAGCAGTGCAGCGGGATCAAGGCGCCCAGGCGCGCATCCAGACCCACCGGTTGAGGGCTGAGCAGCTTTTCGACCGACATCCCGTATTCACCTTGGAGAATCACCAGGTGGACCGTCTCCTGGGTTTTTTCGTTCAGCTCGCGGAGGAGAGGATGAGCGACGCGGCGGAAGTCGAGACGGTCAAGCACTCTCAGCCCCATGCGCAAAACGCGGTAGCCGAGTTGATATCCCCCCGTGGTGGGGTCATGGTCCAGAAACCCCTGCTGCGAGAGATTAACCACCAAGCGATGAACCGTGCTGACGTGAAGGCGAAGCCGCCGGCTGAGCTCCGTAAGCGTGTAACTGGGTTGCTCGCCCTCAGCCAGAGCCTCGAGAATGTTCAGCGCCTTGATGAGCGATTTCACCGTATAGGCGGACGCTGGCGCCGGGCGGTCGGATTTCGTTTTTTTCATAATGTGAAAGGTATTGCGAGACAGGGGAAACTGTCAAGCCGCGTTCGGAGGTTGCCGGAAGTCAGAATACGTTCGGCCAAAGCGCAAATCGGGCGGGGAGGACGCTGACAAAGCCTTCGGGAATGTCATTCTGAGCGAAGCGAAGAATCCCGGTATTTGTAGAATCAAGCCACTGCAGAGATCCTTCGCCGTCCGTCAACTGACGGACTCCTCAGGATGACAGCTTCGGGGATTTTTCAGCATCCTACTGGCGCCCTTCCAGAAGGAATCGGAGTCACCGCCCCGGCAATGGTCAGGAGAAAGCTGCAAGAAGAATGGTTCGAATGCTCAGAATGATGATGAGCGTGCCAACCATGACCATCAGGGCGCGCGCCGGCAGGCGCTTGCAGACGTAGGCGGCCAAAGGAGCAGCCAGCACGCCTCCCACCGTCAGGCCGACGATGATCTTCCAGTGGACCAGGCCGAGGGTCAGGAAGAAGGTCGTGGCCTCGGCCACGGTGACGAAAAACTCCGCCAGGTTCACCGAGCCGATGGCAATGCGCGGCTTTTCGCCTCGCGCCACAAGGGTGGAGGTCACGATCGGCCCCCACCCGCCCCCGCCGATGGCGTCGAAGAATCCGCCGACCAGACCCAGGGGGACCAAGTGCGTCCGGCTTTTCTTTTCCTCGATTTTCTTCATGGCTTTGCGAACGATGATCGCGCCCATCACCAGAAGGTAGAGAGCGACGAAAGGTTTGATTCTCTCACTCGGCAGGGTCGTCAAGATGTAGGCGCCCGCGATTCCCCCGATGATTCCCGGAATCAGCAATCGCTTGAAGAGCTCACGGTCAACATTCCCGAATCTGAGGTGCGAAATGCCCGAAACTCCGCTGGTGAAAACCTCCGCCGTGTGGACGCTGGCACTCGCCGCCGCCGGCGAAATTCCCACCGTCAGCAGAAAAGTGGTTGAGCTCACGCCGTAGGCCATGCCGAGCGCGCCGTCAATGATCTGCGCTGCGAATCCGACGATGACAAAAATGATGAGATTCTGGTCCATGCACTCGCCTTTTCAATCGAAGGCCGCCCGGGCTCAACGCCCGCCTTCCGCTGAGCAGCCGCGCCGGTGGGTCCGGGCGGGGACTACGGCGCCTTGTGGTGCGCACCCGATTCGATTCTGGACATTTCTTCCTGCGCACGCTCGCGCGCCGGGCCTTCAACTCGCTCCAGTGCCTGCAAGGCAACGCCCATATCTCCGCGCTGCGAGGCAACGTATCCAAGTATGAGGTTTCGTTCATTCTCCGAAGGCAGGTTGCGAATGGTCAGCTCTCCAGGCAGGCCGGGCGGCCGAAGGCGCTGCATGAAGTTGATGTTGACGGGCACAGTGTTGTACGGAAGCGCGTTCCCTCGCGGCGTTCGGTATTCCAGATAGGGCCGGAAATCCGTGGAAACAAGACCCTGCGAGCGGCCGCTCAATCGGGGCAGGAAGGCGAGCGCCTGGCGCATGGAATCGCCGTACAGCATCAGCTCGCCGAGCAGCGCCTCCATGCCGGGCACACCGATTGCCGCCAGCTCCGCCTGCACGCGCGGATCGGAGTCGAAGGCGGAGATCCGGCGGTAATCGCATTCGAGGGGTGAAGCGGAGGCGACCAGCACACCCTGTTCCGGCCCCAGAAAGAAGGCGACGTGCGGGAAGACGCTTGCCGCCGTGTTGAGAATCACCAGGAAATCTTCCGTCCGCATGTGGTGAATCTGCACCCATTGCTGAAGCACGCCGCGCTCCTTCAGGCGCTTCCGGCAGAGTTCGTAAAACTCCTTGTTGTAGAGGTCCGCTTCGCCGCTGATCCAGATGGAACTGATTTCGATCGTAATCAAGTCATAGCGCTGGGGGGAGAGAAGGAGGAAATTGCGCCCGTCGGCAACGGACAGGTTGACGCGGGGGTCGCGGTCGAAGACCAGATCGTTGACGTCTCCGAACCAGAGCCGCGCCGCCTCGACGATGCGCGGGGCGATTTCCACCGCGTCAATGTGTTCGAACGGAAACTGGGTGACGGTGCGCAGGGTGTTGCCCGTCCCCAGACCGATGACCAGTGCCCGTTCGAACTCCTGAGTGAACAGGATGGGAATCAAAGCAAAACGGATTTGCGCCCCGACCTCGCCGGAGTTGTTCCCCTGAAACTTGCCGTTGGAAAGCATGACGCGCGTGTCGCCGACTTGGATCACCGAAGTCAGCCCGCCCTCGACATCTTCCTGGAGGTAAAGGATGCGGTCGATGGGCCACCCCGAGTCGAAATAGACGTAGGAGCCACGCGACATGCGGCGAGCGTCCCAGCCTCCCTGCCCTGCCCAGAACAGCAGCACCAGTGAGGCGACGATGCCCCCCAGCAGCAGCCTGCGAAACAAATCCAGGCGCACCAGCACCAAGGCGAAGCCCAAGCCCAGCGCCAGATTCACCGTGGCGGCGGCGCGCAGCGTGGAGAGCGAACCCAGATGCGGAAGCACGACGAATCCCGTCAGCACCGAACCCAGAATCGCCCCCACGGTGTTGGCGGCGTAGACCCCTCCAACCCTCGCACCAACTTCCGCAGCGCGGTGGCTGGCCAAATGCAGCAGCAGCGGGAAGCTTAAACCCAGGAGCAGAGCGGGAAGAATCAGCAGGTAGAAGGCGCAGAAAAACCGCAGCATTTCGCCAGAAAGGAAATAGGTGATCTCGTAATTCCAGACAAAAGCGGTATCCACGCCCATCAGGCCGGTGAGAAGCAACGCCTCAGCACCTAACTCGATCGCCCGCCCCCACGGAAATGCCGCTTGAGGAGCGCGCCGGTAGATCTTCCAGCCGAGATAGACCATCCTGAGGAGGAGCAAGAAGGCCACGCTCAGGAGATCGAACTCAAACGCCTTCTGCAGACCCTGCGCGAAAAGGTCGGGGATCCGAGTCCACAGGGGCAGCGTGCAGAATATTGCCAGCGCCAGGAGGACTTGCGACACGGCGAGGGCGCGTCCCCACATCGCGGGGCGTTGAAAACGGCGCGCCACGATCTGCGCACCTAATCCCAGGCCACAGAGAAAGGTGAAAAGCATCACTCCAAATGCGTACACGGTGTTGCCGATCAGGAAAGCGAGGACGTGCGTCCAGATCACTTCGTAGGCCAGCGCCACCAGGCCGGTGAAGAATGCTCCCGCGAGCAGCACAGCGGCGCGCGTTTTCGAAGGCGGTCCTTCCGACGACGAGGCCTCCGGAGAGGCCGCTTCGGACCCAGGAGAGCCATCGGCCGAACTCCGGCGCGCCAGGAAGGCGACCGCAGCGAAAACCAATGTATTGATCCCCACCGCGAACCAGATCGTCCCACCGACTCCCCAGGAGGGCATCAGCAAATAGATCGAAGTGAGTGCTCCGAGCGCGGCTCCCAGCGTATTCCAGGCATAGAGACGGCTGATTCGCCAAGGCGCGTCACGCTGGCCGGCGGTGACAAAGCGTGCCAGCGCCGGAAGCGTGCCGCCCATCATTACGGTGGGGATGAGAATCACCACGGCGGCAAGGCCGAAGCGAACCGCCGTCAGGGCCGCGGGCCCAAGCTCAAAAAAATGATAGAGCCCCACATACGCCCGGGTGATCAACGCAAACAGCTGCGGAATGAAAAGGCAATACACACCCACCAGCAATTCCAGCAGGCCGTAAATCCAGAGGCTGGGCGGGCGCCGGTCCACCCACCGGCCGATGAGATACGCCCCCAGGGCCAAGCCGCCCAGGAACGCCGCCAGCACCGTGCTCACGGCGTGCGCCGTGTTTCCGAAGGTGTAGGTGAGCAGGCGCGTGAAGATGGTTTCGAATATCAGGCTCGATCCGCCGGAGGCAAAGAAGAGCAGGGGGAGGATTTTGAGATTGGGGGAGGAATAAGACGGCTGATGAGAATTGTTCAAGCTCACCTGACCGATTCGAGCGTTTCACTTCCCGGACCGGGACGCGCCAATTTCCCGGCCAACCGCACGGCGTGTGACTTATAGCCGATTTAGCCGGGGTTTGAAATGGAAAATCCTCCGCCATAGGAACTCGGCTCGCTCCGTCCGGATCGCCCCCCCGGCGCGAGGATTGAATTCCCGGCGCTTCCAGAGTGTGCAGCCGGCGAATCCGTAGTGGGCCAGTTTGAAAATTGTGGCGGCGGGTTAATCCCGTCCGTCAATTGACGGACGGCCTAAAGCCGCCCCTACATCAAAATGGCCCACGACCGGCGAATCAAACCGCTGGCGATGCGGCCACGAATGCGTATAATGTCGGGGACTGTCGGGGCATGTTTGCGAGTGGACCGGGGGCGTACAAAATGAGGCGGTTGGCATTCATATCTCTGCTTGCAGCAGGAGGTTTGGCGGCGTCATTCGGAGTTCTCAGCGGCGCGCCGCGGGTTCTGAGATCGATCAGCATTCAAGAAGATTTCCAGAAAGCGGACCTCTCGGCGTGGGACTTTCCTGATGCGGGCGACTGGCAGGCGTCCGACGAGGGGGGCAACCGCTTTCTCCACATGTTGCGCAACCGGCCGCCGGGCGTGCCTCGCCGGCCGCTGCAGTTCGCGCGGCTGAAGGGTGTGAACGTCGGCAGCTTCGAGCTGCGGGCGCGCGTCCGCCGCGAAGGAAAGTCGATGATCGTGGTGTTCAATTACGTGGATACTCTGCACTTCTACTACACTCATCTTTCCGCCGACCGCGGCACCGAGCAGCCGGTCCATAACGGCATCTTCATCGTCAACGGCGAGCCGCGCAAACGCATCGCCGGTACAGAAGCCGCTCCTGCCCTGCCCGACCGCGATTGGCACGAGGTTCGCGTGGTAAGGAATGTTGGGACGGGTTCCATCGAGGTCTTTGCAGATGAGGGTCGCGAGCCGCTATTCTCCGTGGTGGACACAACTTTCACATGCGGACAGATCGGCTTCGGTTCGTTTGACGAAACGGGAGATTTCGACGACATCGACCTTAAATCGGACGACGCAGGGTGTGTGCCGGGCAGCATGCTCCGGCCCGCCAGCGCAAATCAGGCGCGGGGCGCGTCGAAATAATTCGACGAAGGAGTGGCCATGAGCAAAGATTTCACCCGCAGAAAATTCCTTGAACGGCTGGGACTGGGGACTGCCGCCGGCGTCAGTTTGCCGTTGCTGGGCGCGGTCGGCAAGGTGGCGCCCGGCGCCAAGCCGTTGCTGCCCCACCGGACGCTGGGGCGAACCGGGGCGAGCGTTTCCATTCTGGCATTCGGATGCGGCAGCCGCTTCCTCATGTATGAGGAGGAGGAAAAGGCGCTGGCCGCGCTCAACCGCGCCATCGACCTGGGCATCACGTATCTTGACACGGCCTACGCTTATGGCGACGGCAAGAGCGAAACGCGTGTGGGAAAAGTTCTGGCTTCCCGCCGCAAAGACGTCTTCATCGCCACCAAGATTCCTGACCGCACGCGCGACGACTTCATGCGCCGCCTGGAAAGCAGCTTGAAGCGGCTGCAGTTAGATCAGGTAGACCTCGTGCATATCCACAGTCTGGGGCACGAAGACGATCTCGCCAAGCTCGAGGCCGCCGACGGCGCCCTCAAAGGCCTCCTCGAAGCCCGCGAGCAGAAGATGGCACGCTTCATCGGCATGACCAGCCACACCGATGGCGCGGTGATGAAACAGGCCATCGAGCGGCACGATCTGAATTGTGTCCAGATGGCGCTCAACCCCACGCGCAACGGCCGCTTCGAGGAACTTGCTCTGCCGGCGGCAAACAAGAAGAAACTGGGCATCATCGCCATGAAGGTGACCGGGCAGGAATTTTTGGAGGGCGAGGGGCCGGGAAAAGCCAAAATCGATTCGCTGCTCCGCTACTCGATGAGTCTGCCCGTGACCACGGCGGTGATCGGCATGCCGCGCGTCGAGTTCATCGAACAGAATGTGGAAATCGCCCGTAGCTTTTCGCCACTCGGCCGGAAGCGCGTGGAGGAGCTACAGCGGGCGCTTGACCCGGCACGTGAGCCGCTGGAGAAGCGATTGGTGGGGCACCTCGACGGGCCCACATGCACGCCGGAGATTTTCTGGGCGTAGGTGAAGCCCCGCTTTGATCTTGTCGATCGATCGGAACGCTCAGCCGGGGTCCGGCAGCAATCGCTGTCAGATCGGAGCGCGATCCAGCTCGATCTGTGCTGCCCAGAAGTCCGGGTCGGCATCAATCGCGCGCTGGAAAAACTCCCGAGCTTCGCTCTCACGGTCTCGATATCGTTCCACGAGCCCGGCAGCATAAAGGCTGGAGGCGCCGGCCTTTTCCGACGAAGCCGCCTCGAGTAGCTCGCTGAAAATGCTTTCCGCCTCATCCGCCTGTCCCAGTCGGCGCATGGCCAGGGCCGCAAAGACGCGCCCCGGCCCCCCGGCATCTTTTCCACTCGCGACCGCCTGATCCCAAGCCTCCTTTGCGGCTTGCGCGTTTCCCGCAGCCTGAAGGGCTTCACCCAGCCAGTAAAGCGCCTCCTCGTCGTGAGGCTTATCGGGTGTTCCCACCCCCAGATTCTCCGGGTATTCCAGGGCCCGCCGAAATGCCTGCTCGGCTTCACGCGGCTTCCCGGCGGCGAGGCTGGCCTTTCCTTCTTCCAGGTTGGCGGCAACGTAAACGCGCCGGACGACTTGCCCGCCTTCCCAAGGTTTGTAGTTGTGGTTTGCTAGCAACTCCAGCGCTTGCCCGTATCTCCTCTGCTGGAGGTTAACCAGCGCGTGGCGCACACGCACCGTGTCCCGCTCCGCAACCGCCGCCGGAGCATTCGTCATGAGCTTCTCGCGCCGCGCCCGATCTCCAAGGCTGGCGTAGATTTCGTCCAGGCTCACGTAGAGTCGGTAATCGTCGGGCGCCAATTCGATGGCCTTCTCGAAAAACCCCGCCGCGCCGGTCAAGTCCTTTTTCACGCGCCACGCGTACAGGCCCAGATTGCGGGATAGCACGGAATACTCAAATCCCGCTCCCAGCGCCTGCAGCCACATCTGCGAGGCGTCATCGTAGCGGCCGACCGCAAAGAGGAAATTTCCGAGAAAGTAAGGCGCGTGTGCGTCAAGCGGATCTTCGCGGCGCGCCTCGTCCAGCACCAGCGCGTCCTCCAGCCGATGGGGGAATACTTTTTCGTAAGGCGCGGCGGCCGCCCCGGCTGCGTATCGCTTCGCCTCGGTCTCCTTGCCCTCGCGGCGAGCGTTCGAAGCCAGATAGTAATGGACCATGGGTGAAGCGGACCCGGCCGGCAGTTCCTCGATCGCGGCTTTCAGAACTGCGTCCGAAGAGGTCAGATCGCCAAGTGAGCGATACCAGGCGGCAGCCGTAAGATACGTCTCAACGCCGGGAGTGAGTGATGCGGCCCACGGCTTCTTTGATTTGCTCGCCGTCCCTGCCCCTTCCCCACCCGACGATATCCGCCACTGCTCGGCGAGTGCCCAGGGAAAGAGTGG
>DATKYV010000260.1:0-15552 GCA_035528275.1 Terriglobia bacterium | reverse complement strand
TGAACCTGTCATGCTGAGCGGAGCCTTGCGCAGCGAAGCATCTCGTTTGGGTTGAGTGCCTTCAAAAGCAGAACCTTCGCTGGCGCTCAGGATGACAGCCACTACACTGTTTCACTTTCTTCTGTAACGCGACACTAGTCCCGTCCGCTGTAGCGCCGGTGTCCCCACCGGCGTCTTTCGCCGCCCATGCTTGCCGGGGCACCACTACAAGAAATGCCGTCAGTCTAATTTGCGGATCTCAGTAATGAGTCGAGGGCGCGGTCGAGTGCCTGGCCCAGGCGCTTGGCCTGCCGTCGGGCGCGATCCATGTCGCTTGCTTCGAGGGCCTCGCGCAAGCCCGGCAAGGTCTCCGCCTCGTAACTCGGCAAGGGCGCGTAAATCAGGTGGCGAAACCACGGCCGCCCTGGAATGCCCTCCTCATCGAGCCAGGCGCGCTCCTGAGCCATGAGCCGGCTGTTGATCGATTCTGTAGCGGCGGTCTGCGACCGCCCGTCAGCTGACGGGCGCTCCCCCCGGCCAGCCGGGGGGCGGGCTTCGAGCGCCGCTACAGGGGACGTATCCCCGGCGCGCCAGGCTTCGAGTTGGGCATTCACCTTGCCGGCCTCCTTCCGCCAGAGATCGCTCTGCTCAATGAGTGGACGGATGTCATTCGCGAAAAAATCTTCGGGGGCGATGCTCTTTAAGCTCTCCAGGTAGGCCGCGAGCTCCGCGGCATAAATCGCGTAGTCGAACGGCAGAAGGTCCGCATTGGCGAAGCGCATCGCCAGAAGTCCCCACAACCGGCTCATGGCGGCATGGTAGCGGAAGCCGGGATCGCCATAGCGTGCCATCCACGCGTAGTCGTCGTAGATCGAATGGTACACGCCGTAGGGGCCGTCGAAGATCATGTCGGCTGACGGCACACCATTATGCTGAAGGAAGACCATGTAGTCCGAACCGCCGCCCAGCAGGCCGAAGGGGACGGGACCCGTCAGTTGACGGGCCGCGCCCGGCACCGCGTAGCTGCGAACGCTTTTCTCGCCGTGTTGAGTCTTCCATCGCTCATAGACGCTCCCGCCGGTCGCCGGATCTTCAACCGCCTGCGTGGCTTCGACGAGGGCGGGAAGCAGGGCGGGAACCATGCTCACGGAGAAGTCCTGGCCGCTCGTTGACGCGTCCACGTTCAGGCAGACGACGGCGTTCTTGCGCAATTCGTCAGAGAATTGCTCGCCCCATTCCGTGGAACCCGTCAGCGTGTATTCCTCCGCGTCCCAGCTTGCGAAGAGAATCGTGCGGCGGGGCCGAAAACCCTCCTTCAGAAGGCGGCCGAAGGCTCGCGCCGTCTCGAGCATCGTCGCCGTGCCGCTGGAGGGATCGACGGCGCCATACACCCAGGCATCGTGGTGATTGCCGAGGATCACCAGCTTTTCCGGCTCTTCGCTTCCCGTGATTCTCCCGATGACGTTCCAGATAGGCGTCGACCCTTGTTCCATCTCGAGCTGCAAGCGAACCTCGACGGCGGCGCCACCCGCGTGATACGTGAAGGGCAACCCGCCCTGCCATTCCTTGGGAACCTCGGGGCCGTCGAGGCGCTTCAGGATCTCCTCGGCGTCGGCCGCCGAGATCGGCACCATCGGAATCTTGGGGAGAACCTTCGCTTCGTCCACGGGAATACGCCGCGCCGAATCCGTCGACGCCCATCCGGGAGTCAGCGGATCGCCCGGAACCAAGAAATCGTAAACCACCGCGCCGCGCTGGAAATGTCCCAGCGGTCCCCAGGGGCCGCGGGGATAGGTGGGACCGCGCGGCTCGCCGTCGTCGGCGGGGTCGGAATAGACGATGATGCCCGCGGCGCCGCGCCGCTCGGCCTCCAGACTCTTGCCTCCGCGATAGCCGTGGAAATACCGGGCGAGCACTATCTTCTCCCTGACGCTGATACCGAGCTTCTCCAACCGCTCGTAGTCTTCCGCATTGCCGTAGTTGACGTAGACGATGGGCCGCGTCAAATCGGCGGAGGGCGAATAACCGTTCCAGGGCATGCGCGCCACGGGGTCTGAAACTCGCGTGTCCGGGTCGCCGGGAATCTCCGGCTCGGGGTTCGCGAGCTCCACGCGTTCCGGCGCCACCAGCTCCAACGCCACCTTCTTCGGATAGGAGAGCAGCACCGAGTACTCGACGATTTCCGGGTTCAAACCCGCGCGCTTGAACTCGTCGTAAATGAACTCCGTAACCCGCCGGTCGCCGGGCGTGCCCGCGACGTGCGGTTCGCGGGTGAGCCGCCGGAGATACTTGCCACACCTGTTGGCGCTGGGGATCCGCAGGAATCGCTTTTCCCACCGTTGCTGCTGGTTGTAGCTCCGGGGGCTGAAACCAAGAGGAACCGAGGGCGCTGAGCTGGGGGCGGCTTGCCCGCCCGGGGCGTGTTGAGCCTTGACCTCAACGGGATGAGCTAGCAGAAAGAGGGCAAGCCCAAGGATGGGAGCGGGCAGAACAGGTCTCAGGTTCAAAGTTTTTGTCCCAAACTTGCGAGCCGCGGTCACGAACCGGTATGAATCCCCACTCTGAGTTTGGCGCTTTCCTGACTTGCTCTGGCGAAGCGAAGGCGGATTATGGGCGGCGCAAGAAGCGAAGTCAATCCTGGGCTTCGCCACAGAGACACAGAGACGGTTTTTTTGCGGAAGGCTTCAGCCGCCGCCTCAGGGCACGACTGTAGCGCCCACCTTTAGGTGGGCATCCGAGGTTTCGTACTGGTAGGGGAGGGTCTTCATGGCCCTCCCGCGGGAGCACCGTAAAGGTGCTCCCCTACCGGCGACCGTGCCTGTTCTGCTGTAAGGGCGGTGCCTGCCCCGGAAAGCGCGTGTCCTTTGCGGTGTCTTACCGCGGGTGGCGCACACATCCCGCTTTGTGGGATGTGTGCGATCACGGAAGCCGATTCATGGCCAAGAGTGAAGCATCCCCCAGGCGGAAGGACCCCCGCGCCACGTCTCAATTCTAATCCTCTGAATCGCACACATGCAAACGAACCGCATGTGCCTGTGCCGCCGTGGCGTGGATGCGCCACCCACAAAGTCAATTCTGCGGTGGGCTGCCGGAGCGGCGAATGGTGGGAGGGGATTCGCTTTCCGGAGAAAGCTGGAGTGGCGCGCCCTCAATGCCGAAGTCCCAGAGCTCCAGGTTGAGTTGTTCCTGGACCAATTCGCCGAGGGCGTATTCGCCCAGCTCCAACGCCTTCGTCGGACTGATTCTGAGAATACCTGGAGCCACTTCCGAGCGCTCGATAGGAACCGCCGCACGCAACTCTTCGGGCGTTGCCACGCCGCCACGCCATTCCAGGCGTTCGACCTCGCGGGCTTCCTTGCGCGACTTGAGGGTGATGATCTGCAGCTTGTTTCCCAGATCGTCCGATGACCGCACGTAGAACGTCGGCTGCATATTCAGGATGCGGATCGCCGACCTCTTTCCGGGCAGGACAACGTATCCCCGGTTTTTCAGGAAGGGTCCGGGCAGGGCGAGAAGCAGCGCGGCGCGTTTCTTATCTTTGACCACCTCGCCCGAGGACTGAATCATCCGAATCACCCGAAGTCCGTCAAACGCGTAAACGCCTTCGTCCTGCGGCAGACGGATCCCCGGAGCGACTTCGAAGCCGGTATCATCCGCGGCGTCGAAACGCCGACCACTAAGTTCGCGGGCTTCTTCGAGCTCTTCCTCCTTTGATTCTTCCTCGTCCGATTGGGCGCGTTTGGTCGCGGCGAAATCCACCAGTGAAACCGGCAGTTCCTCCCATTCGGAACGTTCGATGCTGTAGTAGCGCACCCGCTTTCCGACGATTTCGTAACTTTGGACCAACTGGTAAGTCCCGTCCCTCAAATAGAGCTTAATCACCGCCCAGGAGGTGGCCGGCACGGCCAGTATCACTGCGGTAAGAACGATGAAGAACCTGCTCGGGCGGCGATACCTGCGGGTCATTCGAAGGCCTCTCTACCCTTGGATGCTAACTCTCCGAACGGCGCGATTTCAAATCATTCCGCCACATCACCTCGCCGGTTGCGCGGTTCGCTGGGCTTCGAGCCACCGGTGCACGCGATCCAGCCTCCAGGAAAAGCCCGTCGAATGGGGCCAGTTTCACTTATGATGGAGACGATGGAACTTGACGGTATGTGCCCCCGCTGGACGGTTGGAATTCTCTGCCGCAAAGGTGTTCCCTGTCCGGAGAGGTTCTGCTTCTCCCGAGTCTTCATTTTGGCGGCCATTGTTGGCCTCGGGTTCGCCCCTCTCGCCCTCGCCCAAGTCTCCTACGTCGCGCGATTCCGGTTGGAGAAGAAAACGTTTCTGCACGGTGAGCCTGTCTTCTGTGTGTTCGCGATCGAGAATACCGGCTCGCGGACGTTCGCATTCTCTTACCGGACACCGAGCCGGATATTGAATACCGAACTCGAATCGGAACCACGATTTGCGATTACGGACGATGGCGGGCACCGGATTGCCGACCCCGCACCGCAGCCCTGCGGCGGCGCCAAGGGGACGGCGGTCTACGGTTCAGTGACATTGCCCCCCGGCCAGACACACATCGAGCGCTGGCTTCTCGACCAGTGGGCTCGTTTTCCCGTTCCCGGCCGTTACCACGTGCGGGCCGAACGGCGCCTTCCCTTGCTCGCCGTCAACCCTCAGACACAGGAGTTCATCGAACCGCCAGCGGCCTACGCCCTGGCGATCAACGAGCTTTCGCTCGAAATCGCCCCTTCCACGACAAAGCAGCTCGAGGCTGCCTTCCAGCCATTCCTCCAAGAGCTTGCGAACCCTGAGGCCAAGGATCTCGGCGAGGCTGCTTTGGTCGTGACCAGCCTGCCCCGGCCCTTTTGCCTGAAGCAGCTGATTGCGCTGGCTACGGCTCCCGCGCAGGAACGCCGTTGGGACCGCCAGCAGGCACTGGAGGGACTGGCGCGCCTTGGTACGCCCGCAGCCTGGGAGGCAATCTCCAACGTCGCGCGAGGCGTGAACCCTGCCGTTCCCTCACCCGCCGGAGGACCGGCGTCCCCGCGCGACAAGGCGTTACGTTCGTATGCCATCCTGCTGCTTGGGCAACGAGGTGACAAAGCATTTCTCCCCGTGCTGCTCGGAATTGCGTCGGCCACTCCCGACCCGGAGCTACGGGGTGACGTTCTTCGTGCTTTGGGCTTCTTCAACGATCCCCGCGCTAACCAAATGCTGTTTGAGAAACTCCGCTCGCCTCAGCCGAGTGACCGCGTGAACGCCATCCTGGGATTGAAAAACCTCGAAAGTAAGGACGTCATCCCCGCCGTGCTCGCCATGATCAAAGACCCCGAGGCCCAGGTCCGCCAAGTGGCCCACTTTGCCCTGCAGAGCTTGACCGGCCAGAAGATCAAGCTTCCTCCCGACGCGTCGCGCGCCGATTCCGCACGCGCCGCGGAAGAGTGGCACGCCTGGTGGCGGAATCAGGGGGCGAGTTTCGTTCCCCAACCCCATCCACCCTGCCGGGACTGGTAAGTCATCTCCGCCGCTGGATATCCCTGCGAAGTATGCTGCCAAAGCCGATGTCCGAATGGTTGAGGGAGGCAATTCACCTCACAGGCATTCTACTGGGGAGGGCCCTCTGCCCTTTTCCAGAAACTTGTTGCGTCCGTTGGAAGTTGGGGAGAAAATAGGATTTGGTTGAGGTTGAGCCGAACCCAGGGACGTGGCTCACAAATTGACGCAAAGACATATCGGGCACTAACCTGAAAGCCGAATCCCCTTTCTGCCAGCTTGATAAGCGGAGAAGATCCTTTGCACCCAGCGTCGCAGTTCTTCGGGAGTCACTCTCTCCCTGACGACAAGTTCCACGACCATTGCGGGATTTTCGCAGTTTACGGGCATCCCGAGGCCTCCAAGCTCACTTATCTGGGCCTTTACGCCCTCCAGCATCGGGGACAGGAGAGCGCCGGAATCGTGGCCAGCGACGGCCACACGATGCTTGGCCATAAGGGCATGGGGCACGTGGCGGAAGTTTTTACTGAGGAAGTGATCGGCGGTTTGCCGGGCAATTGCGCCATCGGACACACGCGTTATTCGACGGCCGGGGATACCGACCTGAAGAACGCCCAGCCGCTCACCGTCAGTTGCCAGAAGGGACGGGTGGCTCTGGCCCACAACGGCAACTTGGTGAACGCTTCCGCCATCCGCAGGGAACTCGAAGGGCGCGGCGATATCTTTCAGACGACCAGCGACAGCGAAGTCATCCTCCACTATTTCGCCCGCTCGAAGCATTCCGGGATCCCGGAGGCCCTGGCCGATGCGCTGGACAAGGTGGAGGGCGCCTATTCGCTTGTTGTGTTGCTCAAAGAAAGCGTCATCGGAATCCGCGATCCGCGGGGATTCCGCCCGCTCAGCCTGGGACGCCTGGACGGCGCTTACGTGCTCGCCTCCGAAACGTGCGCATTCGATCTGATCAACGCCAAGCCCATCCGCGAGGTCGAGCCGGGCGAAATGGTGATCCTCGACAGCAACGGAATAACTTCGCTGCGCTTCACGCCACCCGCCCCATCCGCTCAGTGCATCTTCGAGCACGTCTATTTTTCTCGCCCGGACAGCGTGGTATTCGGGCGCTCGGTCCAGCAAAGCCGGGAGATGCTGGGGCGGCTTCTGTGGCGCGAGCACCCGGTGGAAGCCAACTTGGTCGTCCCGGTACCGGATTCCGGCGTGGCCGCCGCCATGGGCTTTTCCGAGGAATCCGGAATTCCTGTTCGCTTCGGGCTCATCCGCAACCACTACGTTGGACGAACGTTTATTGAGCCCAGCCAGGCGATTCGGGATTTCGGCGTCAAGCTGAAGCTCAATCCGGTCCGAAGCCTCCTGGAAGGGAGACGGGTCGTCCTGGTGGACGATTCCATCATTCGCGGAACAACCAGCCGCAAGATCGTGCGCATCGTAAGAGAAGCGGGGGCGAAAGAGGTCCATATGCGGATCAGTTGTCCGCCGACCGTTTCCCCCTGCTATTACGGCATTGATACGCCGACCAAAAAGGAGCTCATCGCCTCGACTCACAACGTGGAGGAGATTCGGCAGTTCATCGAGGCCGACACTCTGGGTTACCTTTCACTCGAAGGCATGCGCCAGGCCGTGGATGACACCGAAGGTCGTTACTGCCTGGCCTGCTACACTTCGAATTACCCAACGGCCGTCCAGGAACCGCTGATCGCGTTGCGCAATCGAGATTGATCTTGCAGCAATCGTATGGAACCTGTTGAACCCAATCCGCAAACCCCGACGCCGAACGGTGGCCCGGCAACGCCGGAACCCAAGGCTCCCCCCCCACGGCGGAGGGATGGCTTCTGGGAGACGGTTCGCTCGCTCTTCCTGGTCCTGGTGGGAGTGTTCTTCATTCGTATCTTCATCGCCGAGGCGACGGTCATTCCTACCGGCTCCATGGAGCGGACGATTCTCATCGGCGACCACGTCTTCCTGAACAAGCTGCTTTATGGCCCGCGCCTTCCTTATACTTCTTTGCGTCTCCCCCCCATCAAGACGGTTCGGCGCCAGGAAATCGTGGCCTTCCGTTATCCACGGAACCCATCGGTGATGTACGTGAAGCGGGTAATCGGGACCGGGGGCGACTCGGTGAAGATCATCAACAAGCGGGTCTTTGTTAACGACCGGGAATTGGAGGAGCCCTACGTTCAATTCCAATACACCACAGTTCTTCCCTTGCGGGATAATTTTCCGCCCACGGTCAGTCAAATCGAAACCCTGCCCGCCGCCTGGGGACTGGATCCCGGATGGGCGCACGAAATGCCGCAATTCATTCGGGACGGCGAATTGCGCGTGCCCCCCGGATATCTCTTCGTGATGGGCGACAACAGGGACAATTCCCAGGACAGCCGTTTTTGGGGACTGGTGCCGGAAGACAATGTGGTGGGCGAGCCCCTGTTCGTCTACTGGTCTTACGACGCGCCCACCCAGGAGTGGACGAACGACGACTTGATGGAGCGGATGAAATTCAACTTTTCGATTGTGTGGAACTTCAGCAGCAAGACCCGTTGGTCGAGAACCGGGAAGATATTCTGATCGCTGCGGGTAGTTCGTTGCCGTTGCGCCGCGCGGTCCGGTAATAGGCGCGCCAGCCGACGGGCAACGACTCGCCCGAGTTGAGGATCTTCAGACCTCGCGGACGCGGAACCGCCCAGTCTTCACAGGTTCCGCGCCACCCTGATCATCACACCATGCGCTACCAAGACGCGGGCGTCGATATCGATGCAGCCAGCCGGGCAAAAGCCCGGATCAAACTCCTCGCCCGGCGGACGTTTGACCGCCACGTATTGAGTGAAGTGGGGGCATTCGGGGGGTTTTATGCCCTGAAGGGGTTGCCTCGCGACGCCGTGCTGGTTTCAAGCGTGGACGGTGTGGGGACGAAGCTCAAAATCGCCTTCGCGCTCGATCGCCACTCCACCGTGGGCGCGGACCTCGTGAATCACTGCGTGAACGACATCGCCGTGCACGGGGCCGCACCGCTCTTCTTCCTCGATTACCTGGCCACGGGCAAATTGGACCCGCGCGCGGTGGAAGAAATCGTCAGCGGCCTAGCCAGCGCCTGCCGCGCCGCGAGCTGCTCGCTGATCGGCGGGGAGACCGCCGAGATGCCCGGGTTCTACGCCCCCGACGAGTATGACCTGGCCGGGTGCATTGTGGGCTGGGTTCGGCGCCGCAAGATCATCGACGGCAGCCGCATTCAGAAGGGCGACATCATTCTCGGACTCCCGTCACTCGGCCTGCACACCAACGGCTATTCGCTGGCGCGTAAGGTCCTTCTCGAGAAGGAGGGCATGAAGCTCTCCGAACGCGTTCCGGAACTGGGGCGCACGCTGGGAGATGAGCTTCTCGCCCCGCACCGCTGTTACTGGCCGGTGATTCGGCCGTTGCTGGCGCAGGGCTGGCTCCGCGGCTTGGTCCACGTCACCGGCGGAGGCCTGACGGATAACACGCCACGAATTCTTCCCCGGAACTGCGGGGCAGAGATCCGTCTGAGATCGTGGCCCGTGCTGCCGATTTTCAAGCTCATCGCCCGCTGCGGCGAGGTCCCGCAGGACGACATGCTGAGGACGTTTAACATGGGTCTGGGAATGCTTCTCGTGGTCGCTCCGAAGGATCTTGCCCGCGTCTGCATAGCGCTCAAAAAGAAGCGGGAAAAGTCTTGGATCGTTGGTCGTATCCTCCGCGGCCGGCCGAGTGTAAAATACGTCGAAGCCTAGTGCCGTTCCAACTTAACGGACCAAGGCTCGTATTCCGAAACGTCTGTTGAATAGCCGAGCTCGCTCTTTACCGAGGCAGCTCCAAATAACTGGAACGGCAGTAGCCGGAATCCCTCGCGGCGAATCCCTTCCGACGGGTTCGCGACTCCAACGGGCTGCTTGCCGGGATGGATTCTTATTCCCCTCGCGGGCGCCCTTTCCGAGTGTGAGCCATGAAAAAACTGGGCATTCTACTTTCCGGTCGGGGCTCGAATTTTGAAGCCATCGCCCGCAACGTTCAGGCCGGGAAAATTCCGGCCGAAATTGCCGTGGTCATCAGCAATCGCGAAGAAGCTCCCGGTCTCGAGACTGCGCGCAAGATGGGGCTGACGACGCGATTCATCCCCTCCAAGGGCAAGGAGCGCGAAGCCTTCGACCGCGAGGTGGTCACGGTGTTGAAGGAATTCCGGGTGGACCTGGTTTGCCTGGCGGGCTTCATGCGCATCCTTAGCCCCTACTTCATCCGCGAGTTTCCGCGGCGTATTCTAAACATCCATCCGGCGCTGCTGCCGGCTTTTCCGGGGCTGGAGGTCCAGAAGCAGGCCATCGAGTACGGCGTCAAGTTCAGCGGCTGCACCGTTCATATTGTGGACGAAGGCGTGGACACCGGACCCATCGTCTGCCAGGCGGTCGTCCCGATCCTCGACGAGGACACCCCGGAGACCCTCGCCGCCCGAATCCTGAAAGAAGAGCACCGAATTTATTCCGAGGCCGTCTGCCTGCTGGTCGAGGACCGGATCCGCATCGAAGGGCGGCGCGTGCTTCTCAAGAAATAAGGCGCGAGTCCCCTTTCCGAAACCCACTGAGCGGGCACGCATGCACGGGGACTTGGCGAAATAGGCCACTCGGTGGTAAACACCCATAGGATGACACTGGACGAACAACTCGCTTATCTGACCAAAGGTGCCGAGGAGACGATCCGGGCCGAAGACCTTCGCGCCAGGCTCGAGCGCTCGGCCAAGACTGGCAAGCCGCTGCGCGTCAAGGCGGGGTTCGATCCCACCGCACCAGACATCCACCTTGGCCACACCGTTCTCATCCGCAAGCTCAAACACTTTCAGGACCTCGGTCACACGGTGATCTTTCTGATCGGCGATTTTACGGGCATGATCGGCGACCCTTCGGGCCAGAACGTGACCCGCAAGCCCATGACTCCGGAAGAAGTCGCCGCCAACGCCGAGACTTACAAGAAACAGGTGTTCAAGATTCTCGACCCGGAGAAAACGGTGGTGGACTTCAATAGCCGCTGGCTGGGGAAACTTACCGGCCGCGATTGGGTCACCCTCTGCTCCAAGTACACCGTCGCCCGGATGCTCGAGCGCGACGACTTCTCGAAACGCCTGAAGGAACAGCGACCCATCGCCGTCCACGAACTGCTCTACCCCCTGGCCCAGGGCTACGACTCGGTGGCCCTCCAGGCTGATGTGGAGTTAGGCGGGACCGATCAGAAATTCAACCTGCTTGTCGGCCGCGGCATTCAGCCCGAGTATGGGCAGGAACCCCAGATCATCATGACCATGCCCATTCTCGAGGGCCTGGACGGCGTGCAGAAGATGTCGAAATCGTTGGGCAACTACGTGGGTATCAACGAGGCTCCAGGGGAAATGTTCGGGAAACTGATGTCCGTTTCCGACAAGTTGATGTGGCGATACTACGAGCTATTGACGGACCTGCCGCCGCGGGAAGTCGCTACGCTGAAAGCATCCGTTGCCTCAGGAGACGCCCATCCACTCGAAATCAAGAAGAGTCTGGCACGAAGGATCATCGCGGATTTCCACGGCGAGGAGGCGGCGAATCAGGCACAGAGTGACTTCAAGGCGCAGTTCCAGGAAAAGGCTTTGCCTGCCGACCTTCCGGCGCACGAGTATTCATTGAGTTCCCCCGAAAAACTCTTCCGGCTGCTCGTGGAGCTGAACCTCCTTTCCTCAAACGCCGAGGCGCAGCGCAAGATCAAGGAGGGAGCGGTTTCCGTCAGCCCGGGGAATTCGGACCCTCCCGAGTGGCAACGCTTGGCCGATCCGACCTGGGAATTCAACCCTGCGGAGTATCCCGTGGCGATCTTTCGTGTCGGTCGGCGCCTCCTCAAGGTGACGTTCACACCTGAGAAGTAAAACGGGCGGAAATTACACCCGCCCCCTGCCCCTGCTGAATACCCATTCGATGGAGAAAGAGAACGGACCTTCCGCCTCGCGACATGAGTCTGTCACGTCTCGAAGAAGGTTTTTCCAACTGGCGAGACAGGTTCTACGAATCCTCCGGCCGCTTCCAGATTGCCGCGAACAGAGAAAATCCTTTGGCGCGTGAGACTTTCAAGGCGGCGACATACGCCAAGCTTCCCGCGCCGCAAAGCGCCGATAGGTAGAGGAAATTCCCGAAGCCCGAGGCAGGCGACTGAAACCAAATCCCTAATCCCCACACCGTCAAGGCCGCCAGGGCGGAGCCCAGAACGTTTTTAAGCGTGAATATGCCCAGCGACCGATCGAGCACGGCCCGGAGGTCGGCCAAGTCGCGTTGAACCGCCAGTCCGCAGGCCACAATCAAGCTGCTCAGGAGCCCAAGCGGAATGCCGATGGCTCCCATACGCAAGACGCCCACGTAGAGCAAATCGAAACCGATGTTGAGACCGTATTGGAAAACCGCGAGACGGAAGAAGACGGCGCTCTCGTTCCGGGCAAAGAGGTAAAACGTCAGGACCCTCATCAGCGAATAGACCACCAGGCTGAGGCTGTAATAGAAGAAGACCTCCGACATCAACGCCGTCGCTTCGGGTGTGAAGTTCCCGCGCTCGAAGACCAGCCGGATGATGTTGCTGTCGAGCATCAGACAGAAAACCATCGCCGGAGAAACGAGGCTGAGGCTGATTTCCAGAATGTCGTGGAAGGTCTTGTGCCGTTCTCTGGGCGCTTCCAGGGCCGTGGCCTTGGAAAGCGCCGGCAGGGTGACGGTGCCGATGCTGCCCGCGAGCAGTTCCGTCAGGCTGGTCATGATTTTGAGACCGTAGTTCAGGGCGGTGAGCGTGCCGGCGGGAAGGAATGAGGCGATGATCCGCTCGACGATGGTAACGGCTTGCCACGCCGAGGCCGACACAAGCTGCGCTCTGCCGGCTCCCCGCAGGTTCCGAAACGCCTCCCCGCCGCCCGCTACAATCCACGAATAACGGAGGGGATAGAGAACCAGAATCTGTCCGCCGAGGATAACAAACTGAACGAGGTATCCGACAAGATAACCGATCACAATGCTGTATTCGCCGTATCGCTCGAAAGTGAAGAGGATGCTGGCGATCACCGTGACGTTGCGAATCAGGCTTGCGGCAGAAGGCAGGGCCAGGCGGCGCTTGCTGAAGAGGAAGGAGCGGAATACCTCCGCCACTCCCGCGGGAATGATGATCAGAAAGAGGCCCTTGCTAAGCTGGGCGGCCAACTCAACCTGCCCCAGAGTGAAGCCGGGGGCGATACCTCGAACCAGCCACGGCGCGGTGAGCGCTCCCAGCACGGCAATCCCGCTGAGACCCAGAAAACCGATGTTGACCGCATAACTGAAACCCTGTGACAGCTCGTCGGGGGAGTGCCGCGCCTCCAGCGCCGAGAAGAAGGGGACAAGTGAGAACTGGCCCGTCGCCGAGATCAGATTGGTGATGATGTAAGGCACCGTGAAGGCGATATAGAAGGCGTCGGAAGTTCTCGACAGCCCCAGCTTCGCGGCGATGCTGGTTTCAACCAAAATGCCGGTGAGGCCGCCCAGGAGGGAGAAGAAGACCACCACCATCGAGCGCCGGAGAATTTGCCGCTTAGAAGACATGCCAATCCGTTAGCGGACGACGTATCCCTGATGCTTCCACAAAGCCCAGCGCGGAACGGAACGGGAGCGGCCGATGGACCCTGAATTCAGCCCGGCTGACACCTACAACTCCCGTCGATTCGAAGAGGAATGCAGGATGGACCCCCGCGCAGTCCGAATTCTTCCCAAGGCATGCCGGATATCAATAGCCAACATCGCCAGGAGGCAGGGAGCTGTGACCGCCACGTTGGGATTGAACGCCCATGCGGCCCCAAGCCTTCCGTGAAAGAGCGCCGCCAGCGCCCGCGTGCTGCCGCACGCCGGACAAGAGGAGATGTCCAGGAGATTCCGCCACAGGCACAAGTCCGGACCCCGGGTGAGCGTTTCGGGCGAGACTGAGTAAAACACCGCCAGCGCGGTCAGGATGATGAAGAGCCGGGGAATTCCGCTCGTAAAGATAGCCACTCCCTATTTTTGCCGAAGGGGATTCCCTTGGGCATCGGGCAGTTTATTCATTGAGATCAGGATGAGGTCGATAAGCCACCAGATGCCGCACCCGCCGAGCGTTACGAGCTTCAGGATGCCGAGACCCACGTAACCCAGATAGAACCGGTCAATTCCCAAAGAGCCGAGAAAGATTGAAAGGAGCAAGGCGACGAGCCAATCCTTCTCCCCGCCCCGGACGAGCCGGACCCCGCACTTCACGCAAATGACGGCGGTCGGGACCGTTTCAGCTCCGCAGGAGTTGCAGAAGCGTATGCCGAGCGTCGGGCGCTGGCCGCACGATACGCAGAATTCAGCTTGATCGGGAATTTGATGAGCACAACTGCGGCAATACATCGGCCTCCCCCCCATGTGCCGAGTTTTTGAAGGGTGCAGGTGGGCTATCTATAGTGTCAGAGCCGACGATTGTCAACGCATTTCAGGGCTGGATGACGATGGGTTTCCGACCGGGCAAACGATTTTTGGCCCAGCCCGAAGGTCAATAGGGCAGCTTGCGGCGTAAGGTCAAGCTCTCAGGTCCCAGTTCGTTCAGGATCAGTTGGGCGGTCCGGCAGAAGTCCGTGCGAACTCCACATCCCGGGCCGGCTTGGCGGGTTTTTCGGGGACCGGATCTTTTTCCAGCGCCACGTCGATAACCTCGAGGATCGTCTTGACGTAGCGCAGGTCCAGTCCTTCCCGCAGCTCCTCGCTGAGATCTTCGCCGACGTTCGCTTCGTTGTCCGCGGGCAGGAACACGGTGCGCACGCCGGAGCGCCGGGCCGCAAGGACTTTCTCCTTGATACCTCCCACGGGAAGCACCTGGCCGCTGAGGGTGATTTCCCCGGTCATAGCCACACGCTCGCGCAACGGCCGGCGCGTCAGGGCGGAGACCAGAGCCGTCGCCATGGTCACACCTGCCGAGGGACCATCCTTGGGAATGGAGCCGGCGGGCACGTGAATGTGGATGTCGCGTGATTGAAAGAAATCCGGATCGATGCCGTAGTCGGCGGCGTGGGCCCGAACCCACGCCAGCGCAGCTTGCATGGACTCCTGCATCACCTGACCCACGTGACCGGTCATGGTGAAGCCCTTGCCGCCCTTCATGACGTTAGCTTCCACGTAGAGCACGTCACCCCCCGTGGGGGTCCAGGCCAGACCAACCGCCACGCCCGGCTGGCGCGTACGCTCGACGATTTCCGTCTCCAGGCGAAAGCGGGCAACGCCTAGCATTGCCGTCAAGGTATCCGGCACGACGGTCAACTTCTCGGTCGAGCCCTCGGCGATCTTGCGCGCCTGCTTGCGGCAAACCGTTGCCACTTCGCGCTCCACATTCCGGACGCCCGCTTCCCGCGTGTAGTGACGGATCAGATCGCGGAGCGAATCGCGCGTAAACTCGATCTGGTCCGGACTCTTGACGCCGTGCTCATCCGTCTGCTTGGGAATGAGGTGGCGGAAGGCAATCTCGATCTTCTCCTCTTCGGTGTACCCCTGAAGCTCCAGGACCTCCATGCGGTCGAGGAGCGGCGGAGGAACTGTGTCGAGCATATTCGCCGTGCAAATGAACAGGACTTTGGATAGGTCGAACTGGACGTCCAGGTAGTTGTCGCGGAAGTGAGAATTCTGCTCGGGGTCGAGCACCTCGAGCAATGCCGAGGAAGGGTCACCCCGGAAATCGCGACCGATCTTATCGACTTCGTCGAGCATGAAAATCGGGTCGCGGGTTTCAGCGCGCCGGATGCCTTGGATGATTTGCCCCGGCAGCGCGCCGATGTAAGTCCGCCGATGCCCGCGGATCTCCGCTTCGTCGTGGATGCCGCCCAGGGACATGCGGACAAACTTGCGGTCCAGTGCCCGCGCGATGGATCTGCCTAGCGATGTCTTGCCCACGCCCGGCGGTCCCACGAAGCAAAGGATCGGCCCCTTGAGCTGGGGCTTCAGTTGAAGCACCGCCAGGTAGTCGAGAATCCGTTCCTTCACTTTTTCCAGGTTGTAGTGGTCCGTGTCGAGAATTTCCTTGGCTTTGCGGAGGTCG